>CAMAVA010000152.1 GCA_945861515.1 Brevundimonas vancanneytii | reverse complement strand
GCGAATGCAAGGACACAGCGGTATTCCTTTCGGCCCAATGCCGCTGCATCGGCGAGGTGCCACTGGATGAGGTGACCCAGGTGTTCGACGCCCTGGTCGCCCGGCTGACGGTCGGGGATTCGCCCCCGGCCCCCAAGCGCCGTCGCAAGACTTCTGCGACCACGCAGGCATCGCCATCGGTCACAGACCCGGCGGAGCTTGCCGACGATGCGGGGGCGACGCCGCCCAAGCGACGTCGCAAGTCGCCTGCTGCCAAGACGGCGCCGCCCTCGTCCGCAGACCAGACGCCCCCCGCTGCCGATGCCGGAGCGACGCCTCCCAAGCGACGCCGAAAGCCTGCGGCCCCCAAGGCCGCCAAGGCCAGCGCTGCATGACCAAGACAGGAAACCTCCGATGATACTGGTGCCCGTATCGGCCGGCGAGCTGCTGGACAAGATCACCATTCTTCGCATCAAGAAGTCGCGTCTCGATGATGCGGCCAAGATCGCCAATGTCAGCCGGGAACTGGAGCTTCTGGAATCTGTGGAGAAGGAGCACCTGTCTGGCGGGCCCGACTATCAGGACCTCTATCAGGCCCTGTACGACGTCAACAACGAGCTGTGGGACGTCGAGGACGGCAAGCGGGACTGCGAGCGTCGCAAAAGCTTCGGCGAACCCTTCATTGAACTGGCCCGGAAAGTCTATATGCGCAATGACCACCGGGCGGCGGTCAAACGCCAGCTGAATGACCTGCTCGGGTCCGCCATTGTGGAAGAAAAGAGCTACAATGCCTATTGAATTCCTTCGCGTCGCGCCGGCATTGGCGGCGAGAGCCGCTGATGTCAAACCTGAAAGTCCTGCCTGATAGGGTCGCCGGATGATTTTTTCCAAGCTTCACAAGTTCATCTTCATCAAGGGCCGAAAGGTTGCCGGGACCAGCACGGAGATCGCGCTTTCGACGATCTGCGGGCCTGACGATATCCTGACGCCCATCGGACAGTCCGATGAGCTTTTGAGAGTGGAACGGGGGGCCGAGGCCCAGAACTACAGCGGCGACCGGGACCTGGAGCGGGCCTTCATTGAGCAACTCAAGGTGGCCCAACCCCGCAAGCTGAGCAAGATTCGTCCGCCCGAAGGCCCCTTCGGCAACCACATGCCGCTGACGCGGGTTCTCGAACTCTGTGGAGATGTACGCGGCGAATACCGGATTGTCGCGGTTGACCGGAATCCCTACAGCAAGGTTCTTTCCCTGGCCAACATGCAGGCGGCGACCGGTTACAAGGAAACGGGCGTCATGGTGTCAACGCCGGAAGCTCTCCAGGCTGCGATCAATGACCTGTTCGACAGTGGGTCGATCAAGAAGCTGATCAATATCAAGAAATATCGGGACGCTGACGGAAATTTGGCCGCCGAGATCATGCGCTACGAAAATCTGGCTGAAGACTTCGCCGCCTTCATGGCGAAGCTCGGTATCGAGAATCCACCGACGCTTCCTCACGCAAAGAAGGGCCTTCTTTCGGACCAGATCGACCCGCGAAATCACTTTACGGACAATCAGATCTCCAGAATAAATTCTCTGTTTGCTGAAGAGTTTGCGGAGTACAACTATCCGCGTCTTGACTAGGAACTTCAGACGCCAGATCCAACTGCGAGTCCATGCTGGCATGACTGGTTTCCGCCGTTGCCGCAAAAGAGACAACTGAGCCAAGTGATCGAGAAATGTATTTCTTTCTACACATGCACAAGTGCGCCGGGTCGACCGTTGTTCGGAAGGCGAAGCTCTCAAAGCTGAAGCTTGCAGAAAATCATCGCAATGGAAACATGGTTCGACCGAGCGGGCGGACCGTCCGGTTTACAGAACTGTCGGAAGGGTCAGTGCAACGCCTGCTGACCGATGTTCATGAATCGGGTGTGCAGTTTATAGCATCCGAGTTCGACTTCCCGAAAATTGAGTATCTTGCCTGCGGCGTCCCAATTGATCTGTTCACCGTCCTGCGGGATCCATTGTCTCGTGCGAGCTCACACTATCGATTTGCAAAACTGTATGGATCTGTTCACAAGGATGTCAACTTCAAGGAGTTTATGAACTTCTCATTCACAAAAAAAGGTCCGCTGTCGCGGACTTCGAACTACTATACACGCAAGCTGTGCTCCATGAGTGCGCTCGAACCTTTGGGCCCGGAACAGCTGGAGCGGGCCATGCAGGTTTTGGAAAGTTTCAGATCCGTGATTCTGCTGGAGCGAGACAATCTGGACGCCGAACTGAGCAAGATCGGAATTGACGCCCTGGTGAAGCCGGTCAATCGCACGGCTGCACTGGTCAGCAGCACCCTTAGTGAAACAGACCTGACCTTGAGCAATGATGACCAGGAATGGTTCAAAGAGACGAATAGTCTTGACTACGAGATGCTAATGCGTGTCTGGAAAAGCAAAGATCAACAAGAGTTGATCAACACAGGTGCAGCATAGTTTACACACTGCACGCGCCACTTTGATTGTGGCATGTGCCTTTCGACGCCAAATGGGGGATGATCAATATGGCTGACAAGGATCTGGACGACGAGAGGATGGCGCTGCTCGCTTCCATGCGGGCTGCGTTTCCCAACGGTGATTACGAAACGGTCCTGGCCAGTTTCGCAGCCTTGGGCGATATGCGCTCCGTGCGCAGCGGCATACGGGTAGAGGCGATCTGCCTGGCCGCCCGTGTGACGTCAGCCAAGGGTGACAAGCAGGGCGCACGTCACCTGCTCAAGCAGGTCTGGAGTGCGCCCCTGAAGAACCACCGGCTCTGCCGTTTCGCAGCGATTGCTTGTCTTGAACTGGGCGAGTATCAACATGCCTTGTCCCTGACAGAAAGAGCCCTGTCGTTGTCTAAGGCGTCCAATGAAGCGACTGCAGAATAGTCAATTCCCACGGGCTGTTGATGGACGGTCTGCTGCCGCTGTTGCAGCATCCTTATCGGGCCTGTCTTGGAGCCAGCATAAAGAGCTTTGACCAGGGCCGGCCTGCGACCCCAACAAGGCTTCGGGGTCGAAATGTCTGGGGCGTTGAATCGCCAAACGATTGGCCTTAGTGGACTGAACCATGATCTCGTGCTTCCGGGCCAGCTCGGGGGCGCTTAACCAGCAAGGTGAGCAGAAACAATGCAAATCAGAGAGCGCGGCAAGTCGGTTCGCCTCATCCGTAATGCGGTCGACAAGGAAACACAGCTGCCGGTCACCGAGGTGCTCGCCAAACTGAAGCATCCGGAATTGGTCATTACGGATGAAGATCGGGCCAAGCTGACGGCCAATGAGATCGAAGAGTTTGAGGCGTTCAAGGACGAGCGACGCAAGACCTTCCTTATGGAGCGTGAGTATGCAGCAAGGCAGCTGCTGGGTAATATCGAGTTGACAATTCAGTATATGACAGCGGCGCCAAAGGATGAAGCTGTGTCCATTGGAACTGATCTCCTCAAGCCCCTCAAGAAACTTCGTCGGCAGATCGAAAAGCTCATCAACACTGGGGATGAGCCGTCCGCTGACTAGTTGAGGGGCGTCCAAGACGCCCAAGGCGAGGGCGCGGCCTGGGCCCAGGTGGCCCGGGGCGGGAAATGGCAATAGTCCATGCCCCCTTGAGTATCTGCCCAGCGAGACGGTGGCCGGCCCGGAACGAAGCCGGTGCGGTCTCGCTGGACAGCCGCCATCGCCGGTGATGTCCACAATCTTTGGTATTGGGAGGCCTCGTGAACGACGGTCCTGACTTCCTTTGCATCGGCCTTCAGAAGGCTGGAACCGGCTGGCTCTATGACCAGTTGCAATTTCATCCGGACTTCTGGATGCCGCCCGTCAAGGAACTCCATTTCCTGGACAAGAGTTTTCCAAACAAGAAAGTGGCAAGCACGATCACCAAGGTCCTGTCTGACTTCGACCGGGCCAGCCGCGGTCGGAACAGAAAGGACCGACGGGAGCTCGATGAGCGTGACCGGGACTTCTACGAATGCGCCAAGGCCTGCATCGGCAAGGGCAACAATCTGGATCTCTATGCCGCCCTGTTTCGGCAGAAGGGTGAACTGATTGCGGGCGACATCACGCCTGCCTACAGCAACATCGAAGAAGAGAAGATCGATGCCTTTGTGGCTCGGTTTCCAAAGACCAAGATATTGATTCTATTGCGTGATCCGGTCAAGCGGGCGATTTCGCAGATCGGAATGGCCTATCGTGGACAAAAAGCTCCGGAAGCGTCCTTCCGCGAACTTGAAGCTTTCAAGACGTTCTTTGAAGGCGGCCCCTTTGGCCGGCGCTCCTATGCCACCCGCTATGTCAAGAACTGGGGTTCAAGACTGCCAGCTGCCCAGTTTGCCTATTTCTTCTTTGATGATCTCATCGCCCAACCCGATGTGCTCAGGTCCGATATCCTCACCTTCCTTGGGGCTGATCCATCCAAATCCAGCCGGTTTCCCCCGGGATTCAATCGTAAATCCAAGGAAGAGAAGCTGGTTCTGTCAGAGGACATACAGGCCTACATTCAGGAGATCTTTCAGGACGAACTCAAACTTTCGGCGGAAATGTTCGGCGGGCATGCCAATGCCTGGCTGGCGCGCTATAAATGATCGCTAGCCTGAAGGTTTCCGGTTGGGTCGCCTGTTGATCGGTTCTCGTCGTCCGTAACATCCTGGGGGCAACCATCCGGTTTCCTAGATTTATCCGCCCGAAAACCGAAGCGGTGGTTGGCTGGCCAGTCTTCACCCAGAGCTTTGAATGGAACAGGGCCACCATTCCCGAACCGGCGCTGCGCAAGCGGTCCACGCCGATCGGGAGGGTGGCGGCTGTCAAGTTCAAGTCCATTCCCCAAGCACAACTCTGCCGCATCGTCGTCTCGGCCAGCCAGGGCTCAAGCCCGGCTTGGCTGACGATCGAACCCGATCTGGAGACCCGCGAAGTCCGACTGCTTGCGCCGCTTGATCTGGCCGCCAGCGCCGATGCGCTACCCGATCAGGCCCACCTCTCCTTTCAGGTGGTGCTGCAGCTTTCCGGTCAGGCGGACACAAAACCCCTGCAACAGGTTGCCATCCTGGCGCGTGGAACCGACGGCGAGTTGTTTCTATGGCGAAAGCTCGCCCATGGTGTTGATCCCCTAGCGGCTGGCCCGCACGTATGGACCTTCTCTTGTGGGGGTCCGGATGAGCCGCTGCCTTTGGAGACCTATCTCAGTCTGCAGATGTCTCCCGGTTGCGGGTCCATCTCCTTTGGCCCTATCCAGGTTAGAAACCAGTCGGTCGGCACCTTGCAGGCAGGGTTCGGGCCGGGGTCCCCGGAGACGCTTCAGGGCTGGCTGGTCTCTCCGGACGGGGGCCGGGGCGCCCGCATCATCGCTTCGACAGAGGGCCGGCCCTTGAAGGAGCTAGCCCTGGCTGATCCTGGCGGGCTGTTCACACTTGGCCGAAGGGCCGAGATGGTCCGGTTTCATGTTCCCAGAGACGCCCTGGCAATGGCCTTGGGCGGCGGAGATCCAGTCTGGAAACTGGTCCTGTTTGATGGGCAGGCTCTGCTGGCTCAATGCCTGTTTCAGCCGACGGCCCCGCCGGTCCAGTCTGCGAGCGCGCCGTCTGAAAAGCAGAAAGCCAGTCAACCGCCTGCCGTCCTGTCGGCGCCGGCGATTGCGGCCCTCGATGCCGACGCCATCGCGGAGATACTGGCTGGCTCCCCGAGTCCTTCCCTTTCCAGGGAGGTCCCAAGGTTGCTCTACAATCAGAAGGATCTCGAGAAGCTCTGGCGGCTTCACGACAAGCTCATCGCGCCTGACCCGCGCGCAACTGCCAGATGGCCTTATCTCGAATTCTATCTCGGTCGGGCCATGCTGGAGATGAACGCTGCAGAGACCGCCTTCCAGACCTTCACGCGCCTTGTCTCCGACCCGGATTGTCTGCAGGGGCTGAATGCGACGGACGGGCGTCGCGCCCGTCATCATCTGGCGCGATCCTGTCTGAGGACCGGGCGTGTGCCGGAGGCCGTCCAGCATCTGCGGGATCTTTCCATTGATGATCCGACAGACTGGGAGAGCTACTTCCAGCTCGGCGTCATCGTCAGCCGTGAGAACCCCAGCCTGGGGTCGCTCTACTTTCGACTCTCCGAGGAGTTGTCCAACAAGTTCCCCACCTCCTCGCGACTCATCCTGATCGATGCCTTGATCAGTGAGGGCCGTGCGGAAGATGCCCTCGCCAAGACCCTGGTCGCCATGAAGGTGGACCGAAGCGCCCGGGACCTGCATCTGTGCCTGGCGAACGCCTATCATGCCCTTGGACGACCTCAGGAGAAGGCGCGTTGCATAGAGGCATTCTTCGGATTCTACGGGCTCTCGACGCCTGGGTCCGATCTCGAGACGGGGCCTTTCCTGGCTGGCAACGGCAAGGCCGCTGCTCCGGTCAGGGTTGAGGATGGCCCCAGGGTGGTCGTGATCATGACCACCTACAATTCCGAGGCCACCGTTGAGGCTGCGATTAGAAGTGTCCTTGCCCAGTCCTACCAGAACCTTCGGCTGGTCGTGGTGGATGATGTCAGTCAGGATAATACATGCGACTTGGTGCGTCGCCTGGCCGAAGGCGACCTCCGCCTGACGCTTCTTCAGCAGGCAGAGAACGGCGGAACATACAGGGCCAAAAATCGGGCCGTCCAGGAAGTGGCCGCCGACTATTACACGTTCCATGATTCAGATGACTGGATGCATCCGCAGCGAATTGCTGAACATGTAGCCTTGATGGAGGCCGAGCCAAGCCTGGCCTGTTCCACATCTCTTTGGTACCGCATGGACGAGGAAGGCCATGCGATAGTCCGCAGGGCAGGCCATATCCTGCATGAAAACCCCGCTTCTACGTTCGTCAGAGCATCGACTTTTCGTCAGATCGGTTATTTCGATTCTGTCCGGGCGGGCGCGGACTCGGAGTTCCTGTGGCGAGCGCGTCGAACCTTTGGCGCCCAAGGCGTCACCGAGATTCCCAAGCCCTTGTCCATCGGCCTGCATCACGCAAAATCCATTACCCAATCGGGCGCGGCTGCTTTTGACGAGCATCGCTTCTCTGCGGTTCGACTGTCCTATTGGGAGGCTTGGGTTGGCTGGCACAGACAGGCGGCCATCAAGGGAAATGCCGGGCTCCATGTGCCCTTCCCACTCCCGGAGCGGCCGTTCTTCGCTCCGGAGGAGTTACTGACCAAGGGATCGTCAGAGTCCGAGCCCAGACCTGCAGGTTGATCTGCGGAGAGCGTAGCCGCCCGCTGGCACTTCCGGGCAGGAGCGACCTGGTCGTCATTGCAGGCAGACTGTGACAGGGTGGGCCGAACTGCGGCGCCTCGCAATGCGGGGCGCCGCTGGCCGGTCAGGCCGCCTGCTTCTCTGCCTTCCGCATCGCGCGTTTTGCAGCGCGAGCCTCCTCGGACACGACTTCCTTGGTGTCAGATTTCTTCGTAGCAATCTTGGCCGCCTTCTTGGCTGCCTTGCGATCGGCGCGCTCCTGGTCGGCGGCTGCGTCGCCGACCTCGGCTTGGCGGCGCTTCTTTTCCTGGCGCATGATATCCTTGAGGTTCTCGCCCCGGGCTTCCTGCAGCTTGGCGTTGGCGTCCGCCAGGGTCGTGTCGTTGATGCAATAGACCGCCTCGAACGACTTCATGATCGACTCGATCACATA
>CAMAVA010000151.1 GCA_945861515.1 Brevundimonas vancanneytii | reverse complement strand
GGCCAGGCTTCAACCTCATCCCCCAGCAGGTTGAGCATCTCGACCCGGGCCAGGATTGCGGTCGAACCCAGAGGCCAGCCGGCGACGGCGCGGACATGCTGTTCGAACTGGTCGACGGCGCAGCCGTCCTGGGTCCAGTGGCCGGTATTGTGAACCCGGGGCGCGATCTCGTTGACCAGCAGCCGACCATCGGCCAGCTGGAACAGTTCCACGCCGATGACACCGACATAGTCAAGTCCCGCCATGATCTGGGCCGCGATCCGTTCCGCCTGTTCCAGGGTTGCCTGATCAGCCGGGGCGGGAGCCGTGGTGCGACGAAGCACGCCGTTTTCGTGGTGGTTCTCGCCCAGGGGATAGATGGCGATCTCGCCATCCCGGCCCCGGGCCGCAATCACCGACAGCTCCCGGACGAAGTCGGCCCTGGCTTCCAGAATTGCCGGCCTGGATCCGATGGCCGCAAAGGCCTCGGCCTCGTCCCCGGATTTCTCGATCCAGATCTGACCCTTGCCGTCATAGCCCTCGCGACGGGTCTTGAGCAGAGCCGGATAGCCTAGCTCATGAGCGGCGGGGGCGATGGCCTCCCAGTGATTGATGGGCGCGAAGGCGACCGTGGCCGCGCCGACCCCGTTGAGGAAGGTCTTTTCCGAAACCCGGTCCTGGGCAGCCGCCAGGGCCGGAGCCCCCGGGGCCACAACGGCTCCCAGGGCGATGAGCGCATCAATGCTGGCCGCTGGAACATTCTCGAACTCGAAGGTCACGACATCGCAGGCGGCTGCAAATCTGGCCAGGGCGTCAGCGTCGTCATAGGCGGCGACAAAGGTTTGCCTGACCACCCGCGAGGCGGGACTGTCCTTATCGGGCGTCAGGACCACGCAGTCCAGACCCAGGCGCGCCGCCGCCAGGGCCAGCATACGGCCGAGTTGGCCGCCGCCAAGGATGCCGAGGGTCGATCCGGGCGCAAGCGGGAAATCAGCCATCAGTCTTCCACCGTTTCGGCCACGCCGGCGGTCTGGCGCGCGCGGTAGTCGGCCAGGCGGCCGGTCAAGTCGGGATCGGACAGGGCCAGGATCTGGGCGGCCAGCAGGCCGGCATTTTTCGCGCCGGCGGCCCCGACCGCCAGGGCGCCAACAGGCACGCCGGCCGGCATCTGGACGATAGACAGAAGCGAATCCAGGCCATTCTGAAACCTGGATTCGACCGGAACCCCGAGGACCGGCAGATCGGTCAGAGCGGCGGTCATGCCGGGCAGATGGGCGGCCCCGCCGGCGCCGGCAATGATCACCTTGAAGCCGGCCGCCCGCGCACCCCTGGCGAAGCTGTAAAGGCGTTCCGGGGTCCTGTGGGCCGAGACCACCCGGGCTTCATAGGCCACGCCCAGGGCGTCCAGACTCTCTGCAGCGCCTTTCATGGTGGGCCAATCGGACCGGCTGCCCATGATGATCGCCACCGGGGTGGAAGTGGTCATTGTCATTGCGTCCCCATCCGGGCGGGGGTCCCGGAAAGGCGCGGAGTATAGGCGCCGCTTGTGGCGCCGCAACCAATGCGTCAGATTCCGTCATCCGGGGCCGATCAAAGATGATTCTGTCATGAAGATTTCGGGCGCAAGAGCGGAGGCGTTTTCCGCCATTCGTCGACGCGCCCTCACTGCGGCCGGCGCCCAGGCGACGGGCCAGCCTGCTGCTGCGGACTCCGTCGGTTTCCTGGGTCTGACCGAGGCCGAGCTGACTCCCCAGGTTCAGGGCGCACTAAAGACCTTGCTGGGAGAGATCGATGATCTCCGCGGCGAGGTGGCCAGGCTGAAAAGCCAACTGTCTGAAATGGAAGGCCTGGCGGATCGCGACGTTCTGACGCCGGTGCTCAATCGCCGCGCCTTCATGCGCGAACTGGGCCGGATATCGACCTTTGCGGCCCGCTACGGCGCCGACGCCAGCCTGGTCTATCTGGACCTCGACGGCTTCAAGAACGTCAATGACCGCTTTGGCCATGCTGCGGGCGACGCCGCCCTGCGGGCCGTGGCCGAACGCCTTGCGGCCCATGTTCGCGACAGCGATATCGTCGGCCGGCTGGGCGGCGATGAGTTTGCCGTGATCATGGTCCAGGCCGATGAAGCCACCGCCCAGGCCAAGGCCGACAGCCTGGTCCGGCTGATCGAGCGGGAACCGGTGCTGTGCGGCGAGTGGTCGGTGCCCCTCCATGTCAGTGTCGGGGTGCGGCGGATTGACCCGGGCGTCGATCCGGAGACCGCCCTCGCCCAGGCGGACGCCACCATGTATCTGCGAAAGCGCGAGCGTCAGGCCTGAGGACTGGCTGCGCCGCCGCTATCCCTCGCCGCCCAGCATCACCAACCGATCGGACAGTTCATTGGGATTGTCGGTGCGCGGCGGCACATATTGCGCCAGGATTTCGCCTGACCGGGTGATGGCGGCGACAAATCCATCAGTGACGGCGCCCTCTTCCAGCCCGGCAACCAGCAGGGCGGCAACCTCGTCCCAGACGGCCTTGGGGGCGGCCTTGTAGATTCCCTCATCGGCGATCACCTCGGCGCGCCGCTCGGCCAGGGCGGCAAAGATCATCACCCCGGTGCGATCCTGGGTCAGATGCAGGCCATGGCTCAGGAACTGGTCCAGGGCGGCGCGGCGAACCCGCTCGGCCCGCAGTCCTGATGGGGTCAGCCAGCGCCGGACAGGACCGATACTGACGACCAGGGCTGTCAGGACGAAGATGGCGATCTGGAGTGAGACATAGATGGTCAGGGCTGACAGGACGGTCTGGTCGGCCGTCGCCGCGTGACTCACGGTCCAGCCCCCGAACAGGCGGGTGAGCAGGCTGGGCTCAAATCCGGCCAGCAGCGCCCCCGCCGGCAGCAGCAGGGCCAGTCCGGCCGCCCAGGCCAGCGGCGTCTCCCGGTAGTCGGACGCCTTGGGGGCCAGCACGCAGTAGATTTCGCCGGCCGTGTTCGCCTCGGCCTTGGCCACGGCCCGGGCGATACGGTCCTGATCGGCAGGGGTCATCTTCATGTCACCAGCTCCCCGAGGATCCGCCGCCGCCAAACGAGCCGCCGCCGCCAGACCAGCCACCGCCGCCGGAGCCACTGCTCCAGCCGCCACTGCTGGCCAGGATCCAGGGCAGCCATCCCAGAATCCCGCTCCTGCGTCGGCGACCGGACAGGGCGACCAGCAGGACAATGAACAGGAAAAACAGGACCGGGGCCAACTCGAAGGGAAACCCTTCCGACGCTGGTTTAGTGGCCGCTTTCTGGACAGCGGCCTTGGCCAGATCATCGGGCAGGCTGAGCTGGGCGATCAGGGCGTCGGTCCCGGCAACAACCCCGCCCGGCATGTCACCGTCACGGAACTTCGGCAGGACCGCAGACTGCAGGATGACGCTGGACAGGGCGTCCGTCAGGACACCTTCCAGACCATAGCCAACCTCGATCCGGACCTTGCGATCATTCGGCGCGACAATGAACAGGGCGCCGCTGTCGGTCTTTTCGTCGCCGATGCCCCAGGCGCGGCCAAGCTGATAGCCAAAGTCCTCGATCTCGAGGCCCTGGAGGTCAGGCAGGGTCACCACGACCAGCTGGCGACCCGTCTTCGTTTCCAGGGCTTCCAGCTTGCCGGCCAGGTCCTGCTCGATGGCAGGGGACAGCAGGTTGGCGCGGTCCACCACCCGACCCGTCAACTTGGGGAATGCCGGGGCGGCGGACGCCGGGATCGCCATGGCCATGAGGGCCAACGCCAGAGAGGCGGCGATCGCCCAGACCGCCAGCCGCCCGGCCCGAACCGGCGCCAGGACTGTTCTGTCCACCTAGGGGGCCGGGGCCGGAGCGGAGCCGGGCGCAGCATTGGCGGCCGGCGCCGGCGGCGCATCGAAGCTGACGGTCGGCGCGGTCTGGGCCGAGGCCGCTGCGGTGAAGGGCTGGGCCGGCTTCTGGCTGCCGTACAGCGTCTTGGCCCAGATGACCGTCGGGAAGGTCCTTAGGGAAGTGTTATAGACCCGGACCGCCTCGTTGTAGTCATTGCGGGAGACGGTGATCCGGTTCTCGGTCCCCTCAAGCTGGCTCTGCAGGGCCAGGAAGTTGGTGTTGGACTTCAGGTCAGGATAACGCTCCTGGATCATCATCAGCCGCCCCAGAACGCCGGACAGATTGTCCTGGGCGGCCTGGAACTGGGCGAACTTCGCCGGATCGGTGATGGTGGAGGCATCCACCTGCACCTGGGTGGCGCTGGCCCGGGCTTCGGTCACCGCCGTCAGCACGTCCTTTTCCTGGGCGGCGTAGCCCTTAACCGTGGCCACCAGGTTGGGGATCAGGTCGGCGCGGCGCTGATACTGGTTCTGGACATTGCCCCAGGCGGCCTTCACCTGTTCATCCCGGGTGGGAATGGTGTTGATGCCGCAGCTGGCCAGGAAGGCGCCGACGGCCAGGATGGGCAGGACTCGAAACAGCGAACGAAGACGGATCATGGCTGGGCAGCTCCCTCTCTTGCGGCGCGCCTGCGCCGATGCAGACAGATATAGGCGAGGACGGTCCCCTGCGTAAGCTCCCGATGAACATCGGTCGCAGGCCCCGCGCGCGGCGGCCTCTTTGAGCAGACGACCCGAAGGGCTAAGGAGAGCCATGTCCGATGGTGAAACCCCTGCTCCCCCCTCGACAGACAAGGCCGCGCCGGCCAGGTTCGGCTCCGGCTTTCTGAGAGACATCTGGTACTTCGCGGCGCTCGGTCGCGATGTGAAACCGGGATCCATGGCCCGCCATGAGCTGCTGGGCGAGCCGGTGCTGATCGGCCGGGACCGCAAGGGCCTGCTGTTCGCCCTGCGGGATGTCTGTCCCCACCGCGCCGCCCCGCTGTCGGCCGGAAAGATCACCACCGAGGCCGACGGCCAGACCAGCGTCGAATGCCCCTATCACGGCTGGCGGTTTGGCCAGGGCGGGGCCTGCACGGCTGTGCCGTCCCTGGCCGGCGGCCAGGAGATCGACATCACCCGCATCCGGGTGCGCCGCTATCCGGTCGCCGAAAGCCAGGGGATGGTCTTTGTCTGGATGGCGTCGGACCCCAGGTTCGAGGGCGAGCCGCCCGAGCCGCCCCCGACCTTTCCCGGCGTGGTGGGCGGCGGGCCCAAGATTGTCGATCGCATGGTGTTCGACAGCCACATCGACCATGCCGTGGTCGGCCTGATGGATCCGGCCCACGGCCCCTATGTGCACCAGCAATGGTGGTGGCGGTCGGCTGGTTCCCAGCATGACAAGGCCAAGAAGTTCGAGCCCCGCGAGGCCGGCTTTTCCATGGTCCGCCACGAGCCGTCAAAAAACTCCCGGGCCTATGCGATCCTGGGCGGCGAGCCCCTGACCGAGATCACCTTCCGCCTGCCAGGCCTGAGGTGGGAGCATATCACCATCGGCCCCCGTCAGGTCCTGTCCCTGACCTGCCTGACCCCGGTCCATGACACCGCCACCCGCATCACCCAGATCGTCTGGTCGGATCACCCCGCCTTCCTGCTGCTGCGGCCCCTGGTCGCCGCCGGGGCCCGGGCTTTCCTGCGGCAGGATGCCAAGATGGTGAACCTGCAGAACGAAGGCCTGAAATACGATCCCGGCCTGATTTGGATCGACGACGCCGACACCCAGGCCAAGTGGTACCAGCAGTTGAAGCGCGAATGGACAGCCTCCCGCGCCAGCGGCCGCCCCTTCGAGAACCCCGTCAGGGCAGCCACCCTGCGCTGGCGGTCTTGAAGCTCCCCCCGCAGGGCCGCCGGGCCATTTCGGCGCGACGCGCCTGGGGGAGGATCAGGACGCGCGTTCGCTCCACAGATCGATATCCGCTTCCGCGCCGATCAGGGACAGGCCGGTGGCGATGGAGACCAGCTCGGCGCCCGACTCCAGCTTCTGCGCCCCGAACCGGCGCTCGAAGATGCCGCGCACCGCCGGCACGAAGGATGAGCCGCCCGTGAGGAACACCCGGTCGACGCCGCGCTCGTCCAGGCCGGCCCGGGCCAGGGCCTCGTTCACGGCGTCCTCGATCGCGGCCAGTTCCGGGGCGATCCAGCCGTCGAACTCGGCCCGGTCCACCGCCTGTTCGATATGGATGTCGCCGGCCTCGAACAGGAAGGTCGCGGACGGGCTGGCGGACAGGGCTTCCTTGAAGCGGGACACCGACTGGTAGAGGCGGTAGCCGTGATTGTCGTCCAGCAGCTCCACCAGGGCGCGGATCCTGTCCGGCTCGAGCGCCGACCGCACCAGGCTTCGGATGTCGCGCATGTCGCGGCTGGCCCGCAGCAGGGCCAGCTGTTCCCAGCGGGCGAAGGCGGAAAAGTAGCGGTTGGGGATGGGCAGGACATTGTCGAAAGCCCTGTAGCCTGACCCCTTGCCCAGCCGTGGCGAGACCAGCCGGTCGATGATCCGGTAGTCGAAGGCGTCCCCGGCCACACCCACCCCGGAATTGGCCAGACCCCGGGACGTCACCTTGCCGCCCGACCGCTCGAACCGGACCAGGGAAAAGTCGCTGGTGCCGCCGCCGAAATCGGCGACCAGCACGGTGGCGTCGGCCGTCAGTTGCCGGGCGAAGAAGAAGGCGGCCGCCACCGGCTCATAGGCATAGCGGATGTCGGCAAATCCCAGCCGCGAAAAGGCGGCCTGATAGCGGCTCAAGGCCAGGACCGGATCCGGGCGCTGACCCGCGAACGTGACCGGCCGACCGACAATCACCCGGGCCGGCAGGTCGGCCAGGGCGTTTCCGGCATGGTCGCGGACCTTGATCAGAAAGGCCGCCAGCAGATCCTCGAAGGCAAAGCGCTTGCGGAGGATCTCGGTATCGGTGAACAGCGGACTGGCTGCATAGCTCTTGAAGGACTGGATGAACCGGGTTTCCAGCGGCTCTTCCAGATAGGCCTCGATGGCCCAGGGGCCGGCCTCGACCACCCGCTCGGAGGGATCGTGGGCCGGGACGTGGAAGCTGAGGGCCGAGCGGAAGGCGACCAGGGTCTCATCCCCGTTGGGAAAGCTGATCAGTCGCGCATCGCCATCATCTGTAGTGATGGAGACCACGGTGTTGGTGGTGCCAAAGTCGATGCCAAGCACAGGCTCGGGGCTGGACATGAGAGTCTCCAATACAGGTCGTCGCCCGGTTCCGGAGAACGGGCGCAGGGGGAAAACGGCAGGGTCACGCCAGACGCAGGGCGCCAGTCCCTGCACGGTCTGGTCTCAGAGGCGCCCGAACGGACCGGGCGCATGAAGGGGACCTTGTCCCCGGACCGGCGGCGGACCGCCGGCCATTGGATATCTGCGACCCCGCAGGGGGCCGCTTCGCCTTTCGGCGTCCGTTTCTAGAGCCTGTTCCGTTTTGATCGTACCGATCAAAACGGAAAAACAGGCTCCTATTCAAAATGTTAGAGCATGGTTCGATCCGATAACCGCTTCACACTTATCGGACCATGCTCTAGCGCTCGAGCGTCGCCGGCTGCTCGAAAGCGGCCATCATCGCCATGTTGAGGATGCCCGAAACCGAGGACGATAGCGGGCAGATCTGCACCGAGCGGGACAGGCCCAGAAGGATGGGTCCGATCACCGTGGCTCCGCCCAGGCTCTGCACCAGCTTGGTGGAGATCGAGGCGGAATGGATGGCGGGCATGATCAGGATATTGGCCGGGCC
>CAMAVA010000150.1 GCA_945861515.1 Brevundimonas vancanneytii | reverse complement strand
GCGCCGGCGTCGGTCAGCTTCTTGGCGACTTCGTCGGCCTGTTGCTTGGAGACGTTCTCGACGACGTTCTGCGGAGCGCCTTCGACCAGGTCCTTGGCTTCCTTCAGGCCGAGGTCCGGACGGACGCCGCGGACTTCCTTGATCACGTTGATCTTCTTGTCGCCGCCGGCGGTCAGAACAACGGTGAACTCGGTTTGCACTTCGGCTTCTTCGACCGGGCCGGCAGCGGCCGGGCCAGCCATCATGGCGACCGGAGCGGCGGCGGAGACGCCCCACTTTTCCTCGAGCATCTTGGACAGCTCAGCGGCTTCCATGACGGTCAGGGTCGAGAGTTCTTCAACGATCTTTTCGAGCTTGGACATGTGGTGTTCCTAGAGGGTTGCCCCGGTGGGGGTGAAGGGATGGTGAGGGGTATCTGCGGAGATGACGGTGAGCCTAGGCAGCGTCCTTGGTGGCGTAGGCGTTGAACACCCGCGCCAGCTGGCCGGCCGGGGCCTGCAGAACGCCAGCGACCTTGGTCGCCGGGGCCTGGAGAAGCCCGATGAGCTTGCCACGGAGCTGGTCGAGGGACGGCAGGGCGGCCAGGGCCTTGATGCCGGTTTCGTCCAGAAGGGTCGGGCCCATCATGCCGCCGATCACGACCAGCTTGTCGTTCTCCTTGGCATACTGGGTGATGACCTTGGCGGCGGACACAGGATCCGGCGCATAGGCGATGGCGCACGGGCCGGCGAACAGGCTGCTGCCCGCTTCGCTGTCCGCGCCGATCAGCGCCTTCTGGGCCAGGGTGTTCTTGACCACCTGGAACGTGGCGCCTTCTTGGCGAAGCCGGCCACGCAGCACAGTCATTTCCGCAACGGTCAGACCCATGTTGTGGGTCACGACCACGGCGCCGGCATCGGCGAAAACGCCCTTGAGCGTATCGATCGTTGCCTGCTTTTGAGCGCGGTCCATTGCGGTCTCCTACTCGGATGCGACAACCGGACGATCCGGCCGTCGAATTTGGCCAAGGGCCGGGAGCAGGCTCCCCGCCTTCTGGCCGACTAAAACTGTCCGAAGGAAGCAGTGACCTCGCCCCCGGGCCGAACAGGCCGGCCGGCGCGATGATCTCTCATGCATCCCCATCTCCCGGCGGTAAGGAAGGGCTCTTCCTCGATAAAGGCGATGGTGACCCCACCGCCCCGCAGTTCTTGGACAGGACCGCCGGTCGGACAAGGCCGATCGACGGAAGCGGCGGCGTATAGAGGAAGGCCGGCGCAAACTCAAGAGGGAGTCGTGCTTTCGGGCGATCCGGCCCTACCAGAGGGTGGCCCTGGCGCGTTCCGGCCAGGCCAGGTCATAGGCCTCGCCGCCCACCTCGCCGCCTGTGACCCCGGCCAAGATCTGGCCCGGGGTTGGCAGGCCCGCCGCCCGGTCCTGGGTCGCCTGGTCCCAGAGGCCGGAGCGCACAATGGCCCGGGCGCACTGGAAATAGGCCTCGTCCACCGTGATGATCAGGGCCGTTCGCGGGGCTTTTCCCTCGACCGCCAGGCGCGCCAGGAGGTCCGGATCCGCACTGATCACCGCCCGGCCATTGACCCGCATGGTGGTCCCAGACCCCGGAATCAGGAACAGCAGGGCGACCCGGGGATCGGCGATCACATTGCGCAGGCTGTCGAGGCGGTTGTTGCCCCGCCGGTCCGGCAGCACCAGGGTTCTGTCGTCGAGGATGACGGCGGCCGAGGCCGCATCACCGCGGGGCGAGCAGTCCAGGCCGCCGGGCCCGCTGGTGGCCAGGAGGACGAAGGGCGAGGCCTCGATCAGGGCGCGGTAGTGGGGCGTGATCCGGCCCGAGACCTTGACCATGGCGGCCGGTGCGGGGGTTGCGTCATAGAGGGCCTCGAGGGCCGCCAGGTCGGAGATGATCATCCCGGCAGGATAGCCGGGCCTGCCCCAAGGGCAAGGTCAGGGCGACAGCCCTTAATTTCTCCACATTTTATCCACAGGATACGGAACGGTTCGCCGACCTGGCGGATTCGACTGGGGACCGCGGAAGACCGGTCGCCCCTTAAGCCGGCCCGTCAGAAGACCCGCCGGCCAGTGAGTATAAGGCATGTTCCACAGCACCAGAGCCCTGGAGGCCGCCGTCTGGCAGGCCCATGACTACCGTCGGCTGAGACCTTTCCGGCCCCCGTCCCAGCCCACGCCGCGCGGCGAGCATGCGCGGATGCTGGGCATTGCGGCCGCCCGCCGTCTGAGGGCCATGGAACGGGCCGGATTGGCCCGCATTGAAGACGCCGAATACTGGAAGGCCGTGGCCCCCTCGGCCATCGAGAAGGCGCATGACTGGCGCATGGCGGAAGCGTTCCGCGCCCTGCCGGGATGATGATGTGAGACGGCAGTCACCGTAACCCCTCACCCTCCCCCGTCGCTGACGCGCCGCGGGCCCCTCCCTCTCCCTTTGGGAGAGGTAAAGACCCCAGGCTTTCCAGCGAATTTACCTCACCCGAAGGGAGAGGTAGGGGCCCATGCGGAGCATGGGAGGGTGAGGGGTTACGGACTGTCCGACTAGCCAGCGATGCTAGCAGTATCCACCTTGAAGCCCGGGCCCATGGTCGAGGACACGGAGATCCGCTTCACATAGACGCCCTTGGCGCCGCTCGGCTTGGCCTTGTTCAGCGCATCGACCAGAGCCCGGACGTTGGCCAGCAGGGCCTCGTCGGTGAAGCTGGTCTTGCCGATGCCGGCATGGACAATGCCCGCCTTCTCGACGCGGAACTCGATGGCGCCGCCCTTGGCGTCCTTCACGGCCTGACCGACATTGGGGGTCACGGTGCCGACACGCGGGTTGGGCATCAGGCCGCGCGGGCCCAGAATCTTGCCCAGACGACCAACAAGAGCCATCATGTCCGGCGTCGCAATGACGCGGTCAAACTCCATGAAACCGCCCTGGATGCGCTCCACCAGGTCTTCGGCGCCGACCACTTCAGCACCGGCGGCCAGGGCTTCGGCAGCCTTGGCGTCGCGGGCGATGACGGCGACGCGAACGTCACGGCCGGTGCCGGAGGGCAGGGAAACCACGCCACGGACCTGCTGGTCGGCGTGACGGGGGTCGACGCCCAGATTGACGGCGATCTCGACGCTTTCGTCGAATTTGGCGGTGGCGTTGGCCTTCACCAGCTTGACGGCGGCTTCGACGGGGTGAATGGCGAGGCGATCGCCGGTCCAGGCCTTGGCCCGCTTGGGTTGCTTTGCCATGTGATCAGGCCTCCACGACGCGAAGACCCATGGCGCGCGCCGACCCTTCGATGATGCGGGTTGCCGCATCCAGGTCGTTGGCGTTCAGGTCCTTCATTTTCTTTTCGGCGATTTCACGCAGCTGGGCTGTCGTGATCTGGCCGGCGACATCACGGCCCGGCAGCTTGGAGCCGGACTTCAGGCCGATCGCTTCCTTGATGAAGTGGGTCGCGGGCGGCGTCTTGGTGATGAAGGTGAAGCTCTTGTCCTGATAGACGGTGATCACCGTCGGCAGGGGGGTGCCTTTCGGCACGTTCTCGGTGCGGGCGTTGAACTCCTTGCAGAAGCCCATGATGTTCACGCCACGCTGGCCGAGCGCCGGCCCGATGGGCGGCGAAGGCGTGGCGGAACCCGCCTTCACCTGCAGCTTGATGTAGCCCAGGATCTTTTTAGCCATAGTCTCCTCGTTGGCGGCCGGAAGCCGCCGGTTGAAGCCGTGGTGCGGGCTTGGCGTCCCTCCCACGGAATTGATTTCGCCGGTGACGAAGCCGGAGCTTCAAAAGCGAAAGCCGCGCCGGTTAGGGCGCGGGGATGGGGCCTGTAGCAGGATGGGGCGGGCTCTGTAAATCCTTCTCCCGAAAGGGAAGAGGCTGTGGTAAGGTTTGGGTATGGCCAAGGTTGAACCTGCAATCTTCGAACATCCAGATAGCGAGGCCGATGAACAGGCCATGCTGGAAGGCGAAGTCGACGCTGATGCCGAACGTGTCGTGCCGCATGCCGAGGTTTCTGAATGGCTGGAGACCTGGGGCACGGCCAACAGCAAGTCCCCGCCACCCTCGTGGTTCAAGTAGTCTGGACACGAAGGGCGCTGGAAGACCTCCGCGCCATCCACACCTACATCGATCAATTTGCGCCCTTGGCGGCGCAACGAATGGCCTTGCGGCTCAAGAGTGCTGCGGACTGGCTGGGCGATAGCCCTTCAATTGGACGATCGATCGGCAATGGACGGCGTGAACTTGTCACTATCGCACCGTACTTGATCAGGTACAGGATCAAGAAGGACCGGGTGGAAATTCTGACCATCCGGCATGGTGCTCGCCGGCCGGATGACACTTAAGTCTAGCTGATCTTTTCGACCTGGCTGTATTCCAGTTCCACCGGGGTGGCGCGGCCGAAGATGGAGACGGCGACATGGAGGCGGGCGCGGTCTTCGTCGACCTGTTCCACCGAGCCGTTGAAGCTGGCGAAGGGACCGTCGGTGACGCGAACCTGTTCGCCGATCTCGAAGCTGATGGTGGGCTTGGGCCGTTCGGCGCCCTCGGCGGCGACGCCGATGATACGCTGAACTTCCTTTTCGGAGACCGGCATGGGCTTCAGGCCCGATCCCAGGAAGCCGGTGACCTTGGGCGTGTTCTTGATGAGGTGATAGGCCTCGTCGGTCATTTCCATCTTCACCAGCACATAGCCGGGGAAGAACTTGCGTTCGGCATTGATCTTCCGGCCACGGCGGATCTCGACAACTTCCTCGGTCGGCACCAAGATGTCCGAGAAATACTCCTCGAGGCCATGCGAGCGGGCCTGGTCGAGGATGGATTCCTTCACCTTCTTCTCGAAGTTGGAATAGGCGTGGACGATGTACCACTTGTGACGCGGGTTGGCGGGCTTGTCGGCGGCGATGTCGGTCATGGGCTTAGCTTCCGCTGACGAGTTCAAGAACGATCCGCACGCCGTTGGACAGGATCCAGTCCACCAACAGGAAGAAGAAGGCGGCCAGGATCACCATGATGAAGACCATCACCGAGGTGATCCAGGTCTCCTTGCGGCTGGTCCAGGTGATCTTGCGGCCCTCGGCGCGAACCTGCCGGAAGAACTCGGCGATGCTGGTGCGAGGCTTCTTGGGCTCGGCGGCAGCCGCCTGTCCGGCAGGCGCGGCGACAACCGCAGCGCTCTTGGCGGCGCGGGACTTCATCGCGGCGAGTTTGCCAGGTTTCTTGGCCATATTGCGGGTCTTGGAACTCTCAAATGTGGGGACGGGCCGTCATGACGATCCGCCGGAAATAGTGGCACGAGTGGCAGGACTCGAACCTGCGACTTTCGGTTTTGGAGACCGACGCTCTACCAGCTGAGCTACACTCGTTCAGCAACACCAAAAAACGCCGTGGGAGTCTCCCTCGGCGCTCAGGCCATCGCCAGAGCCGGGGCGTTTAGCAGGGCTGTCTCCTTCGGGCAAGTATCAGACGATGCCGAGATGGGGATGGAGCCGGACCGGCGCCAGAGCGTTTGCGGACTCCAGTCCCAGGAGTCGCCCATGACCGATCCCTCCCGCCCATCCAATCCCGAAACCGAAAACGAGAATCTGCGCCCGGCCGGGGATGGCAAACCGCCCCGGCCCGCGACCGAGCCGGCCGGCGCCGGCAACCCGGTCGATTCGCCGGAGACGGTCACAGACCCCGGGTCGGGAGAGAAGTAGGGGCGCGTCACGAAAATGACACGGCCGGCCAGTTCACATCCGGGCTGCCCCGTGACATGACGCGTCCGCTCCGCTATCGGACCGGCAAGACAGGGACGGGAGCCGCAGGGTCTTGAACGACAGCGTCGAAGAAGCGGGCTGGGCCACGGCCAGGACCCTGGCCGAGGCGTTGCCCTATATCCAGCGCTATGACCGCGAAACGGTCGTCATCAAATACGGCGGCCACGCCATGGGCGAGGAGCAGGTGGCCAGGCTGTTCGCCGCCGACGCCGTGCTGCTGAAGATGCTGGGGCTTTATCCGGTGGTGGTGCATGGCGGCGGACCGCAGATCAGCGCCATGCTGGACCGGGCGGGGGTCAAGTCGACCTTCATCGACGGCCTGAGGGTGACGGATGAGGCCACCATGGATGTGGCCGAGATGGTCCTGTCCGGGGCCATCAACAAGGAAATCGCCAACTGGATCACCCTGGCCGGAACCGAAGCAGACGTCCGGGGCGTCGGGCTGTCCGGCAAGGATGCCCGGCTGATCACGGTCACCAAGGCGCGCCGCAGCCGCCGGGACCCGGAAACCGGGATCGATACGCCCATCGACCTGGGATTCGTCGGCGAGCCGCAGAAGGTCGACGCCCAGCTGATCAAGGCCCTGATCCATGCCGACCACGACTACATCCCGGTGATCGCCCCCATCGGGGTGTCCCGGGAGGGCCAGACCTACAACGTCAATGCCGACACCGTGGCCGGCGCCATCGCCGGCGAGATGAAGGCCAAGCGCATGCTGCTGCTGACCGACGTCAAGGGCGTGCTGGACAAGAATGGCGAGCTGATCCGGCAACTGACGGTCGCCGAGGCCTTCCGGGCCATCGAGGACGGAACCGCCACCGGCGGCATGATTCCCAAGCTGGAGACGGCCATCGCCGCCGTCGACGCCGGGGTAGAGGCCGTGGTCATCCTGGACGGCCGCCGTCCCCATGCCATGCTGGTGGAACTGTTCACCGAACATGGCGCCGGCACCCTGGTGAAGAAGTGACTGACCTGACCCATATCGAGACCTGGCTGTTCGATCTCGACAATACCCTCTACCCCGTCGAGACCGGCTTCATGAAGCTGATCGAGGGCCGGATGACCGACTTCGTCGAGCGGCGCACCGGCCTGCCCCGCCCCGAGGCCCTGGCGCTGCAGAAGAAATACTGGACCGAGATGGGCACCACCCTGGCCGGGTTGATCGCCCATCATGGCGTCGATCCGGAAGAGTTCCTGGACGAGGTGCATGACGTCTCGCTGGACCTGCTCAATCCCGATCCCGACCTGATCGCCGCCATCGCCCGCCTGCCTGGCCGGCGGCTGATCTTCACCAACGGGTCAGAGGACCATGCCGTGCGGGTCATGGACCGGCTGGGCCTGACGCCGCTGTTCGAGGACATCTTCCACATCCGCTCGGCCGACTACCTGCCCAAGCCGGCGCCGGCGACCATGGCCAAGATGATCAAGGACCACAAGGTGGCGCCCCGGCGCTCCGCCTTTTTCGAGGACAGCGAGAAGAACCTGGCCCCCGCCGCACGGCTGGGCATGACGACCATCCTGGTGGGATCCGCCGCCCGGCAGTCCACCGCCCCTTTTGTTCACCACCGGACAGACAACCTGCCGGGCTTTCTGCAACAGGCCCAGGTTCGGGAACCCCTCCCATGACAGAGCTTACCGCCGCCGATCTGGCCCTGGAAATCGAAGCGGCCTGGGAGTCGCGCGACAGCCTGAACCCGGACTTTCATGGCCCCGCCCGCACCGCCTTGGAAGAGGCCCTGACCCTGCTGGACAGCGGCCGGGCGCGGGTCGCCGAGAAGATCGACGGCGCGTGGGTCACCCATCAATGGCTGAAGAAGGCGGTCCTGCTGTCCTTCCGGCTGAACCCCAACACCGTCATGCGGGCCGGCAGCCTGGGCGGCGGGGTTGGTCCCTGGTGGGACAAGGTGGCCAACAAGTTCGATGGCTGGGA
>CAMAVA010000149.1 GCA_945861515.1 Brevundimonas vancanneytii | reverse complement strand
CAAGCGCTTGCCCCCCGGGGCGGGCGCCACTATGGTCCGCGCCGCTTTGAGGGCCCTGCCCATGTGAAGCGGGCCGGTAGCTCAGTGGTAGAGCATTCGACTTTTAATCGAATGGTCGTGGGTTCGACCCCCACCCGGCCTACCAATCTGGTTGTCATGCCATGACCACCGGCAGTCTCAGAAACACCCGACCTTCCGCCGATGCCGGCGGCAGGGCGCCTGCGCGGATGTTCACCTGCAAGGACGGCAGGATCAGAGCCGGCGGGGCAAGGGTGGCGTCACGGCCCTGACGCTGGGCGACAAAGGTTTCCTCGGTGACGCCGTCATGCATGTGGATATTGGCGGCGCGGTGCTGGGCGACGGTTGCTTCCCAGGCAAACTCGGTGCGGCCGGCCGGAAGATAGTCGTGGCCGACCAGGATGCGGGTTTCGGGCGGCAGGGCCAGGATCCGGCTTATGGATCGATAGAGGGCTGTGGCGTCGCCGCCCGGAAAATCGGTCCTGGCCGACCCGTAGTCCGGCATGAACAGGGTGTCGCCGACAAAGGCCGCATCATCGATCAGGTAGGTGACGCAGGCGGCGGTGTGGCCGGGCGTATGCATGACCCTGATCCGGGTCTCGCCAAGCTGCAGGCTGTCGCCGTCGGCCACCAGCCGTCCAAAGGCCGATCCGTCGGGGATGACATCCTTCGCCTCGAACATTGCCGCGAAGTGAGCCTGGACCTCCCCGATATGCTCACCGATGACCACCATCGCGCCGGTCGCCTTGCGGAAATGCTCAGCGGCCGACAGGTGGTCCGCGTGGGCATGGGTCTCCAGCACATAGCGAACATCCAGCCCCAGATCGGAGACCGCCCGCAGGATCCTGTCGGCCGAGGTGGTGGAGATGGTCGCCGAGGCCGGGGCGTAGTCCAGAACCGGGTCGATCACTGCGGCTTCTCCGCTGGCTTCATCCCAGACCAGATAGGTCACGGTGGAGGTGGGCTGATGGAAGAATGCCTGGCTTTGCATGGTCATGGTGAACTCCTTGGACCCTCAAATATGCAATCTTGCTAAATTAGCAAGAGAATATATATTTGGAATATGAGCCGCAGCGATATCCCCCTCGATGCACCCTTTGACGCCTTTGGCGGCGACCCACAGCCGGCCGCAGACCTGTTGCGGGTGCTGGCCAACCCCCATCGCCTGGCGGTGTTGTGCGCCCTGCGAGATGGCGAGCACCCGGTTGGAGAGATTGCTGGGGTGGTGGGACTTTCACAGTCCGCCCTGTCCCAGCATCTGGCAAGGTTGCGCCGCGACGGCGTGGTCGAGGCCAGGCGTCAGGGCCAGACCATTTTCTACCGTATCGCCGATGCCGACGTGATGTCCCTGCTCGCAGCGGTGTCCGGGGTGATGGCGCGGCGACGCAGCAGGGAACACTGACCCATGGAAATCACCCTCATGACCGGCGGACTGGTCGTCCTTAGCGGGATTCTGGTTGGAACACTCCTGGCGCTGTTCGGCGGCGGGGGGTCGGTTCTGGCGACACCCTTGTTGCTCTATGTGGTGGGCGTGCGTGATCCGCATGTGGCCATCGGGACTTCGGCCGCAGCGGTCGCCGTGAATGCCCTGATCAACCTGATGGGTCACAGCTGGAATGGCCGGGTGAAATGGCCCTGTGCAACGGTGTTTGCCGTCGCCGGTCTGGCGGGCTCGTTCCTGGGGTCGAGCCTGGCCAAGCAGATCGACGGCCAGAGCCTGCTTCTGTGGTTTTCGGTCGCCATGGCGGCGATCGCCCTGTCCATGCTGCGACAGCCCCGCAATCAGGGCGACCCGGAAGTGCACATCACCTGGCGGCTGACCCTCAAGCTGGCGCCCCTGGGTTTGCTGACCGGGCTTGCGGCTGGCTTCTTCGGCATCGGCGGAGGTTTCCTGATCGTACCAGGTCTCATGGCAGCCACCGGCATGACGTTGGCCAATGCTTCGGCGTCGTCCCTTTTCTCAGTGGCGTTGTTCGGCGCGTCCACGGCGTCCAACTATGGGCTGTCCGGGCTGGTGGACTGGCCCATCGCCGGGCTGTTTATCCTTGGCGGAGCCGCCGGAGGCTGGGTGGGATTGCAGGGCGCAGGTCTGCTGGCCGGCAGCGCCCTGCTGGCCCGGCGAATGTTTGCCGGTCTGGTCCTGCTGGTGGCTGCCTATGTCGCCTGGAAGGCGCTCGGGCTATAGAGACTTGTCCGCTGCCGGGCCTCGATAGATGTCGCAGAGCGTGTCGAGCATGCGGATCGCCGCAGGATCGTCCAGGCGGTAATAGATGGTCTGGGCGTCCCGGCGGGTGGCGACCAGCCCCTCGGCCCGCATCTTGGAAAGGTGCTGGGACGTGGCCGACTGGGCCAGGCCGATATGGGCCGACAGGTCGCCCACCGAGCTCTCCCCCTCCATCAGCTTGCAGAGGATCAGCAGCCGCTGCTCGCTGGCCAGCATCTTCAGCATGCGGGCCGCCGCATGGGCGCTGGCTTCAAGCTCCGACAGGTCGGATATCGGTTGCCGGAGGACGAGAGTCTGGGACATGTTCCTAATGTAGAACTTCTGCATGTAACATCAAGCGACCGGCCGGGCCGGCAAGTCATCGCGCAGAACCACATAGATGGCCGGGATAACCAGCACCGTCAGCAGGGTTGAAGAGGCGAGCCCAAACAGCAGGGAAATGGCCAGGCCCTGAAAGATCGGATCAAACAGGATGACGCCGGCGCCGATCATCGCCGCCAGGGCGGTCAGCACGATCGGCTTGAAGCGGATGGCGCCGGCCTCGAGCAGAACCTCCCGCAGCGGACGGCCGTCGCCCTGGCTGTGCCTGATGAAATCGACCAGAAGGATCGAGTTTCGGACAATGATCCCGGCCAGGGCAATGAACCCGATCATCGAGGTCGCCGTGAACGGGGCCCTAAACAGGATATGGCCGAGGACGATCCCGACCAGGGTGAGGGGGATGGGCGTCAGGATCACCAGGGGCAGCTTGAAGCTTTTGAACTGGGCGACCACCAGCACATAGATGCCGAGGATGGCCACGCCGAACGCGGCGCCCATATCGCGGAAGGTGACCCAGGTGATCTCCCATTCCCCGTCCCACAGGACTGTTGGCCGGCTCTCGTCGGTGGGTTGACCGTTCAGACGGATATCGGGCTTTGCAACCTTGCCCCAGTCAGCCTGCTCGATGGCCTTGTTGACCGCCAGCATGCCGTAGATGGGGGCCTCATAGGCGCCGGCCAGTTCCCCCAGGATCATTTCCACGTCCCGCCCGTCGCGGCGGAAGATATGGGTGGAGCCCGTTTCCTGAGAAGCGGTGACAACCTCGCCCAGGGCCACCAGGCGGCCGCTCTGCGAAAGGGCTACCGGCATGGCGGCAAGACTCTCGCCCCAGCTGCGGGCCGACTGCGGCAGGCGAACCGAGATTTCCAGCGGATCGCGGCCAACGCCCCGGTGGGCGTAGCCCACCACCTGGCCCCCCAGGGCAGCGCCGACCGAGTCATAGACCTCGCGGTCGGTAACCCGCAGGGCCTCCAGCCGGCTGCGATCGGGAACCAGCCGCAGGCCGGGGCGGGGCTGGCCGTAGCTGTCGTCGATGTCGACGACATAAGGAACCGAGCGAAAGGCGGCCTTGACCCGTTCCGCCACGGCCCGCCGCGTCTGGGCGTCCGGCCCATAGACCTCGGCCAACAGGGTGGCCATCACCGGCGGACCGGGCGGGGCTTCGACGACCTTGACGGAAGAGCTGGGCGGGAGGTCCAGGCCGGACAGGCGCTGTCGCAGATCCAGGGCGACAGCGTGACTTGAACGCTTGCGTTCGTCCTTGGCCGCCAGGGCGACGGACAGGTCGCCCATCTCGGGCCTGTTCCGCTGATAGTAGTGACGCACCAGGCCGTTGAAATTGAAGGGGGAAGCCGTCCCGGCATAGGCGTCGATGGCGGTGACTTCCGGCAGGGTGCGGGTGATCCGGGAGGCCTCATCCAGCACCCGCTCCGTGGCCTCCAGCGATGTCCCCTCGGGCAGATCGACCACCACCTGCAGCTCGGACTTGTTGTCGAAAGGCAGCAGTTTCACCGTCACGGTTCTGGTGGCGAACATGGCGCCGGCCAGGACTGTCGCCAGGCCAACGAGGATCAGGAAGGTCCAGGCGCTGCGCCGGGTGGCGATCACCCGGGATGCGACGCTGCGATAGACCGCTCCCAGCCGGCTCTCGCCGTGCTGGTGATCGCTATCGGTCGCGAGGGCCTTGCGGGCGAACCGGACCATCAGCCAGGGCGCTATGACCACTGCGACGAAGAAGGAAAACACCATGGCCGCCGAGGCGTTGATCGGGATCGGCGCCATGTAGGGGCCCATCAGACCTGACACAAACAACATGGGCAAAAGGGCGGAAACGACGGTGAGGGTCGCCACCACGGTGGGATTGCCGACCTCGGCCACAGCCTCGACGGCCGCGTCGATGCGGCTGCGGCCGTCTTTCATGGCCCAGTGGCGGGCGATATTCTCGATCATGACAATAGCGTCGTCGACCAGGATGCCGATCGAGAAGATCAGGGCGAAGAGGCTGACCCGGTTGATGGTGAAGCCCATCAGATTCGAGGCGAACAGGGTCAACAGGATCGTGGTGGGGATAACGACCGCAGTCACTCCGGCCTCTCTCCAACCGATGGCCAGGCCGATCAGGACAACAATGGACAGGGTCGCCAGCCCCAGATGGAAGAGCAGCTCATTGGCCTTTTCATTGGCGGTCTCGCCATAGTCGCGGGTCACGGCGATATCGAGGCTGGCGGGCAGCAGGCTTCCCCTGAGGTTTTCGACTCTCGCCAGGACAGCGTGGGAAACGACCACGGCGTTGGCGCCCTTGCGCTTGGCTATGGCCAGGCTGACGGCCGGCGCCTTGCTCCAGGTCTCGCCGCTCCGGGCATAGCGCCAGGCCCGCGCCTGATCCTCGCGCGGCGCCACTATGACCGTGGCCACATCGCGGACATAGACCATCTGTCCCTGCACCGAGGGCAGGGCGATCATGCCGATCTCGGCCGGGTTGGTCAGGGTGCGGCCGGCCATCACCTGCACCGCCTGGCCCTGGTTGCGAACCTGACCGGCTGGAAAGGCCCGGTTGGCCTGGCGGATCGCGTCGATCAGACCGCCGAGGGACACGCCATGCAGCGCCAGCCTGGCAGGATCGGGCTCCACCCGGATCTCTTGGGGCCGTCCGCCGACAATGAAGGTCAGGCCGACATCATCGACCTTGGCGACCTCGGTCTTGAGCTTGCCGGCCAGTTCGAACAGGGCCTGGTCAGTCCATTGTCCAGCAGCTCCCGGCTTTGGCGACAGGGTCAGGACCAGGCTGGGAACATCATTGATGCCGCGGGTCTGGATCAGGGGTTCGGTGATTCCGGCGGGGATCCGCTCCATGTTGGCACGGACCTTTTCGTGGATGCGAACCGCTGCAGCGTCAGGATCGACCCCGACATTGAACCGCGCCGTGACCATGACCTGGTCATCGTCTGCGAAGGTGTAGACATGCTCGACCTCGGCGACGCTCTTGACGATGGTCTCCAGCGGCTTGCCGACCAGTTCGATGGCGTCCGGCGCCCTCAGGCCCGGAGCGGCGACCATGATGTCGACCATGGGCACGCTGATCTGGGGTTCCTCCTCGCGGGGGATCGTCGCCAGGGCCAGGAGGCCGACCGCGATGGCAGCCAGCAGGAAAAGGGGCGTGAGGGGCGAACGGATCGTCGCCCGGGTCAGACGCCCGGAGAGGCCGAGGTTCATGGATTGGGTCCCGTCAAGCTCAGGACATCACCGGGCCGAACCCCCGACAACAGTTCAACCTCGCCCGACTCCGGGGCCGCCGTGGTCTGGACCGGCGTGTCCGAGACCGAGCCGTCCTTCTGGACCAGCCGCACATAGTCGATGCCGAAGCGGGTCGAGACATATCGGCGAGGGACGACCAGGGCCGGACGCTGGCCGACCCCAATCATCGCCCTGACCCTTTGCCCGACGAGGTCTTCAGGCAGGCCCGGGGCCGTGGCGTCCGCCACGATCTGTCCGGCGGTCACGGAAGGATAGACCTGGGTGATCCTGCCCGTCTGGACGCCGCCGCCAGCGTCGTCGAGGGAGATCAGGACCGAATCGCCAACCTTCAGGACCCTGGCCTGGGCTTCGGGAAGTTCAAGCCGCACGACGGAGGGGCCGGCCGTGATGCGGGCGACGGACTGACCGGCCATGACGACCGAGCCGAGGGGTACATCCGCCATCAGAACGCGACCGGACGTCGGCGCCCTGATCGCGCCCTGGGCGCCCAGTTCGGCGCTGGCTGCGCGCTGGGCCCGGGCGGCTTCCAGCGTGGCGTTGGCGGCCTTGGCCATGGCCTCGACCTGATCCATCCGGGCCCTTGCATAGATGCCCTGGTTGAACAGGGACCGGGTCCGGGCCAGGTCCGCCTGGGCCCGGGCTGACTCGGCGGCGGCGGCGGCGACCTGGGCGTCGTAGGAGGCCGTAACCAGGGCCAGCCGGTCGTCCTTGACCATGGCGATCACCTGGCCCTCGTTGACCTGGTCGCCCTCCCGGACCAGCAGGGAGACCAGAATGCCTGAGAGCCGGGCCCGGGCCTCTCCCATGTCGCGGGTCGTAAGGGTAGCCGACACGGGCTTGAGGTCGGCGACCGTGCTGTAGGACAGGGTCATGCGACCGACGGTCGGGGCCTGGACCCGCACAGGCGCTGGCGGCTTCTGCTCGCTGCAGGCCGCCACAAGAAGCAGGCTGCTGATTGCGACGGTGATTGATGAGAGTCTGGCCATGGTCTGCCTGCTTTTTCGAGTCGGAAGCCGTTCCGCCTATTGGCGGTCGAGAACCTGGCCGGTTCCGCTGTCGATGGTCACGGTCGGCAAGCCGGCAGCCTTCCAGGCCGCAATGCCGCCGGCCAGATGGGAATCGATGGCGTGTCCGGCCTTGTGGCAATGTCCCACCGCCATGGCCGACCGCTTTCCCGTGCCGCATTGAAAGACGATCATCCGGTCCCCGGCCGGGGGCAGGGCGCCCGCGTCGAAGGTCGATAGGGGAAAGTTCAGTGCTCCGTGGATGCGCTCCGCAGCGAATTCGCCCGGTTCCCGCACGTCGACTAGCAGGATCCTGTGGCCGTCGAGGGCCGCCTTCACCTGATGGGGGGTGAGGTCGTTGGTCCTTGGAGCGCCGAACATGGATTTTCCCTTCCTGTAGGCGGGGGCTCTCGGTCGATCGGATTGTCTGGATCGCCCGGGGGCCGGCTGAAGTTTCGTAATTGCGTATATGAGCAACTACGAATATAAAGTCAAGCCGTGGCCGCTGCAGTTGATGGGCGGTGATCTGGAGGGGCCACGTCCTTCCGCAGAGGAATTCAATGCGTCAGTATGTTTGTCCGTCCTGCAGCGCTGCCAACCGTACGCCGCCGGACCGGGATCCCCTCGCGGCGAAATGCGGGCGCTGCAAGGCGTCGCTGTTCAGCGGCCAACCGGTCGATGTCGACGGCAAGGCCTTCCAGGCCCACAGGCGCTCGACCATTGGCGCTGCGGTGCTGGTCGATGTCTGGGCGCCCTGGTGTGGTCCTTGCCGCACCATGGGGCCGCAGTTCGCGGCAGCGACTGCGACCCTTGAGCCGGACGTTCGGCTGCTCAAGCTCAACGCAGACCAGGAGGG
>CAMAVA010000148.1 GCA_945861515.1 Brevundimonas vancanneytii | reverse complement strand
CGCTGGTCGGCGCGGCCTGCCCAGGGGGCGCCGCGCGGTTTGGTCTTGGGCGGTGGCCTGTCCGACTCCTTGAGAGGCGCCGGAGCGACATCCCGATCCTTGAAATGCTGGGCTCTGAGATCCTTGGGGGCGGGCCTCGCGCGGGGTGTCGCCGGCCTCTCGTCGGCGCGGTTCGGGCTGGGCCTGGCTCCGGGACGAAGGGGTTCACCCGGTTTCTGATCGCGCCGATCGCGGCCTTTTTGTTTATGGTCTGCTCGATCCGGGCGAGGCTTTGCCGTGGCGACCCGGCCCTTGGGAGCTGGCCCATCATCTTCGAGTCCGGCCAGGGCCAGGCGGAGGGCGCGGGCCTTTTCGTCCTGGCTGGAGGTTGCGGCGTTGCGCGGGCCTAGTCTAGCCGGCGTCGGTGCTGCGCCGCCACGGTCCTGGGCCCGCGTCATGCTGGCCCTTGGGGCATTGGACTTGAAAGGGCGCGGCTTGGGATCACGTTTCCTCGGCCCAAAATCGGCCTGCCGCTTTTCCTTCGGCGCTTTGGGCATGACATGGCCCGACAGCTTGGGTTTGGCGCGGGCCCAACCGGGCTTGTAGACCGGCTTCTCCGACTTTTCGGCGGTCGCGACAGACTTTTGGCTGGCCGGCGGGCACCCGGCATCGCGCCTGCTGGGTGCGTTGGCAGGCGGTTTGAACTGGACCGCCGATCCGGTTGGCAGGTTGGCAGGGTCTATGTAGTCGCCCAGCAGCTCACGGATCACCCGGGGTCCAACCTCCTCCACCTGGCCGGGGGCCAGCGGTCCCAGGCTGAACGGACCATAGGCCAGGCGGATCAGACGGTTGACCTTCAGCCCCAGGGCTTCGAGCACCCGCCGCACTTCCCGGTTCTTGCCCTCGGCCAGCGTGACCGTGATCCAGACGTTGCGGCCCGAGGCCTTGTCCAGTTTCGCATCGATCGGGCCATACTTGATACCTTCGACCGTGATCCCGTCTTTCAACCGGTCGAGTTTCTCCTGGCTGGCCTCGCCATAGGCCCGGGCGCGATAGATCCGGGACCAGCCGCTGGACGGCAGTTCCAGGGCCCGGGTGAGGGCGCCGTCATTGGTCAGCAGCAGCAATCCTTCGGAGCTGAGGTCCAGACGTCCAACGGAAATCAGCCGGGGCAGGCCAGGGGGCAGGGCCTCGAACACGGTCGGCCGCCCCTTGGGATCGGTGTGTGTGGTCATCAGGCCGGCGGGCTTGTGATAGCGGAACACCCGCGTCGGCTCGGCGCCGGCGATCACCTCGCCATCCACGGTCAGGATGTCTCCGGCCTCGATCTTGACGGCTGGAGTGGTCAAAACCTTGCCGTTCAGGGCCACGCGTCCGGCCTCGATAAGCCGTTCGACCTCGCGGCGCGAGGCAACCCCGGCCCGGGCCAGCACCTTGGCGACCCGGTCCTGGCCGGCGCCGTCGTCAGAATCCTGTGATGTCATGTCGATACTCCGTTGTAGGACTGGCCGTCTCCCGACGGTCATGGCTGGCCCTTTAGCATGAATCCGAAGAATCCGCCGCAGTCTGATGAAGCCCTGATGGCCATGGCCCTAGAGGTCGCCCGACAGGCCGCCGACCGGGGGGAGGTTCCCGTGGGGGCCGTGGTGTTTGACCCTGGGACAGGACAGGTCATCGCCAGCGCCGGAAACGGCCCGATCGGCGCCCATGACCCTACCGCCCACGCCGAGATTCAGGCGCTCCGGGCAGCCGGCGCAGCGCTGGAGAACTATCGGCTGACTGACCTCACCCTAATCGTAACGCTGGAGCCCTGCGCCATGTGCGCCGGCGCGATCAGTCATGCCCGGATCGGCCGCCTGGTCTATGGCGCTGATGATCCAAAGGGCGGGGCCGTGGCCCATGGCCCGAGGTTTTTCGATCAGCCGACATGCCACTGGCGGCCCGAGGTTCTGGGCGGGGTGATGGCGCAGGAAAGCGGCGAGATCTTGAGGGCGTTCTTCAAGCGTCGTCGTGGTCTTGGCGCGGGATCCAGGTAAAACGCAGAAATGATCCGGGAGGATCGGGAAGCCCGCTAGCGATCCCGGTCCAGGACTTTCCCGACCAGATTCCCGTTTTGACTGGCGCCCAATGTGAACAGTCTTGCCCGACCGGCAGAAGGACGTCCCGAATGAAGACCACCGCCCTTTCCCTCGTCATCGTCACACTCAGCCTGACGGCCTGCGCCATGTCTCCGGCCGCAAAACCGGCGCCAGCGCCAGCCCCCGCTCCGCCCCGGCCCACCCTGTCTGACCTGTCCTGGATGACGGGCGACTGGATCCAGTCCGGGCCCAAGGGCGAAGACCGGGAAAGCTGGTTGCCCGCCAGGGGCGGGGCGATGGCCGGTGTCAATCAGGTGTATCGGCCGGGGCAGCCGGTTCGGATGGAGATGATGACCATCACCACAAGTTCCACGGGGCTGGTGTTTGTGGCCATGCCTGCCGGAGCCGAGCCGACGGTCTTTTCGCTCGTCAACGACGGTCGCGGAAAGGCAGTCTTCGAAAATCTCGACCACGATTTTCCTCAGCGTGTGATCTATCAGCGCTGCGACCTGGACCTGTGCGCCCGGATTGAAGGCGTGGTCGACGGCACGCTGCAGTCGGTGGACTGGCGGTTCAGCCCGGCGGACGCAATGTCACTGCCGGCGCCGGTTACGCCGTAAAGGTTTCCCTCAGCCGGAAGTCCAGCCTGTCGCGAACGCCCGGCCAGTCGAAATCGCAGATCGACAGCACGACCGAGTCTCGAACATGGCCGGTCCAGGTGATCATGTGGTTGCGCAGGAATCCCTCGCGCGTGGCCCCAAGTTTCATCACTGCGGCCTGGCTGCGGGCATTGCGTTCGTCGATCATGAACTCCACCCGTATGGCCCCGGCGTCAAAGGCCTGACCAAGCAGCAGGCGTTTGGTTTCCGGATTCACCGGGCCCGACCGGACGTCAGGATGAAGGAAGGTCGAACCAATTTCGACGCTTTTGTGAAGCCTTCGCATGTGAAGGAAGCTGGTCGTGCCCACCACACGCTTGTCCGATATCCGGCGGATGGCATAGCCGATACGCTCGCCGCGTTCGGTTTGGCCCTTCAGGGCGCCCCACCAGTCCTCGAAGCCCTCGCCGCAGCCGTTGACGGACATGATCTCCCAGGCCTCGGAGTCGCAGTCGATGGCGCCGCGCAGTTCGTCGCGATGATCGGGTGTGATGGGCTCGAGCCGCACGTAGCGGCCCTTGAGGAGTTTGCCTTTGAGATTCATGCCGCCGAGAGTGGCGAACCGCGCGCGGCTTGCAAAGGGGGCAGTTGGAGTCGTGCGATTGACTTTAAGTGCAATATAAAATTATGATGGTTTAAGGGCAAGTTCTGGAGCTGTCATGGAAACGCAAAACGGGGTGGACCCGACAATCGTGAAGCAGGCTCGCTATCTGGAAGCCGCAGCCATACTGGCGATCGTTCTGCTGGGGCTGGCGATTCTCCGGTCCACCGGGATCATCGCCGTGGTCCCGGCGATATTCGGGGCCGTCAAGCTGGGCGACCTGGCCCAGGCGGTTCCCGCCATGGACACCTTCCTGAGGGCCCTGGTCCGCATGCTGCCCACCGTCTGTTTCCTTGGCGGGGTCTGGGCGGCGCGGGGCCTGTTTGCCAGGATCGGCCGGGGCGAGATCTTCAGTCCTGCCAACAGCCTCGCCATCGCCCACATCGGTTCGGCGATGCTGTGGGGCGCTGCGGTCTGGATGATCGTCGCGCCCGCGATCCTCGCCTTGATAGACCAGGGACGTGGTCGCTGGGGTATGCGGGTGGAGCCGGAGGCTCTGGTCCTTGCTGTCATTGGCGGCGCTGTCCTGATGATCGGCCAGATCATGGCCAGGGCGCAGTCCGAGAATGCATCCTTGAAGGCCGAACTGACTGACTTCGTCTGATGCCGGTCGTTGTCACTCTAGATGTCATGCTGGCCCGCCGAAAGATGAAGGCCCGCGACCTGGCGGCGCGTATCGGCCTGTCGGAGACCCAGATGTCGCTGCTGCGCACCGGCAAGGTCCGCGGCGTCAGGTTCGAGACCCTGGCGGCCCTCTGCGCGGTTCTGGACTGCAAGCCCGGCGACCTGCTGGACTATGATCTGGACCCGGATGACGCCCATCGGGGCGGTACCGGCGAAGCGTGATGGGTTCAAATCCCGCCCTCGCGAGCCGTTGGTCATATTTCTCCCTGATAGAGCCTGTTAAGCGTCAGACATCCACCTCGGCGTCCAGGGCGTTGGCCTGGATGAACTCGCGGCGGGGTTCGACCAGGTCGCCCATCAGCCGGCTGAACATGTCGTCGGCGTCGTCGGCATGGTTGATCCGGACCTGCAGCAGGGTGCGGGCTTCCGAGTCCAGGGTTGTTTCCCACAGCTGCTCGGGGTTCATCTCGCCCAGGCCCTTGTAGCGCTGGATGGTCAGGCCCCGGCGGCCGGCGTCCATCACGGCATTAACCAGATCGAGCGGTCCACGAACCGTCTGGCTGCGTTCCTTCCGGCGATAGGTTGCCGGACCCGAGAAGGTCTCGGCCAGGGCCAGGGATCGTTCGGCGAGCCGGCGGCCGTCTGCGGCCTGAAGGGTCTGGTCCTCCAGGGCGATCCGCTCGGAGACGCCGCGCTTGACCCGGCTGAACACATAGCCGCCGCCAGCGCCGGGTTCGCCCGACCAGGGACCGTCTCCCTCCTCGGCATAGAGATCCAGCCGCGCTGCGGCCCTGGCGGCATCCGGCGCATCGCCGAACAGCCCGGCCATGGCCGACTGCTCGATGGCGAAGGACGGGGCCCGGGCGGACAGCCGGTCGATGTTTGCGCGCGCCTGGCGACTCGTCTGGACCAGGGCCAGCAGGTCCTGACCGGTCATCCGCTCGCCATTGGCCAGGTCCAGTTCCGCCCCGTCGACGCCCTCGTCGGTCAGGAAGGTCTCCATCTCCGCATCGTCCTTCAGATAGCGGGAAGAGCGGCCCTTGCTGGCTTTGTAGAGGGGCGGCTGGGCGATGTAGAGGTATCCCCGCTCGATCACCTGCGGCATCTGCCGGTAAAAGAAGGTCAGGAGCAGGGTGCGGATATGGGCGCCGTCAACATCGGCGTCGGTCATGATGACGATGCGGTGATAGCGCATCTTCTCGATGTTGAAGTCGTCGCGGCCGATACCGGCGCCCAGGGCGGTGATCAGGGTGCCGACCTGGTCTGATCCCAGCATCCGGTCAAACCGCGCCCGCTCGACATTGAGGATCTTGCCGCGCAGGGGCAGAACAGCCTGGTTCTCACGGTTGCGCGCCTGTTTGGCGCTGCCGCCGGCGCTGTCGCCCTCGACCAGGAACAGTTCGGACTTGGCCGGATCGCGTTCCTGACAGTCGGCCAGCTTGCCGGGCAGGGAACTGATGTCCAGGGCGCTCTTGCGCCTTGTCAGTTCGCGGGCCTTGCGGGCGGCTTCCCGCGCTGCGGCGGCCTCGACCACCTTGCCGACCAGGATGCGCGCTTCCTGGGGATGTTCCTCGAACCAGGTGGACAGGCCTTCCTGGACCAGGCCCTCGACGGCCGGCCTCACCTCGCTGGAGACCAGCTTGTCCTTGGTCTGGCTGCTGAACTTGGGGTCAGGCACCTTGACCGACAGGACGCAGGTCAGGCCTTCCCGGGCATCCTCGCCGGTGACCGAGACCTTCTCCTTCTTGGCCATGCCGGAGCTCTCGATATAGGCGCCGACCACCCGCGTGAGGGCGGCGCGGAAGGCCGCCAGGTGCGTGCCGCCATCCCTCTGGGGGATGTTGTTGGTGAAGCACAGCATCTGCTCGTGGTAGCTGTCGTTCCACCAGAGGGCGAGATCGACCTGGACCTTCTCGCGCTGGCCACGGATGACCATGGGGTTCTTGACCAGCGGGGTCTTGGCCTTGTCCAGATGGCGGACGAAGGCCTCGATGCCGCCGTCATAATGCATGATCTCCTCGAAGGGCTCGGCCCCCCGCAGATCCCGGAAATAGATGGTCACGCCGCTGTTGAGGAAGGCCAGTTCCCGAAGGCGATGTTCCAGGGTCTTCCGGTCAAAGTCGATGTGGCTGAAGGTGGCCAGCGACGGATAGAAGGTGACGATGGTGCCGGTCAGGGGCTCGCCATTGTCGCGCAGGGGCGAGTCGCCGGTGATGGTCAGGGACGACACCGCGTCCCCCCGCTCGAAGCGCATCTGGTGCTGCTTGCCGTTGCGGTGAATCTTGAGCTCCAGAAAGTCGCTCAGGGCGTTGACCACCGAAACGCCGACGCCGTGCAGGCCGCCGGAAACCTTGTAGCTGTTCTGGTCGAACTTACCGCCGGCATGGAGCTGGGTCATGATGACCTCGGCGGCGCTGACGCCCTCGCCTTCATGGATGTCGGTCGGGATGCCGCGGCCGTCGTCACTGACCGTGACCGAGCCGTCGGCATTGAGGATCACCTCGACCCGCGTCGCCCAGCCGGCCAGGGACTCATCGATGGCGTTGTCCACCACCTCATAGACCATGTGATGCAGGCCGGAGCCGTCGTCGGTGTCGCCGATATACATTCCGGGCCGCTTGCGCACGGCGTCCAGGCCCTTGAGAACCTTGATGGAATCGGCGCCGTAGTCGGCGGCGCCCTCTTCGGCGGTCTGGTTGTTGGGATTGATGTGCGCCGGATCGGTCTCGGGTGCGGCGCCAGCCGTTTCGTCGGTCATTCAGTCGTCCAGGACGGTCAGACCGGAGGGCTCCACACGGACGCCCAGGGCCTGACCCTTGAAGGGGTCGAACAGCGATGCGTCTGTTCCGGTGAGAAACACCTGAAGACCCAACGCCGCAATTTCAGCCGCCAGAGCCGACCGCCGGAGCGGGTCGAGGTGAGCAGCGACTTCGTCGAGCAACAGTACAGGATTCGGTGCGGAAAAGGCACGGGAAAGTCGCGCCGCCTGGGCCAGAACCAGGTTCAGAATCAAGGCCTTCTGCTCGCCTGTGGAGCATTCGGCCGCCGGGCGGTCCTTTTCGGCATGGACGACCGCCAGATCACCCCGATGGGGACCGGTCAGGGCCCGTCCCGCGGCGGCGTCGCGGGGCCGCGCCGTGATCAGGGCGCTGGCCAGTCGCTCGCCGATCCCGTCATCTTCCAACCCCTGGGCCGCAAGGGTTTCCCATTCGCCGGTCAGGCCAAGGCGGGCCCTGGGGAACGGCCGATCTGTCCGGCTGTCGATCTCGGCCTGGAGCGCGGAAAGGGTGCGCCAGCGGGCGGTGGCCAGGGCGGCGCCATGCTCGGCCATGCGCGCTTCCAGCGCCGACAGCCACAGCGGGTCGGGCAAAGCCGTCTCATCGGTCAACAACCGCATCCGTTCCCGCAGGGCCTTGTCATAGGCCGAGGCATGGGCGGCGTGCAGCGGTTCGGCGGCGAAGACCAGCCGGTCGAAAAACCGCCGCCGGTCGCCGGCCGCCTCCAGGAACAATCGGTCCTGGGCCGGGGTCAGCCAGATGGGGCGGATATGGTCGGTGAGCCGGCCCGGCGGCACGGTGGCCCCCTCGACCCGGGTCAGGCGACGCGAAGACCCTGAGGCGTCCGTACCCGTGCCCAACTGTGTTTCGTCCTGGCCGTCGGAGACCCGCGCAGACACCGCCCAGGCGCGCCCCGCCGTCTCGCCAGGCTGCCTTCGCCCCACCTCGGCCAGGCTGGCGCCGCGAAGGCCTCGCCCGGGCGAGAGCAGGGAAATGGCTTCCAGCAGGTTGGTCTTGCCGGCGCCGTTGGGACCAGCCAGCCAGACGCTGCGCCCCGCCGGCTGCAGGACGCCGAGGCTGTAGGACCGAAAATCGGTCAGGGTCAGGGAGGTCAGGACAGCTAGGGTCAAAA
>CAMAVA010000147.1 GCA_945861515.1 Brevundimonas vancanneytii | reverse complement strand
AGGCTGGCGTCTTCAAGCGCCTGCAGGCCGAGCGACAGGCGGGTCACGCCGGCGGCGGCAAAGGCGGCGAACCGGTCCGCTTCCGCGTCGGTTGGATTGGCCTCCAGGGTGACCTCCAGATCCGCCGGTCCGGCGTCCGGCGTCCAGAGGGAGCGGACGACGGTGATGATCTCGGCCGCCCAGGCCGGGTCCATCAGGGACGGGGTGCCCCCGCCCAGAAAGATCGAGACCAGGGTCCGGGGACCGGTCAGTGTGCGCTGGGCCCTCAGGTCATCCAGGATGGCCCGGGTGAGGGACGCCTGTTCCGCGACCCTGCCCCGGTCGCGGACCACGTTGAAATCGCAATAGGGACAGATCCGCGCGCAATAGGGCCAGTGGACATAGACCCCCAGCGCCGGGGCGCGGCCCCTCACAGGGAGGCCGTCAAAACAGGGCGGCTTTCAGCTTTTCGAAGGCCAGGGCCCGATGGCTGATGGCGTCCTTGGCGGCCGGGTCCATTTCGCCGAACGTCAGGACGCCGCCTGTCGGCACGAAGATGGGATCATAGCCAAACCCCAGCAGGCCCCGGCCGGGAAAGGTCAGGCTTCCGTCAACCCGCCCTTCGACCACCACGGCCGGGCCGCCGGGCCAGGCGACGGCGAGGGCGCAGGTGAACCAGGCGGACCGGTCATCGCTGGCGGTCTCGATAAGCCTCTCCTCGACCCGCGCCATGGCCAGGGCGAAGTCCTTCGATGGCCCCGCCCAGCGGGCGGAATAGATGCCCGGCGAGCCCCCCAGGGCCGCGACCGACAGGCCGCTGTCGTCGGCCAGGGCGATCCGTCCTGACGCCTCGGCCGCATGGCGGGCCTTGAGCAGCGCATTGCCGACGAAGGTCGATTCGGTTTCGTCCGGTTCGGGCAGGCCGAGTTCGGCGGCGTTCAGCACGGTGAACCGACCATCGAGCAGGGCGAACAGCTCCCGCGCCTTGCCTGGATTGTGCGTGGCGGCGACCAGGGTCTCGCCGGCGGGAAGGGTCAGGGCCATGGTGTATTCCTTCATGGAACCGGGACGGACTGGCAAGTTCCTTTGCAGCCTGGGCCCCCGCCCTAGTTTTTCTCTGGCGACGGTCCGGCTTAACGCCGTAAAGATAGACCGAAGCAAGACCTTGGAGGAGGGCCCGATGGCGATCAACCTGGAAGTAAACGGCAAGGCCGTGGCCGTCGAGGCGGCGGCTGACACGCCGCTGCTGTGGGTCCTGCGGGACGATATCGGCCTGACCGGGTCGAAATTCGGCTGCGGGATCGGCCAGTGCGGCGCCTGCACGGTCCATATCAACGGCCAGCCGGTGCGGTCCTGCTCGACCCCTGTCAGCGCCGCCGTCGGTCAGAAGGTTACGACCATCGAAGGTCTGGGCGGCAGCCACCCGGCCCAGCAGGCCTGGGCCAAGCTGGATGTGCCCCAGTGCGGCTACTGCCAGTCGGGCCAGATCATGAGCGCCGTGGCCCTGCTGGCCGAAAAGCCTACCCCGACGGATGAAGACATCGATGCGGCCATGGCTGGCAATGTCTGCCGCTGCGGGACCTATCAGCGGGTCCGGGCCGCCATCAAGGAGGCTGCTGTCATCGCCAAGGCCCTGCCGGACACCACCTCGGCCGCCCCGGCCCCTGCAGTCGCGAACTAGGAAAGGCCAGATCCCATGAGCCGTTATATCCGAAACATCGCGGAAACTGCCCAGTCCGCGGCCACGGACGCCGGGCCCGCTTCACCCGGCGGCGCGACCCGACGGGATGTCATCGTCGCGGCCACCCTGGCCGGCGGCGCCCTGCTGGTCGGATGCTCCCTGGCTGACGCCATGAGCGCCGGCAGCCAGGTCGAGATCGGCGCCTTTGGTCCCTTCATCAAGATCGCGGCCGACGGCGCCGTCACCGTGATCTCCAAGCATATCGAGTTTGGCCAGGGCAACCATGTCGGACTTTCGGCCATCGTCGCCGAGGAGCTGGACGCCGACTGGGCCCGGGTCACGGTTGAACAGGCTCCGGCCAATGCCAAGCTCTATGCCAATCTCGGCATGGGCGTTCAGGGCACCGGCGGGTCCACCGCCATCGCCAACAGCTGGGAGCAGCTGCGCAAGGCCGGCGCCGGCGCCCGGGCGATGTTCGTCCAGGCCGCCGCCAATCGCTGGCAGGTCGCCCCGGGCGAAATCACGGTCAAGGATGGCCTGGTCTCTCATGCCGCCTCGGGAAAGAGCGCCAGTTTTGGCGACCTCATCGTTGACGCCTCCAAGGTGACGCCGCCCGAGACGCCGACCTTGAAGGATCCCAAGACCTTTACCCTGATCGGCACCCAGCGGGTTCGCCGGAAGGACAGCGTCGCCAAGAGCAACGGCACGGCTGTGTTCACACTGGACGTCAAGGAAGAAGGCCTGCTGACCGCCATGGTGGCCCATGCGCCGCGGTTCGGCGCCACGGTCGCCAGTTTCGATGACTCCGCCGCCCGCAAGGTGGCCGGCGTGGTGGATGTGTTCAAGATTCCCACCGGTGTCGCCGTTGTGGCCAAGAATACCTGGGCTGCGCGTCAGGGCCGCGAGGCGCTGAAGGTGACCTGGGACGAGTCCAAGGTCGAGGCCAGGGGCTCCGACGCCATCCTGGCCGATTTCAAGAAGGTGGCCGCTGGTCAGGGTCCGGCTGACGTCAAATGGACGCCCTTCGAGACCAAGGGCGATCCCGCTTCGGTCACCGACGGCGAGCTGTTCCAAGCGACATACGATTTCCCCTTCCTGGCCCATGCGACCATGGAGCCGATGAACTGCGTCGCCCGGGTCAAGGGCAACAACGCCCATCTGACCTTCGGATCGCAGATCCCCACCGTCGATCAGCTCAATACCGCCAGGATCGTCGGCAACCTGCCGGGAGCCGTGAGGATCGACACCCTGTTCGCTGGCGGCAGTTTTGGACGGCGCGGCAACTTCCAGTCCGACTATGCCGTGGAATGCGTGCATATCGCTAAGAAGGTCGGGAACGGCACAGCTGTGAAGCTGGTCTGGACCCGCGAAGATGACATGATGGCCGGCTATTTCCGGCCCATCGTCCATCACGACGTCAAGGTGCGGCTGGACAAGGACGGGTTCCCGGCCAGCTGGCGTCACCGGGTGGTCACCCAATCCATCATGAAGGGCTCGCCGACCGGAACGCCCAAGCTTGACGAGACGGCGGTCGAGGGGGCGCTCGGTTCGCCCTATCTGAAGGCGACGCCGGTGGTGGACGCCCAGCTTGCCCTGCCGGACGTCGGCGTGCCTGTGCTCTGGTGGCGGGCCGTTGGCGCGACACACACGGCCTTTGTCATGGAGCACACCATCGACCAGCTGGCCCGCAAGGCCGGCAAGGATCCGGTGGACTACCGAAAGGCGCTCTACACCAAGGCCGGCGCCAAGCGGCACCTTGCAGTGCTGGAACTGGCCATGGAAAAGGCCGGCCCGACCGTGACCGAGGGCTATACCCGCGGCGTTGCGGTGCATGAGAGCTTCGGTTCGGTGGTCGCCCAGATCGCCGAGGTCACGATCGCCCCCGGCGGCGAGCCCCGGGTCGGCCGGGTGGTGACCGCGATCGATTGCGGGATCGCCATCGCGACCGACCAGGTCGCCGCCCAGATGGAAGGCGGCACCTGCTACGGCCTGACCGCCGCCCTTTTTGGCCAGGTCACCCTGAAAGATGGCGTGGTTCAGGAAACCAACTTCGACACCTACCGCTCCCTGCGGATGAACGAGGCGCCGACGGTGGAGACCTATATTGTCCCCTCCGCCAATGCTCCGTCCGGCGCCGGCGAGCCGGGCACACCGGTCATCGGGCCGGCCGTGGCCAACGCTCTTCTGGCCATGGGCCGCCCCGCCACGTCCAGCCTGCCGATGGTCAAGCCAGCTGTTGCCTGATCCCGCTTGACCCTCACTGGCGTCCGCAGGGGCGCCGGGGAGGGTCAACACTTCCCTTAGAGTTGGCCTTCGGCGTCCAGCGACTCCAGGCCGCGGCGGATCTGCGACATCTGCAGGACGGCCAGCAGGGGCGCCAGGGTCATCCTCACGCCCAGCAAGACCATGGCGCCGGCTTCGGTCTGATCCAGCGCCTGGCTCTCGAATTTCAGCCCGGCGCCCAGCGCCATCGCCAGGGCCAGCACCAGCCACAGGGCCGGCAGCTTTGGCGCCCGGACCAGCACCGCCTGTCCACGCCAGGCGACCGGCACCGAAGTCCCGGCCGGAATCCGCTTCTGGGCGGCCCAGGTGACAGAGGTCATGACCGCCAGGCAGAGGATCCAGAACACGTCTCCGGCCAGGGAAAGACCCTGAATCATGCTGTCACGTCCTTTCCGGCGGGCGTCCGGGACCCCTTCCGATGGTTGCGGTATGGCTTCTTATGGAAACCCAGAGGGGCGGTTTCAGCCTGTCAGGGTCGGAAAGTCCATCGCCAAAGCAGTACAGGACGGGGATTTCGCCCAGGCTGCCCTAGCCCAGCATGAGGGCAAGCCCGGGATCACCCTTTTCCATGGCCCGGCGATAGGCCGGGCGCTCGCCTATGCGCTGGAGGTATTGGCCGATATGGGGATAGCCGCCCAGGTCCCGAGGGATGAACAGGCGCATGGTCGTCAGGGGAAACACCATCATGATGTCGGTGATCGTAAGGGCGTCCCCGGCGAAATAGGGGGCCTGACCCAGCCTGGCTTCCACCATCTCCAGGGCCCGCCTGCTCCGCTCCTGGATGAAGGCCCGTCCCGGATGTTCCGGCGCCACACCCAAGGCGTTGGCGATCAGCGACAGCATCTCGTTGGCGACGAAGGAGCCATTGGCAAAGTGCGTCCAGAAGACCAGGTCGGCAAACCCGGGCTGGTCCGGCTGGATGACCAGCCGTCCCTGGCCATACCGCCGGGCAATATAGTCGACGATGGCCCCGGATTCGGACAGGACCAGATCGCCGTCGGTGATGACCGGCGCCATCCCCATCGGATGCAGGGCCTTGTAGTCTTCCGGGGCCAGTCGGGTGACCGGATCACGCTGATGGACGACCAGGCGGTAGTCGAGGCCCAGTTCTTCGCAGAGCCAGACAATGCGCTCCGACTGGGAGACGCCGAGGTGATGCACGACGAGAGAGGTCAAGGGCCGGGGCTCCATCCAGGCAGGCGGTCAACGCCAGGCGGCGGGACCAAGGGTCGACCCATAGTGCGCCAACCACGGCAGGCCCGCCCACCGATTTTTCCGCTCCGGTCGGACTGTTCGAGCCCGGCCCGGCGCTAGACCGTGACCTGGGCGCCCAGCTCGACCACCCGGCCGGGCGGAATCTTGAAGAAGTCGGTGGGGTTGGTGGCGTTCTTCATCAGGAAGATGAACAACTTGTCCTGCCACAGCGGCATGCCGCTCTGGGCCGAAGGCACAATGGACCGCCGCCCCAGGAAGACGCTGGTCGCCATGATATCGAACTTCAGCCCCTGTTTGCGACAAAGCGCCAGGGCCTTGGGAACGTTCGGGCTTTCCATGAAGCCGTAGGTGATGACCAACTTCTTGAAGTCGTCATTGACCTTCTCGATCTTCACCCGGTCGGCTTCCGGCACCCTGGGGGTCTCGGCGGTCCGCACCGTGGCGATGATGTTGTGCTCATGCAGCACCTTGTTGTGCTTCAGATTGTGCATCAGCGCCACCGGCGTCATGTCCGGATCGCTGGTGAGGAAGATGGCGGTGCCGGCAGCCCGATGCGGAGCCCGGGCCTTCAGGATGCCCAAAAGATCGGTCAACGGCACCGAGTCCCGGCGGGTCTTCTCGGTGAGAAGCTGCGAGCCCTTGGTCCAGGTCCACATGACGATGACCAGCAACGCACCGAAAGCCAGCGGCATCCAGGCCCCGTCGGGTATCTTCAGCAGGTTGGAGGAGATGAAGGTCAGGTCGATCGCGACCAGGGGCAGCAGGACGGCAAGGGTGGCGCTCCAGCGCCAGCGCCAGTGGTACCGGACGATGACAAAGGCCAGCAGGGTGTCGACGAACATGGAGCCCGTCACCGCAATGCCATAGGCTGACGCCAGGGCCTTGGAGGTCTGGAAGGTCACCAGCAGCGCCAGCACGCCAATCATCAGCATCGTGTTGACCTGTGGCACATAGATCTGGCCGGCCTGGGTCTCCGAGGTCCGGCGAATGTCCATCCGGGGCAGCAGGCCCAGGGACACGGCCTGCTGGGTGACGGAGAAGGCGCCGGTGATCACCGCCTGGCTGGCGATGATGGTGGCGACGGTCGCCAGGGCCAGGATCGGCCAGTAGGCAATCTGCGGCACCATCTGCCAGAAGGGATTGGTGTGGGCTGCCGGGTTGTCGAGGATCAGGGCGCCCTGGCCGAGATAGTTCAGGGTCAGGCAGGGGAACACCAGGATGATCCAGCCCGCCTGGATCGGCTTCTTTCCAAAATGACCCATGTCGGAATAGAGGGCCTCGGCGCCGGTCACCGCCAGAAAGACGCTGCCAAGGATGACAAAACCCAGAAAGCCGTTCTCGAACAGGAACATGATCCCGTAGTGAGGGCTGATGGCGCGGAAAACGGTCGGGTCGTCAAAGATGTGGATCAGGCCCAGTCCCCCGAGAACCAGGAACCAGACCGCCGTGATCGGACCGAAGAAGGCAGCCATCTTCTGGGTGCCGCGCGACTGCACCATGAACAGGGCGATCAGTATCCCGGCCGAGATCGGCACGATCCAGCTGTCCACCTTGCCGCCCAGGCCCGGCGCGTCCTTGAGGCCTTCGACTGCGGACAGAACTGAAATGGCCGGGGTGATGATGCCGTCGCCATAGAACAGCGCGGCCCCGATCACGCCCAGGAAGAAAACGGCGGCCGAGCGTTTGCCATTGGGCTTGGCCAGGGTCTTTCGCGCCAGGGCCATCAGGGCAAGAGTGCCGCCCTCGCCCTTGTTGTCGGCCCGCATCAGCAGGACCACATACTTCAGGGTGACGATCAGGATCAGGGCCCAGATCACCAGGGACACAACCCCGAGCACTGCGCCTTCACTGGCGCCGCCGCCCTTGGAATGGGCCAGGGCCTCCCGCATGGCATAGAGGGGGCTTGTGCCGATATCGCCGAACACGACTCCTATGGCCCCGACCGCCAGGGTCCAGAACGAGCCGCCGCCAGCATGATTGTCAGGAGAGGCGACGGTAGCGCTGTTATGCGGTGCGTCGGCAGGCTCGGTCGCCATGGGTCTTCTTGTCCAGAGGCCGTGTCCGGCCCTGCGGGTGGCGCCGCTGTGGCGCGGCGGGCGCGATACACCCTTTCCAGATCGGGTTCAATTGCCTGCGCTCGTATGGGCCCGGTCGCGATTTTGATTGCGCCCGGGATCGGGGCGCCTACCTTCAGGACCAACATCATGTCCGACAGCCAGAAGTTCCCTGTGGCGGCCCACGCCCTTGCCTATCTCGCCCATCTGGGAGCGGATGCTCCGGCGCGCGCGGTATCGTCGGCTGAACTTGCGGCCTCCATGCCGACCAACCCGGTCGTGGTGCGGCGGGTGACCGGCATGCTGGCCAGGGCAGGGCTCATCGCCACCCGAATGGGGGCCGGCGGCGGCGCCTGGCTGTTGCATCCGCCCCAGGCCATCACCCTGGACCAGGTGCTGCGGGCCGTGGAGGGTTGCACCCATCTAGGGGTCGCGCCCGCCGGGGTGAAGGGCTGTCCGGTCGGGGAGCGGATCCCGGACGCCGTCAGTGCGGCGATCCGCGCAGCGGACACGGCGGCTTCCGAGCGCCTTTCCCGGATCACCGTCGCCGATCTTCTCCTGGAGCCTGCCACGGCGGCTTGAACCTGCGGCGCCGGGGGGCCAGTTTGCACCGACCCTGTTCCGCCAAACGGCCCTATGAAAGACCCCTATGCCCCGTCGC
>CAMAVA010000146.1 GCA_945861515.1 Brevundimonas vancanneytii | reverse complement strand
GTCAAGGTTGCGATAGATTAACTGGCGCTGTGATCTCATTGGCCTAGAGCCCGCAGGATCATGACCCTCCATCCCATTGTTCTGGCCATCTGGCTGACGATTTTCCTGACCTTCGCCCTGTCGATCTGGCAGGGCGGAAGAGCGGAGCGGTGGGCGGGATCCCTGGTGGTTGTGGGGGCCTTGACCGCCCTTGCCATTCACCGGACCGTGCCGGCCGACCTGCTGCCGATGGTCCTGCTTTTCGCTGAATTCCTTCTGGCCTGCGGTTTTCTGGTCCTGGCCGTGCGCTACGCCAGCCTCTGGTTGGGGGCCGCCATGATGCTCCAGGCCGTGCAGTTCAGCCTTCATGCCTGGTACCTGCTGGTCGAGCGGCCCCGGGACGCCCTGTTCTCGACCATCAACAACATCGATACGGTCGGGATCCTGGCCTGTGTCCTGCTGGGTTGTGTGCTCGCCTGGCGTCGCCGGTCCGGTTCCGCCCTCAGGTCCTGACGCCCCGCCAGGTGGTCAGGCCGACCCCGGCCAGGACCAGGGCCAGGGCGGCAAACGCCGTCCAGCCCGGACGCTCGCCCAACAACAGAACGCCAAGGCCCGTCGCCCAGAGCGGCGCCAGATAGATGGACATGCTCATGAACACCGGACCGCGCCGCTGGACCAGCCAGACATAGCCGACACTGCCCAGCGCCGTGGAAAACACCCCCAGCGCCACGACCGCGACCAGGGCGGGAAGCGGTGGAACGGCCTGGGGAACAGGGGTGGTCAATAGCGCCAGCAGCGTCGCAAACACCGCCCCCAGCAGGCACATCATCAGGGCTCCGGCCAGGGCCCCAACCCGCGGCGCCTTTCCCGTGATGATGTTCGAGGCTGCATAGAGCAGGCCGCCGGTCAAGGCGGCGCTGAGGGCCAGCACCTCCACCGTTCCGCCCTGGGCCATGCGGGGGCCCACCAGCACCACCAGCCCGACAAAGCCCAGGCCCACCCCGGCGGCCCGTCGCAGGCTGAGCTTTTCGCCGGGCAGCAGCAGGTGCGACAGCAGGGCGGTGAATAGCGGCGAGGACCCATTGCAGATGGCGTTGACGGCGCTGGGCAGCCCGCCGGCCGAATAGGCGAACAGGAAAAAGGGCAGGCTCAGGCCCACCAGCCCCAGGGCCGCATACCACAGCCAGACCGGCGCCGGCCGCCGGGTTCCCGCCGACATCAGGGCAGGCAGGGTCTCCCCCCGCGCGGCGCAGAGCGCCCAGAGCAGGGCGGTCGCCACCCAAAGGCGAATCACCGTGTTCCAGGCCGGGGCGATGTCATGAACAGCGATCTTCAGGCCGGCGAACCCCGACCCCCAGGCAATGACCAGGGCGGCCAGCACCAGCCAGTCGAGGGGCGAGCGGGACGCGCCGGCGCCTGCTGTTGCGGCCCCGGAGGGCGTCTTTGAAGGGGTCTGGGCGGTCATGACCCTCCCGATAGACCTGCGCCGCCGGCAAGTCTTGTCCTTCGGTCGGGGCGGCCCTGCCCGGACCATCAATCCTGGTTTCAGAAAAACATCTCTTGTGCGGCGCGACAAAAAGGGGTTTCTGGCCAGCGGGCCACGCCCCCCCAACGGGGCGCAGTCCATCTGTAAGGATGGGAGACATCGCCATGACCACCGCCCCGGCCAAGCCGGACCTGCGCCCTGCGCGCCCCGAATTTTCGTCCGGCCCCTGCGCCAAGCGCCCCGGATGGACCCCTGAAAAACTGAAGGACGCCGTCCTCGGCCGCTCCCACCGGGGCAAACCCGGCAAGGCGCGGCTGAAGGCCGCCATCGACCAGACCCGCAAGGTGCTTGAGGTCCCCGCCGACTATCTGATCGGCATTGTCGCCGGATCCGACACCGGCGCCGTGGAAATGGCCATGTGGTCCCTGTTGGGCGCGCGGCCAGTGCAGCTTCTGGCCTTCGAGTCCTTCGGCAAGGACTGGGTCACCGATGTGACCAAGCAGCTCAAGCTGCCCGATGTCGAGGTGCTGGACGCCCCCTATGGCCAGCTGCCCGACCTGACCCGGGTCAATCCGGACGCCGACCTGGTCTTTACCTGGAACGGCACCACCTCCGGCGTGCGGGTGCCCAACGCCGATTTCATTGCCGCCGACCGCGCCGGCCTGACCCTCTGTGACGCCACCAGCGCCGCCTTCGCCCAGACCCTGGACTGGCTGAAACTGGATGTGGTGACCTTCAGCTGGCAGAAGGCCCTGGGCGGCGAGGCTGCCCATGGCGTGCTGATCCTGTCGCCCCGGGCCGTGGAGCGGCTGGAAAGCTACAGCCCGCCCTGGCCCATGCCCAAGCTGTTCCGCCTGACCAAGGGCGGCAAGATCAGCGCCGACATCTTCGAGGGCGCCACCATCAACACCCCGTCCATGCTCTGCGTCGAGGACTATATCGACGCCCTGACCTGGTCGGAATCGATGGGCGGCCTGGCCGGCCTGACCGCCCGGGCTGACGCCAATCTGGCGGCCATCGCCGCCTGGGTGGACAGGACCCCCTGGGCCGGGTTCCTGGCGGCCGATCCGGCCACCCGGTCCAACACATCCGTGTGTTTGACCGTTGTCGATCCCGACATCACCGCCCTGTCGCAAGACGCCCAGGCCGATTTCGCCAAGAAGCTGGCGGCCGTCCTGGAAAAGGAGGGCGCGGCCTATGACATCGGCGGCTATCGCGACGCCCCGGCCGGCCTTCGGATCTGGTGCGGCTGCACGGTGGAAACCGCCGACCTTCTGGCCCTGACTCCCTGGCTGGACTGGGCCTTCGCCAAGACCAAGGCCGAGCTGACCGCCTCCGCCTGACACCCTGACTTCGCCGACCCCTCACACCCTCCCTCACCAGGGGAGGGGCGCCATCGCCCGAGGCGATGGTGGAGGGGGTCCCCACCGCTCTTCGAGGATACCCGACCATGCCCCGCGTACTCATTGCCGACCAGCTGTCCCCCGCCGCCGTGGAGATCTTCGCCCGGCGCGGCGTCCAGGCCGACGTCATCACCGGCCTCAGCAAGGACGAGCTGCTCAAGATCATCGGCGACTATGACGGCCTTGCCGTCCGCAGCGCCACCAAGGCCGACAAGGATGTCCTGGCCGCCGCCACGAAGCTGAAAGTCATCGGTCGGGCCGGGATCGGGGTCGACAATGTCGATATCCCCTCGGCCACGGCCCGCGGCATCGTGGTGATGAACACCCCCTTCGGCAATTCCATCACTACTGCCGAGCATGCCATCGCCATGATGTTCGCCCTGGCCCGCGAACTGCCCGCCGCCGACGCCTCGACCCAGGCCGGCAAGTGGGAAAAGAACCGCTTCATGGGGATCGAGCTGTTCGCCAAGACCCTGGGTCTCATCGGCTGCGGCAATATCGGCTCGCTGGTGGCCGAACGGGCCCTCGGGCTGAAGATGAAGGTCATCGCCTATGACCCCTTCCTGTCGCCGGAACGGGCCGTCGAGCTGGGCGTCGAGAAGGTCGAGCTGGACGAGCTTCTGGCCCGGGCCGAGGTCATCACCCTGCATACCCCCCTGACCGACAAGACCCGCAACATCCTGTCGGCCGAGAACCTCAGCAAGACCCGCAAGGGCGTCCTGATCATCAACTGCGCCCGGGGCGGTCTGGTGGACGAGGCGGCCCTGAAGGCCGGCCTGGACAGCGGCCATATCGGCGGCGCGGCCTTCGACGTCTTCGTCACCGAACCGGCCAGGGAAACGCCGCTCTTCGGCACCCCCAACTTCATCGCAACTCCGCACCTGGGCGCCAGCACCGCCGAGGCCCAGGAGAATGTCGCCCTGCAGGTGGCCGAACAGATCAGCGATTACCTGCTGACCGGCGCCGTCTCCAATGCCCTGAACAGCCCCTCGATCACCGCCGACGAGGCCCCCAAGCTGAAGCCCTTCGTCGCCCTGGCCGAAAAGCTGGGCGTCTTCGCCGGCCAGATGATGGACCCGGGCCTGAAGGCCATCGAGGTGGCCTATATCGGCGAGGTGGCCAAGCTGAACGTCAAGCCGATGACGGCCGCTGCCCTGGCCGGAGTGCTGCGCCCCATGCTGGCCGAGATCAACATGGTCAGCGCCCCCGCCGTGGCCAAGGAGCGGGGCGTCACCGTCTCCGAAAGCCGCCAGGAACTGTCGCCGGTCTATGACAGCCTGGTGCGGATCACCATCACCACCGATACGGGCACAAAGGCCTTCGCCGGCGCCGTGATCGGCGGCAGCCCCCGGGTGGTCGAGGTCAAGGGCATGGATCTCGACGCCCCGTTCGGCGCCGCCATGCTCTATGTCAACAACCTGGACAAGCCGGGTTTCATCGGGGCGCTCGGCATGATGCTGGGCGAGGCGGGCGTCAATATCGCCACCTTCAACCTGGGCCGGGTGGCTGCGGGCGACGACGCCATCGCCCTGGTCGGCGTCGACCAGGCCCCCAGCCCCGCCCTGCTGTCGGCCATCCAGGCCCTGCCCCATGTCAAGGAAGTCCGGGCCCTGGTGTTCTGAAACCCGATCGGCGGCGGGCCGCGCCAAACCCTTTGCGCCGGCCCGCCCTTTCGGCTAGACAACCCGCCTCGCATTGCGAGGCACCCGTAGCTCAGCTGGATAGAGCGTTGCCCTCCGAAGGCAAAGGTCACACGTTCGAATCGTGTCGGGTGCGCCATTTCCGCATGGCTCACTTCGCCTTCAGTATATCCGCCAAGGTTGCGTACGCCCTGTTTGATCGTTAGTCTCCGGTCGACGACGCGACAACTGCATAGGGCTGACCGGGGGGCGAGAATGGGGAAGCGTGGATCGGATTGGGCTGCGGCTGCAGCTGCAGTAATTGCCGGCCTCTATGGCGTTTCGGCAGGCACGGCGTCGGCGCAGGCCTGGATCGGACAGGTTGTGGGAGACGCAACGGCGCGGCAAGCTGCCGCTGCGGCTGAGCAGGCCTGTCAGGCCGGAGCCCCTGCCCCACAGTGGGCCATCGACCGCGCCAACGCGGACGCCCCGGCGCTGCTTTCCGCCTTTTTCGCCCTTGAGCCAGGCGCCCAACCCGCCGCGCTCAGGAAGGTGCTGGCAATGAGCGCTCCTTTGGCGGGCTATTCAGACCTGACCGGCACAGTGAAATTCAATCAGCTCGGCTCTGCTCTCGCCGGGCCTGCGCCGGATCTGAATAAGCTCAGCTTCATGGTTGCAGGCGACGCCATGTCGGCGCGGGGAGTCTGGGAGACCAAGAGCGGCGAGCGTGTCAGCGGCTATCTTGCTGTCGACTTCAAGCAGACCAGTCCCTGGCCCTGGCGAAGTGCATGGCGCATTTGGCGCATCACCGTCTTCCCAGCCGACCAACCGCCGACACCGATGGGCGCCTACTGCCATTATGATGAGGCGACGGCCTGGAGCCTGAACGGCGCAGCCGGCGGGCGTTAGGTCCCCGTTTCAGTCGTCCCCGCCGCGCCAGCTTCTGCCGCCGCCACGATCATCAAGTACGGCCGTGACCTTTGAGGTTGTTGTGCGGGTTATCACAAGCCGCCGCGACCAAAGGGGCAGGAAGGCCTTGCCGTTGGACAGGAGGGGCAACTCGCGAGTCAACAGGGTGACGCTTCGACCTTCCTTCCGCGCAACTATGGTCACCTGAACGCTTCGGACGGACAGGGTCGTCAGCCGAATCTCGAGATCAATTGGGGACTCATCAGTGGCCGCGACTTCATCAAGGATCACCGGTCCCCCGATGCCGGTGACCTGAATTCCACCTTGGCCGATCCACAGCCAAGGCTCTCCGAGGGCCCGGACCGCTTCATAGCCGTCACGGAGACTGGAAAGACAATAGGTCTGGATTGAGCTGGAGCCCTGGGTCAGCTCGGTGACCGGGCCACACCATGTTGATGACGGCCTACGCAGCCAGCGGGACCGTTCTGGCCGGGAATCGACGATCTGGAATAGAGATCCGGCCTCTCCCCGGAGCCGGATCGCGCCGGCCCCACCCTCGAAGGGCTTCGACAGCACGGCAGTCCTGAAGCGCGACAGCTTGCCGGTCACCAGCAGCTCGCCCCGCTTTACCGGTCCAGAAGCAACGACCAGCGAGGACGGATCGACCCGTATGGAGCCAATGCCGTCAGGCTCTACTTTATACGGCGGGAGCTGGGGAACAAGCGGGCCGGAGGCAGAGACAATCCGAGCCCTGAGATCCGTCGCCAGAAAGTCTCTCTCCCAGACTTCACGATCGGCACGGGACAATGGAGCGTAGGCAGCGGCCTCTTCCGGGGTCATCAGCAGTTCGGCATAGCCCATATTCTTGAGACATATTCCGACTGCTCTTCCGCGCGCTTCAGTAGTCTCAATGCCTGCAAGAATCAGATAAGCTATTGCACCTCCCGCACCTGCCGCAGCGGGATTGGCGTAGCCGACCACGCTGACGCTTGGAACATCCGTATGGGGTAAATCATCCAAGGGAGCTTCGTCAGCGATGACCTTGCAGCTGGCCCTGTCAGCCTCGCGCTGATCGTAGGAGACGCCCGCCTTTGCCAGAATAGTCGGCGGTCCGGCGGCCTCGGCGCAACGGAAAGAAACGGTCGCCAAAGCGATGGCGAGGATCGCCTGTATTGCGCGCGGTTGCAAAGAAAGTCCCCCTGAAAAGGCCGCTCAGGTTGTTTAATGCCACGCCTTCGCCGTGATATGCAACCGAACTCCAAGGCGGGCCTTCAGCCCGGCCGCACGCCCCTCACAGCTCTTCGAGAAAACCCCTCGCGCTGCCGGCAATGCGCTGTTGCTCGGCCGGGTCGAAGCGGTCGTAGGTGCGCACCATCTGGGCCATGCGGGGGTTGCCGGCGATCCTGTCCCGGTGGCGGGCGATGAAGTCCCAGTAGAGGGCGTTGAAGGGGCAGGCCTCCGGACCGGTGCGCTGTTTGACATCAAAGCGGCAGGAGCCGCAGTAGTTGGACATGCGGTTGATATAGGCGCCGCTGGCCGCATAGGGCTTTGAGGCCAGAAGGCCGCCATCGGCATACTGGCTCATCCCGACGGTGTTGGGCAGTTCGACCCATTCATAGGCGTCGGCATAGACGGCGAGATACCACCGGTGCAGTTCATGCGGGTCGATCCCGGCCAGCAGGGCGAAATTGCCGGTGACCATCAGGCGCTGGATATGGTGGGCATAGGCCTGTTGCCGGGTCTGGGTGATGGCCGCCCTCAGGCAGGCCATGTCGGTCTCGCCCGTCCAATAGAAGTCCGGCAGGGGCCGGTCATGCCTGAGGAAGTTGCTGCGGTCATAGCCTGGCATCTTCAGCCAGTAGATTCCCCGGACATATTCCCGCCAACCAATGATCTGGCGGATGAAGCCCTCGGTGGCGTTGAGGGGCGCCCTGCCGGCGCGAAAGGCCGCCTCCACCTGCCGGCAGACGGTCAGCGGATCGAGCAGCCCGCAGTTCAGATACTGGGCAATGACGGCGTGGTAGAGGAAGGGCTCCCCTGTCAGCATGGCGTCCTGATAGTCGCCAAACCGGGGCAGGGCCTGGTCGATGAAGGCGGCTAGCGCGGCCTGGGCATCGGACCGGGTTGCCGCGAACCAGAAGGGCTCCAGATCGCCGAAGTGATCGTCAAACCGGGCCGCGACCATGGCCAGGACCTCGGCTGTGATGGCGTCCGGCGGGACGGCGCGGGGGGTCGGCATGAACAGGTCGCGATCGGCCGGCTTTCGGTTTTCGCTGTCATAGTTCCATTTGCCGCCGACGGGCTGGTCGCCGTCCATGAGCAGGCCCGTCTGGCGGCGCATGTCGCGGTAGAAATACTCCATCCGCAGGGCCTTTCGCCCTTCCGCCCAGCCCTCGAAGGCCTCATGGCTGCAGAGGAACCGGTCGTCGGGCAGGATGTCGACGGGGACTGCCAGCAGCGCCTGCCAGCGGCGAAAGTCCTCCATCAGACGCCATTCGCCGGGCTCGGTCACGACGATCCGCTCCGGAGACAGTTCGGCAACAGCGGCGGCCAGCAGCGGTGTGAAGCCGCAATGGCCGCCGCCCTCCCCCAGTTTCACATAGTCCACGGTC
>CAMAVA010000145.1 GCA_945861515.1 Brevundimonas vancanneytii | reverse complement strand
CAGGACTTTGCGTTGCGGTTTTCCCCCGAGGAACAGGCCCTGATCCGCGCCCATGAAAAGGCCCATCTGGACAGCGACGATCCCCGCGCCAACGGCTTGATCGCCGCCCTGCAATGCCTTTTCTGGTTCAATCCGCTCATTCACTGGGCCGCCAGACTGGTCCGGCTGGACCAGGAAATGGCCTGCGACGCCCTGGTCATGGCGCGCTTTCCCAAGGCCCGGCGCCAGTATGCCGGCGCCATGCTGAAAACCCAGATGTCACAGGACCGTCTGCCTGTCGGCTGCCACTGGGGCGGCCATCCGCTCGAGGCGCGAATCCTGGTCCTCAAGGCGCCGTCAGTCTCAAGGCTGAGAAGTGCGGCGGGAACCTGTCTTGTCGCAGCTTTGGCCCTGACCTGCCTTGCCACCGTCTGGAGCCTTCAGCCGCCACGGATTGAATTGCCGCCAGAGGCCCCGGCGCCGCTCAGGGTCATGGACCTGCTGATCGTGCGATCCTGAGGCCGCGACTCATTACATGCCGTTCATGTGACGGAACCCGGACGAAGGCCTAGGGTTGGCTTTGCATCTGAATCCCCGGAGTCCCCGTCCCGTGAAACGCCGCACATTCCTGGCCGCCTCGGCCGCCTTCACAGCCGCCGCCGCCGTTCAGCCAGCCCTGGCCAAGACCCCGGAGAACCCCATGCTCGCCCCCTACACCGGTCCTTTCGGCGGCGTGCCGGCCTGGGACAAGGTTGTCGTCGCCGACTTCAAACCGGCCCTGGAAGCGGCCATGGAACAGGCCTGGGCCGAGATCGAGGTCATCACGGCCAACAAGGCGGCGCCGACCTTCGAGAACACCATCGCCGCCTATGAAGACAGCGGCCGCACCCTGGACCGCCTCTATCGCTACTTCTACGTCTGGAGCGGCAATATGAGCAGCCCGGAATTCCAGGCTGTCGAGGCCGAGATGAGCCCGAAGCTGTCGGCCTTCGGCGACCGGGTCACCCAGAACCAGGCTCTCTTCAACCGCATCGAGGCGGTCTACAATTCGCCGGAAAAGGCCAAACTGAGCCCTGAGCAGCAGCGGGTCCTGTGGCTGCGCTACACCGGCTTTGTGCGCCAGGGCGCCAAGCTCGAGGCCGGACCCAAGGCCCGCGTCGCGGCCATCAACGAGGAACTGGCGGGCCTCTACACAAAGTTCAACGCCAACCAACTGGCCGACGAGGACACCTATATCGAGCTGACGGCCGCCGACCTGGCTGGCCTGCCGGAGTCCCTGGTCGCCGCCGCCCGGTCCAGCGCGACGGAGCGCAAGCTGGAAGGCAAGGCGATCATCGTCAACACCCGCTCCAGCGTTGATCCCTACCTGACCTATTCTCCGGTCCGGGCGACCCGTGAAAAGGTCTGGCGGGCCTTTGTCAGCCGCGGCGACAATGGCGGCCCGACCGACAACAACGCCATCATCACGCGGATCCTGAAGCTGCGGGCCGAACGGGCCAAGCTGCTGGGCTATCCGACCCATGCCCATTGGAGGCTGGAAGACTCCATGGCCAAGACCCCAGAGCGGGCCATGGAACTGATGGAGGCGGTCTGGCCGCCAGCCATTGCCGCAGTCAAGCGCGACGTGGCCGACATGCAGGCCATCATCGACGCCGAAAAGGGCGGCTTCAAGCTGGCGCCCTGGGACTACCGCTTCTATTCGGAGAAGGTCCGCAAGGCCAGGTACGACCTCGATCTGAACGAGGTGAAGCCCTACCTGCAGCTGGAAAAGCTGCGTGAAGGCATGTTCTGGGCGGCCGGCCAGCTCTTTGGTTTCCAGTTCAAGCCGGTCACCGGCGTGCCGGTCTTCCATCCCGACGTCCGGGTCTGGGAAGTCAGCAGGGCCGGCAAGAACATCGGCCTCTGGTACTTCGACCCCTATGCCCGCCAGGGCAAGCAGTCGGGCGCCTGGATGACCGACTACCGCACCCAGGAAACCTTCAGGAAGCCGATCACCACCCTGGTCAGCAACAATTCCAACTTCATCAAGGGCGTGCCGGGCGAAACGGTTCTGATCAGCTGGGACGACGCCGAGACCCTGTTCCACGAGTTTGGCCACGCCCTTCACGGCCTGAACTCGGCGGTGGTCTATCCCTCCGTGTCCGGCACCAGCGTCGCCCGCGACTATGTCGAGTTTCCCAGCCAGCTCAATGAACGCTGGCTGTCCACGCCCGAGGTGATGAAACAGTTCGTCGTCCACTACAAAACCGGCGAGCCCATCCCCCAGGCCCTGGTCGACAAGATCAGCAAGGCCAAGACCTTCAACCAGGGCTTCACCACCACCGAAGCCCTGGCCAGCGCCCTGATCGATATGAAGCTGCACCTGGCCGGCGACGTGACCATTGATCCGGACAGGTTCGAGCGCGAGGAACTGGCCAAGCTGGGTATGCCCGAGGAACTGGTCATGCGTCACCGCACCCCGCAGTTTGGCCATGTCTTCTCAGGGGACGGCTATTCGGCCGGCTACTACAGCTATCTCTGGGCCGACACCCTGACCGCGGACTGTTGGGAAGCCTTCATGGAAGCCGGCAGCGCCTATGACAAGGCGACCGCCAAGCGGCTGCATGACACCATCATGAGCCAGGGCAACCGCAAGGATCCGGCCCAGCAGTTCCGCGACTTCCGCGGCCGCGACCCCAAGATCGGCGCCCTGATGCGCGACCGGGGCTTCCCGGTTCCAGAAGGGGCCTGAGGCCTGCATCCGCCTCCGGCCTGACCGGTCGGAGGCGGCTTTCCTTGACCTTCCCTTCCCTTTCGCCCATAAGCACTCCCTTCCGGCGCAATTTGCCAGCGCCCTCCCCCGCCACGACCCCGATCCCCATATCGGACGAGGGCGGAGAGGCCCCCCGTCGACGTGATCGTCCACGGGGGCTGGTTTCGTTGCGCGTCTGGTTCGGTTTCGAGCCAGGCAGGGAAAACAAGGGTTCGCCCCGGCGGACCAGTGGAGCGGATCTATGTTCGAAGGCCTTACAGATCGGCTGAGCGGCGTCTTTGACCGCCTGTCCGGACGGGGCGTCCTCAGCGAGAAGGACGTCGACGAAGCCCTGCGCGAAGTGCGGGTCGCCCTGCTCGAGGCCGACGTCGCCCTGCCCGTGGTCAAGGACTTCATCGCCAGGGCCCGGGTCGAGGCTACCGGCGAGGCGGTCATCCGCTCGATCCGTCCCGCCGACCAGGTCGTCAAGATTGTCTATGACGGCCTCGTCGAGATGCTCGGCGGCGAAGAGCCCGTCGCCCTGAACATCGCCCTCAACCCGCCATCGGTCATCCTGATGAGCGGCCTGCAGGGGTCCGGCAAGACCACCACCTCGGCCAAGCTGGCCCTGCGACTCAGCAAGACCGACCGCAAGAAGGTCCTGATGGCCTCGCTGGACACCCGTCGTCCGGCCGCCATGGAACAGCTGGCCACCCTTGGCGTCCAGGTCGGGGTCGAGACCCTGCCGATCATCGCTGGCCAGTCTGCGGTCGATATCGCAAAGCGCGCCATGTCGGCGGCCCGGCTGGGCGGCTATGACATCCTGATCCTCGACACCGCCGGTCGCACCACCCTGGACGAGTCCATGATGGCCGAGGCGGCGGAGATCGCGAAGATCTCCAGCCCGGCCGAGACCCTGCTGGTCGCCGACAGCCTGACCGGCCAGGACGCGGTCCGCACCGCCAAGGCCTTCCATGAACGCCTGCCCCTGACCGGCCTGATCCTGACCAGGGCCGATGGCGACGGACGAGGCGGCGCGGCCCTGTCCATGCGGGCCACCACCGGCCTCCCGATCAAGTTCCTGGGCGCCGGTGAGAAGGTCGAGGCGCTGGAGGTGTTCGACGCCCGCCGGGTGGCCGGACGCATCCTGGGCCAGGGCGATATCGTCTCCCTTGTTGAGCGGGCCGCCGCCGACTTCGACCAGGCCAAGTCCGAGGCCATGGCCAAGAAACTGGCCAAGGGCCAGTTCGACCTGGACATGCTGTCGGACCAGTTGACCCAGGTGGAAAAGATGGGCGGCATGGAAGGCCTGATGGGCATGCTGCCCGGGGTCCAGAAGATGAAGGGCCAGATCGCCGAGGCGGGGCTTAACGACAAGGCCATCCGCCGCCAGAAGGCGATCATCAGTTCCATGACCCGGACCGAGCGCAAGAAGCCGGACATCCTGGCCGCCTCGCGCAAGCGCCGGATCGCCGCCGGCGCCGGGGTCGATGTGGCCGAGGTCAACCGCCTGCTGAAACAGCATCGCCAGATGGCCGACGCCTTCAAGATGATGAGCAAGGGCGGCGGGCGGGGCTTTGCCCAGATGGCCGGCATGCTGGGCCTGGGCGGCGGCGACGCCCGGCTGAAGAACCTCGGCGGCGGCAAGATGGCCGCGCCGGACCCCGAACAGATCAAGCAGGCCCTTCAGGGCCTGCCCGGCATGGGCGGCCCTGCCGCCGGCGTCAACCCTCCCTCGCTTCCCGGCCTTCCTGGCCTGGGGGGCGGTTCTCCGTTCAACCCGTTCAAGAAAAACTGAACCTCTCCAAGGACTAAGAAGACCATGTTGAAGATCCGGCTCGCCCGTGGCGGCACCAAGAAGCGTCCCTACTATTCGATCGTCGTCGCCGACAGCCATTCGCCCCGCGACGGCCGCTTCATCGAAAAGGTCGGCACCTACAATCCGCTGCTGAAGAAGGACGATCCGCAGCGAACCACCCTGAAGCTCGAGTCCATCGAAGCCTGGATCAAGAAGGGCGCCCAGCCGACCGATCGGGTCGCCCGGTTCCTGGCCAAGGAAGGCCTTGTGAAGTGGGAACACGGCAACAACCCCACCAAGGGCAAGCCCGGCAAGAAGGCCGAGGAACGCGCCGGTGAGCGCGCCAAGCGCGAAGAAGAGCGGGCCGCCGCTGCCGCCGAACTGGCCGCCAACCCGCCGCCCGAGCCGGAACCCGAAGTGGTTGAAGAAGCCCCGGTCGTTGAAGCCGCCGCCGAAGAGGCCGCCCCGGCCGTTGAAGAGGCATCGCCTGTCGCCGAAGAAGCACCCGCCGCCGAAGAGGCCGCTCCCGCCGAAGAGGCCGCCGCGCCCGTCGCCGAGGAAGCTGCTCCCGCTGCTGAAGCGGCGCCTGAAGAAAAGACCGAAGGCTAGGACGCTTTGCCGCGCCGTCCCCCGGAATCTGGGGAACGGCGCGGCGAACCTCCTTTCCCATGACAGCGCAGTTTCTGCTCGTCGGCCGTGTCTCCGGCGCCCATGGCGTGCGCGGAGACGTACGGCTCAGCACCTTCACGGCAGACCCCCTGGCGATCGTCGACTATCGCGATCTTCTCCGCGCGGACGGCTCGCTCGCCCTGACCGTCCTGTCGGCCCGGGTCGCCAAGGGCGGCGTAATCGCCCGCTGCAAGGGCGTGGAGACCAAGGAACAGGCCGACGCCCTGAAGGGACTGTCCCTGCATATTGCCCGCAGCGCCCTGCCCGTCCCTGACGAAGACGAGTTCTACCTGGCCGACCTGATAGGTCTGGTCGCCATTGGCCCTGAAGGCCAGAAGATCGGCAGGGTCAAGTCCGTCCAGGATTTCGGGGCCGGAGACATCCTTGAAATCGACCCCGCCGAGGGCGGACCGACCTGGTACCTGCCCTTCACCCGCGAGGCGGTTCCGGACGTCCGGATCAGCGCCGGTCAGATCATCATTGTCCGCCCCGATGAGGTCGAATGGGTCCCGGAAGCGGGTGCGGACCCGGACGAGCAGCCGCAAGACTGAGTCCGGCCCGGGCTTCAGTCTGCGCCCGGACAGGATTTCCGGACCTGAGCTGCTGTCAGGTCTTTATCCGCATCAGGCATTCCTGGGCGACAGACGCCGCCAGCTTGCCGTCCTGGGTGTACATCTCGCCGCGAATGAACCCCCGCCCCTGTGAGGTGCTGGGGCAGTCCTGGTCAAACAGCAGCCAGTTGTTGAAATCCACTGGCCTGTGGAACCACATGGCATGGTCCAGGCTGGCCGATTGCAGGCCCGGCGTCTGCCAGGTCAGGCCATGAACCCGCAGGGCGGTCTCCATGAAGGCCATGTCCGAGGCATAGGCCAGGCAGGCCTGTTGCAGCTTGATCTCCGGCCCGATCGGAACCTTGGCCTTCATCCAGACCTGCTTCCGCGGCGGTTTGGGCACCGGCTTGAAGATGTTCTGGGGATCGGGCCAGCGCAGGTCGATCGGCCGCGGGCGCTGCATCTGCTTGATCAGCGCAGGTGGGAGCCTGTCCGGCGAGTCTGCCAGCATCCGCTCCAGTTCGCCCAGCACGGACTCCGGATCCGGCGCCTCGGGCATGGTCGTCTGGTGCTCCAGCCCCTCTTCGGCCACCTGGAACGAGGCCGCCAGGTTGAAGATCTGCTGGCCATTCTGGATCGCGATCACCCGCCTGGTGGTGAAGGTGCCGCCGTCCCGCGACCGGTCAACCTCGTACAGCACCGGGATGCGGACATCGCCGGGCCGGATAAAATAGGCATGGATCGAATGACAGACCCGGTTCTCCACCGTCTCATAGGCCGCCAGCAGGGCCTGGGCGATGACGAACCCGCCAAAGATGCGCGGAAACCCGTCATTGGGCGACACGCCCCGGAACAGGTTCATCTCGATCGGCTCGAGGGCGAGGGTCTCGATAAGGTTTTCGGTCTCTTCCATGGTGCAGTGCAATAGGCTCAGGCAACCGATCCGGCAAGCATGGGTCCTTCCACCGCAGCGCAGCCTCGATCGAACGGCTGTCCCCTAGTTGGTCTGTCCCACCGTAAACGCCGGCTCCAGCAGCGAAAGCAGCCGGTCCGCCATCACCTCGATGGCGTCAGGCCCCGGCCCTCCGTCGATCAGGCCGTTGATCACCAGCGAGACATAGCCGTGAACCGCCATCCAGGCGAAGTTGACTCCGGTGCGGTCATCGACGCCCTCCGGCCGGCGGGTCTCGGCGACGGCTCGCCAGAGCACGCCCCCGCAATGGTCGGCGGCGGTCATGACCCGGCCCTGCGCGCCGTCCCGGTGACACCGCTGGAACATCATGTCGTAGGTGGCCGGTCGCGACAGAGCGAATGCGACGTAGGCCATGCCGATGGCTTTCAGTCGGGCAAACGGTTCTGCCGGCGCCGCATCCCGCGCCGCGATCATTCGGACCGCAAGATCGTCGAACCCCTCGGCCAGGACAGCGCCGATCAGGTCCGCCCGGCTCGGAAAGTAATGGGCCGGCGCCGCATGGGAGACACCCGCCATCCGGGCGCAGGCCCGCAGGCTGACCGCCGACTCCGGACCGGATTCAATGAGGCTCGCAGCGGCCTGCAGCAGGGCCGCCCGCACGTCATCGGGCCTTCCGCGGGGCGCGGTCGATCCCGGCGGGGTGGTCATTCCGGCTCACTCCTTGACAGTGTCAAGTTCGCAGGATATCCCGCTTGACACTGTCAAGCAATGGAGCCGTCCCGTGGTCGACACCGTCTTTTCGATTGCCAACCTGTTTGCGTTGGTCACGTGGGTCGCCCTTATCCTGGGCCGGTTCATCAAGTCCCTGCAGAGGGTCGTGGATCCACTAGCAGGATTTGTCGCCCCGGCCCTGCTGGCCCTCGCCTACGCCGTGGTGATGGTGATGTTCTGGGGCCAGGCCGAGGGCGGCGGCTTTGGGTCGCTCCAGGCGGTCGGGGCCCTGTTCGCAAAGCCCGAACTGCTGCTGGCCGGCTGGATCCACTACCTGGCCTTCGACCTGTTCGTCGGCGGATGGATCGCCCGTACAGCGTCCCAGGCCGGACTGCCGGGCCTGGTCATCGCGCCCATCCTGGTCCTGACCTTCCTGCTTGGCCCGGTCGGTTACCTGGTCTTCTCCCTGCTCCGCCTGGCGACCCGGAAGACCGCGAAATGACCGCCGCCGCCGAGATCAACGTATCAGGGCGCGCCAGCCCAGCCAGGGGCTGGGAACCGGTTCTGGCCACAGCGGGCATCCTGCTGGCCCTGGCGATGGTCCCCACAGCCTGGCTGGCCCTGACCGATCCACGAACCTTCGACGGCGTTGGCGTCTGGATCAAGCCGCTGAAATTCATGGCCTCTGTCAGCCTGTTCTGGCTGATGGGGTCCTGGGTCTTCACGACGCTCGGCCCCGGCTTTCGCCACAGCCTCGCCGGCCGCTATGCCGTCTGGGTATCCCTGTCCGGCGGCCTCTTCGAGATCCTCTACATCACT
>CAMAVA010000144.1 GCA_945861515.1 Brevundimonas vancanneytii | reverse complement strand
CCCCTGGTTCGCGGCGATCTTGTCGAAGGACAGATCGCCGGGGTCGGCGCCCTGAGTTTCAGGATCGTCTGATGACCTATCGACTGTACAGCTACTGGCGCGCCTCGGCTCCGTTCCGGGTGCGGATCGGCCTCAATCTGAAAGCCCTGGCCTACGACATCGTCCCGGTGAACCTGGCCGAAGGCGAGCAGGGGTCAGGGATCTATGAAGCGCTCAATCCGCAGAGACTTTTGCCGACCCTGGAGATCGGGGACGGTGTTCGCCTGACCCAGAGCCTGGCCATCCTGGAATGGCTGGAAGAGTCGCATCCGGAACCGGCCCTTCTGCCCGCCGATCCGACAGGGCGGGCTGTGGTCAGGGCCATGGCCGAGGTGGTGGCGTGCGACATCCATCCGGTCAACAACATGCGGATCATGAAGGCGATCACCGGCCTGGGCGGCGATCAGTCGGGCCGCGACGCCTGGACCCGGCGCTGGATCAGCGACGGCTTTGACGCCCTGGAAAAGATGATTGCCCGCCATGGCGACGGGTTTGCCTTTGGATCGACCCCTACCCTGGCCGATTGCTGCCTTGTGCCACAGGTCTATAACGCCCGCCGGGCAAACATGGATATCTCGGCCTGGCCGCATCTGAAGGCGGCCTATGATCGCGCCGAGACCCTGGACGCCGTCGTGGCGGCCCGGCCTGACAATCAACCCGATGCCGTGAAGGCCTGACCATGCTGGAAGACCTGAAGGCCAACAACCGTGCCTGGTCGGCGAAGAAGACCGAGGTGGATCCCGAGTTCTTCAAGCGGCTCGAGAACCAGCAGAGCCCGCAATATCTGTGGATCGGCTGTTCCGACAGCCGGGTGCCGGCCAACGAGATCGTCGGTCTCGATCCGGGCGAGCTGTTCGTTCACCGCAATGTGGCCAACCTGGCCCCGCCGCAGGACGCCAACTATCTGAGTGTCCTGCAGTTCGCCATCGAGGTGATCAAGGTCAGGCATGTGATGGTCGTCGGCCACTATGGCTGTGGCGGGGTCGCGGCGGCCGTGGACGGTCGGCGCCGGGGCCTTGTGGATCACTGGCTGCATCCGATCCGCGAGGTGCATGAGCATCACCGCCATGACCTTGAGGCCCTGGAAGGCGACCGGGAACGCTGGGATCGTCTGGTCGAACTGAACGTCATGCGCCAGGTCAAGAATGTCGCCGCCGACGTCTTCGTCCTCGACGCCTGGGCCCGCGGCCAGACCCTGGCCGTTCACGGATGGGTCTATTCCCTGGCCAACGGGCTGGTGAATGACCTGAACGTCACCGTCCAGGGGCCCGAAGACTACGCGCGGCTGAAGGGGTTCTGACGCGCCCTATTCGCCGCCCCGCAGCTTGGCGACGAGGCCCTTGAAGTCGACCTTGCCGGTTGACAGGGCCCCGGCCCGGAAGGCGCGGCCGGCGATCCAGACGACGAGCGCCACCGTCGCCAGCATCAGAACGCCGGTGCCCAGGACCTGCCACAGGGGCGGGCCGCTGGCGGCGCGGGCGGTCATCATGAACGGGGTGAAGAGCGGGATCCAGGACATGATCTCCAGGGCCGGGGTGTCGGGCCGACGAAGCGCCTGGCTGAGGAAGATCACCGGAATGGTCAGCAGGATCATGATCGGCCCAAGCAGGGTCTGGGCCTCCCGCGTGGTTTCACAGAAGGCGCCGATGGCCGTGAAGATCGAGGCGTACATCAGATAGCCGGCCGCCAGGTAGAAGGCGAAATAGAAGATGAGCCCGCCGCCCAGCAGAACCTTGCCGACGTCTCCCGCCACGTCCGGGGCAAAGACGTTCATCAGGATCGTTCCGACCGTTCCCCAGACCCCCAGGACCGTGAAGGTGACACCGGCGACGCCGAGGATCTTGCCGAACAGGATCTCCGGCACCGTGGCCGAGGACAGCAGGACCTCAAGCACCTTTGACGACTTTTCCTCGATCACCCCGTTCAGCAGGATGCCGGCGCCGGTGAAGATGACGCTCCACAGCAGCATGGCGGCGCCAAAGCCGATGACCCCGGGAAGGCGGTTGAGCAGGGAGGCCTTCTCGCTGGTCTTTGGCGAGAAGTCGGTGACGGTCGGCTTGAGGGCGGCGGCCTCCAGCAGCAGGGCTGGACTGACCCCTGCCGCCTCGAGTCTTGAGCGCTCCATCTGTCCGGATACGACCGTTCGAACAGTCTCCGTTGAGCTCAGCAGCGGGTTGTCGGTCCAGACATCTATGGCGATGGCCTCGCCCTGGCCATGGATGACAAAGGCGGCGGCCAGCTTGCGCTTGCCCTCCAGCTTGAGATCGCCGGTCAGCCAGGGCTTCAGGGCAGCCCCGATCGCCCGGGGATCCGTGGGCAGGGCGACCGGCGGATCGACGATGTCCGCCCGGGGGCGGCCGCCGGGACCGTCGGAGAATTTTCTGGCCGCCAACGGGCCGAAGGTCTGTCCCGGCGTCTGGTCGATCAGGACGATGGCCGGGGCCGGAGTGCTGGCCTCCATATAGCCGGAGGCGCCCAGGACCAGACCCATGCCCAGCGGCAGCGCCAGCATGGACAGCCAGAATCCGACCGTCCGGACATAGGCGATGTATTCGCGGGCGGCGATCTTGATCAGTCGTTTCACGCGGCGACCTCCATCTGGTCGGGGGCGGTCCCGGTCAGGACGATGAAGGCGTCATGCAGGCTGGGCTCGCGCAGTTCGAACCGCTGGATGTCCAGCCCCTGGGCAAAGGCGGACTTCAGGGCCTCCTGGCCGGACGCCTGCGAGTCGAGGGCGCAGGTCTGGCGCTGGCCTCCGCCGTCCAGGGGCGAGGTGGCGACGGCCGTGACGCCGGGCAGGGCGGCGGCGGCGGCGGCCTCGAGCATGCCTTCCAGGACGAGCGCCCGGGGCGCCCGTGCCTTGGCCTCGGCCACGCTGCCGTCAAAGGCTTTCCGGCCGCCGGCCAGCAGCACCACATGATCGCAGAGTCGTTCTGCGTGCTGCATGACATGGGTCGAAAAGACCACGGTCGCCCCATCCCTGGCCAGATTCCGGATCATGCTTTCCAGGGTCTGCTGGTTCACCGGATCCAGGCCGCTGAACGGCTCGTCCAGAATGACCAGTTCCGGCCGGTGGGCTACGGCGGCGATCAGCTGAACCTTCTGGGCCATGCCCTTGGAGAGGTTGCGGATCTGGCGGTTCTGGGCCGCGCCCAGTCCCTGTTCCTCCAGCATCTGCCGCGCCCGGCGGCGGGCCTCCGGGGCGGGCAGGCCCTTCAGCCCGGCGAGGAAGACAATGGCTTCCACCGGCGTCATGCGCCGATAGAGTCCCCGCTCCTCGGGCAGAAACCCGATCCGGTCGCGCACTGGCCGGCCATCAGGGGCGCCCAGGACACTCAGGGTCCCCGAGGTCGGGCTGCTGAGTCCCAGGATCATCCGCAGGGTCGAGGTCTTGCCGGCGCCATTCGGGCCGAGAAAGCCGAGGATCCGGCCCTGCCGGGCGGCGAAGGACAGGTCATTGACGGCGGTGAAATCACCATAGCGCTTGGTGACGTGGTCCAGGGAAAGGGCGGCGTCCATCAGGGCTCCATCTGGGGGCGTCAGCCTTGCGGCGCTGCGGCGTCTCTGACGCGGACAATCGCCTCGACCACCACATCCCGGTGTTTCAGGCCGAGCATACCGGCATGGCTGGCGGCGTCGATATTGATGTGGAACCCTTTAAGGCTGTTGCGGGCCGGGGCAGCCTGAAAACGTTTCCACTCTGACAGGGCGCCCTGCCGGGGCGGCCCGGCCGTCACCACGCCCACAGGCAGGGAAGGGTCGTAGGCGGCGACCGCCTTGCCCTGCTGTGAGCTTGCCATCCAGAGGGCCACCTCCTCGGCGGCCCAGCGGTTGTGCCGTCCCGACCCGAAGGCCCGCTTCTTGTCGGCCTTGGCCACCGGCGGAAGGCCGATGCCGTCGCCCATGACCAGGGTAAGCGGCTTGAACAGACCAAGGCTTGCGGCCCCGCCGGCCAGGCGGGATGCGTCGGCGAACCGGCCGATCCAGCTGGCCGCCATGGGAATGTCAGCGGCCTCCGGCGCGGCGGCGTCCAGCAGGACCAGGCCCTCAACCCGGTCAAGGTTGCGGGCGGTAAACAGTCTCAGATGCAACCCGGCCATGGAATGGCCGACCAGGACAAGGGGGCCATCCTCGCCGGCGGCGACGAGCAGTTGTTCGAGATCGGACACGATGGCCTGGCTGTCCCGCGGGCGCGGTCCGGGATCGGAGCGACCAAGACCGGCGCGGTCATAGGCGCAGCTGCGGATGCCCCTCGCGGTCAAACCCTGTTGCACGGCGCCGAAGTCGGCGGACAGGCCAAAGGCGCCGGCTTCCAGCACCACCAGCGGCCCCGGAGCCTGGGCCGGGCCGGCGCAGACCAGATGCAGGCGCCGCCCGCCGATATCGACCATGCGCCCGGGCGGCTTGGCGGCGGCGACAGCGGACATCAGGCCTCCCAGGGCGATGGACAGCGACAGGCCGAGGGCGATGGCGGCGAGGGTCTTGCCGGCGCGGCGGGCGGACGTCTTGAGCATAGCGACAATCTAGACCAAGCTTGGCCCCGGTCGATAGCCGGAAGGAGAAGGCCGATGATACGAATCGCGCTCGGCGTCGTGGCCGGAATTCTGCTGGGCGGTATCGTCGTCGGTCTTGTCGAGATGGTGGGCCATAGCCTCTGGCCCCCGCCGGCGGGGGTCGACGTCAGCGACCCCGAACAGCTCAAGACCCTGATGTCGAAGATGAACCCCATGGCGATGGCGTCCGTTCTGGTCGGCTGGGGCGCCGGAACCCTGGCCGGGGCCTGCGCTGCCCTGGCCATAGCTCAGGGCCGGCGAATCGCCGGCTGGATCGTTGTTGCGGTGCTGTTTGCCGGAGCGGTCTGGAGCATGGCGACCATTCCCCATCCCCTTTGGTTCATGATCTCCAGCGTGGTGATCACTCTCGCAGCCGCGCTGACCGCAGACCGACTGCTGGGGCGCAAGGCCTGAGACTTCGGGACAGGGCCGCCCGGTGTCAGGCGTCTGGCGGGGTCACGGGGGCGATCTTCAGCCGCGGCAGGGCTTCCGGCGCAGCGACATCCTGGGAAGGGGCCGTCGGCTGTGCCAGGGCCCGAAGGCCCTCGATCCGCAGGGCCTGGGCCCTGAGACCCAAGGGCGCCGCGGGGGCCGATTCATGGGCGGCCATGTGTCTGCCCACGGCAGGGTTGATGACCGACCGAACCCGGCCGTCCGATCCGCCGTCCCTGACTGCAATCGATCCCCGGCGGGTTCCCGGCGGCCAGCCGGACACCACGGCCACCCGGACCCGGCCGGATACCCGGGCCGCGTCCTTGAACGGCAGGCTGTCCAGCGAGGCAAAGCTGCGGCCGATCAGGAAGGCGGGGTTGAGCGGCCTGTCATGGTGGCGGATCTCGAAATGCAGGTGGGATCCGGTGGAACGGCCGCTGCCGCCGACATAGCCGACCGTCTGGCCGGCCGAGACAGCGGCGCCGGTTGCCAACCCCCTGGCCGGGCGGCTGAGGTGGGCATAGAACGACACTAGGCCGTCGCCATGGGACACCTCGACGAATCGCCCATAGGAGCCACTGACGCCGGTGCGTTCCACAATCCCCGGCAGGGTCGCTGCAACGGCAAGACCGGATGGTGCGGCCATGTCGACCCCTTCATGCAGCCGGCCACCCTCTTCCCAGGGCATGCGACGCATGCCGAAGGGCGAATTGATGGCAAATCCCGGCAAGGGGGAGAGAAAGCTGACGGGAGGCGGGGTCTGATCCGCCTCTGCAATGTTCAACTCGACGGCCGGCAAGACACTCTGGCTGCCGCGCAGAGCCGGTTGATCAGGCCTGGTGGCAGTGCTCATGGCATAGGCGGCGCTCATGGCGAAGGCGCCGCCGACCAGGCCGGCCACGACAGGGACAGCGGCGCGATAGGGGCTCTTCGGCTGAGCCGGAACGCGTTTCGGTTCGGAGATGGGTCGACCTCATATCGAGCCCCGCATCCTCAGGCGGCCGCCTGTCGCAGGCGGAGGCCAGAGGGTCGGGCGCCACTGAATTCGGACAGATCAGGATCTGCAGCCTGTCCGGCGATAGGAGGCGCCTCTTAAGGCCTGGGCCCGGCCTTGGCAACCTTCTCCTGAGGCTAGTGCACGGAGACGGGCGCCAGTTCGTGGGCAAGGGCGGCGGCGATGGCCGCGTTGCGATCACCCAGGACAGCAAGCCGTTCGCCGTTGGCGCGGTGGACGGCATAGAGGGTCTGTTCCGGAGCCAGCTTGACCTCGTCAAGGGCGCCAGCGGGCGCCGTGGCGATGATTTCGGCCCCGGTGACGGGGCGGACATAGACAAGGTTCGGGCCGCCGAGCGCGGCGAAGTCTTCCAGTGTCAGTGATTGCGGTGTCATTTCGACCACCTCCTTGAAAGGGAAACGTCGGTCCGGCGTCCGAAGTTCAGCCGCCGGTCCGGATGGGAATACGCTGGACAGCCCGCTGGGAGGGGGGGCGCGCCAGATCGACGTGCAAGAGGCCGTGTTCGAGGGTTGCCGCCTCGACGATCATGCCGTCGGCCAGGATGAAGGTGCGGATGAAGCCCCGGGCGGCGATGCCCCGGTGAAGATAGGCCCGGTCCTGGGCCTCGGCGCCGTCGCCCCGTCGTCCCGCAACCGTCAGCATCTCGCCTTCCACCTGGATTTCCAGCTGGTCCGGCGAAAAGCCGGCCACGGCCAGGGTGATCCGCAGACCGCCATCCTCCCGCGCCTCGACATTGTAGGGTGGATAGCCTTCGGTCGCCGCGCGCTGGGCGCGCTCTATCAGGCTGCGGGTATGGTCAAAGCCCAGCAGGAACGGGCTGTCGAACAGCAGGGTTCGTCCGGTCATGATCCTGTCTCAGAGTCCTTTTGAAACCAAGCGACTCCCGCAAGAAATGGCCCGAATTCGGCTCCGGTCCTTGCGGCACAGGACCAAGGTGGCGATTGGCGGGGCGGTCCGCAAGGTCGCGGGCGCGCTCTGCCCCGCGAAGGGTCAAAACGACAAAGGGGCCGGTTTCCCTGGAAACCGGCCCCTTGAAAGGGTTGGTGGAGCTAAGCGGAGTCGAACCGCTGACCTCTTGAATGCCATTCAAGCGCTCTACCAGCTGAGCTATAGCCCCGAAACCATCGGGCTGCTGACGATCGGCGTTAGCCGGCGTCGGCGAGGGCGGGGTTCTAGGCTGACCGCTTTCGCCAATCAACCCTTCCCCGCCACATTTTTACCGAAGCCCCGATTTCGGGGGGCTTTGGCGTCAACGGTCCTCGTCGCCTTCGCCCGGCAGGCCGTCGATCTCGTCCTCGGGGAAGTCCTCGTCATCCTCGTCCTCAAGGAACGGGACATCATCGGCCTCTTCGGCCAGATCTTCCTCATCCTCGGCGAAATCAACGCCAAGATCGTCGGTCGGGGCGGACGGTGCGACGTCGCCATCGGCATCGTCGTCCACTTCCAGGGGTTCGACGGCGGATTCGTCGTCGATTTCCGGGGTTTCGTCGGGCTCTTCCTCGAAGCCATCGGCCTCGGGATCGACCGCGGGCTTCTTGGCCGCGGCCTCCTCATCCTTCTCGTCGTCGGTCTCGTAGTCGGCCGGGGCGGCCCTGGCCCGGACACGGCGATTGCGCACCGCTTCTTCCGGATCGAAGGACTCACCGCATTTGGGACAGGTGGCCGGACGACGGTTCAGGTCATAGAATTTTGCCGAGCAGGTCGGGCAGAGCTGCTTGACGCCGAGTTCTGGACTGGCCAAGGGGGGCGGCCTCTTTGCATTGGGGGGCTGTTGAAAAGCGGCGGCTCCCTTGCCACGCGCCGGGGTCGCTGTCAAAAGGCTTTCCCTTTTTGCTCGGCCTCCGCCCCCCGCAGATTCATGAAAAGCCTGGTTCCGGCATGACCTCCGCCGCCCTTTCGGCGCGCCCCGGCGCGCCGCTCCGCGGCGTGGTCCGCGTTCCCGGCGACAAGTCGATGTCCCACCGCGCCCTGATCCTGGGGGCCCTGGCGACGGGCGTCACGCAGATTGACGGGCTTCTTGAAGGCGATGATGTGCTGGCCACCGCCCGGGCCATGGCGGCTTTCGGCGCCGAGGTTGTGCGACAGGGTGCTGGCCAATGGACCGTGGCCGGAAACGGCGCTTTCGCCGAGCCGGCGGATATCATCGATTGCGGCAATGCCGGCACGGG
>CAMAVA010000143.1 GCA_945861515.1 Brevundimonas vancanneytii | reverse complement strand
TGCTGACCCAGACAGACATGGGCGCCGTAGCCGAAGGCGATATGGCGATTGGGCGACCGGTCGATGCGGAATTCGAACGGGTCTTCAAACACCGCCTCGTCGCGGTTGCCGGACGGATAGGACAGCATCAGCCAGTCGCCCTTGGCGATCTTCTGGCCGGCCAGTTCGGTATCGTCGGTGGCCGTGCGCATGAAGTGTTTGACCGGCGTGGTCCAGCGGATCGATTCCTCGATCAGGCCGCCGATCAGGGAGGGGTCCGCCGCCAGCCTGGCGAACTGGTCCGGGCGTTCGGCCAGGGCCCAGATAGCCCCGGCGGTGGTGGCCGAGGTGGTGTCATGACCGGCCGTGGCGGCGATGATGTAGTAGCTCATGGCCTCCAGATGGCCGAGCGGCTTGCCCTCGATGGTCCCGTTGGCGATCAGGCTGGCCAGGTCCTGGCGCGGCCGGGCCCGGCGGTCCTCGGTCATGGCGTTGAAATAGGTCATGAAGTCCATGACCACGGACTGGATGGTGTCGACCCCCTGCTTGACATCAACAACCTCGGCGCCCGTGCGGTTGAGGTCGGGGTCGGCGCTGCCGAACAGTTCCTGGGTCAGTTTCAGCATCCGGGGCTCGTCGGATTCCGGCACCCCGATCAGTTCCATGACGACATGCAGCGGATAGAGAAAGGCCACGTCCCGGGCGAAATCGCAGCGGTCTCCCATCTCGGCCATGCGGTCGATGAACCCCCTGGCGATCTCGCGGATCCGGGTCTCCAGGACCCTCAGGTTCTGCGGAACAAAGGCGCCCTGGGTCAGGTGGCGATAGGCGAAGTGGTCGGGGTTGTCCATTTGGACCAGGGACCGCACCAGATGGGGTGAGCCGCCCATCATGCCGCGAACGGCCTGGTCGGCCTCGATGGTGGTCAGGATGGTGGAGCGATCGCCGTTGTGGAACAGCTCATTCTGCTTTTCGACGGCCTGGATATCGGCATGGCGGGTCACAACCCAGAAGGGATCGAAACCCTCCGGATGGGCCTGGGCCAGGGGCGCCTCGCGCCGGAGCCAGGTGAAGGCCTCATCGACGCGGGTCCCGTCGGCATAGGCCTGAGGGTCGATGATATCGTGGGTGATGTGCGAGGGAATGATGGTCATGGCAGGCGTCCTCTTCGCCGCAGGGGCGGTGTCGACGGCAAACCTGCGCCCTTGACCCTAGGGCCACCAATGACCTGAGTGGGTCCAGGCCTCAGTTTTGATCTGGATCAAGGGCCCCTTCCAGCGCCGCCGCCACCCGTTCGATGTCCCTGTCCTGCATGGCGGGAAACAGCGGCAGGCTCAGGCACCGGCCATACCAGGCGCTTGCCCCCGGCAGGTCCAGCGGGCCGTTGACGGATCGCCAGTAGGGCTGGGTATGGACCGGAATGTAGTGCACCTGGCTGCCGATCCCCCGGCTGGCCAGACGCTGCATCAGCGTCGCGCGATCGACCCCCGCCGCTTCAAAGTCGATCAGCACCGTATAGAGGTGCAGGGCCGGCTGTGACCAGACCGGGGACCGGGCCGGGACCACCAGAGGGGAAAGCCCGGCCAGTCGGGCGTCATACAGCCCGGCCAGCCGCCGGCGACGGGCGATGAACTGATCCAGCCTGGCCAGCTGCGACAGGCCCAGCGCGCAGTTGATGTCCGGCAGGCGGTAGTTGAACCCCGGCCGCGCCATTTCATAGACCCAGGGATCGCCGCCCGGCGGCCGGGTCATGCCATGGCTGCGCAGGGTCCTCAGCCGGCCCGCCAGTTCGCTGTCATTGGTGGTCACCATGCCGCCTTCGCCGGTGGCGATGGTCTTGACCGGATGGAAGGAGAAACAGGCCATGGCGCCGTGGCGTCCATCGCCCGCCTGCTCAGGCCCGGCGCCGAAATCCATCTGCGAGCCCAGGGCGTGGGGCGCATCCTCAACCAGCACCGCCCCGGCGCTGGCGGCCAGGGCGCCCAGGGCCGGAAGGTCGCAGACATCGCCGCGCAGATGCACCGGCAACACAGCCGCCGCCCGGCCGCCCGGACAGCGGGACAGGGCCTCAGCCAGGGTTTCCGGCGTCATCAGGCCGCTTTCCGGGTCCACATCGGCGAACACCACCCTTGCCCCGACATAGGCGGCGCAGTTGGCGGTCGCCAGGAATGTGACGGATGGCACGACGCAGATGTCGCCCGGCCCGATGCCGAGGGCCAGCATGGCCAGGTGAAGGGCGGCGGTGCCATTGCTGCAGGCCACGGCGTCGGCGCTGCCAACCCGGTCGGCAAAGGCCGCCTCGAAGGCCTCGACGGTCGGTCCCGTGGTCAGGAAATCGCTGCGCATGGCCCTGGCCACCGCCGCGATATCGTCTTCGTCGATCGACTGACGGCCATAGGGCAGGAAGGGCAGGCCGGGCTCCATCACACCCCGTTCTCGGCCAGCAGTTCGCGAAGGCCTTCTGCGGTCAGCCAGTCATCATTGCTGTCGCTGGCATAGGCGAACCCCTCGGCGACCGGATTGGCACCATCGCCGGGGCCAAAGGCCTGACGGCTGTATTCCACGAACGACGGCTCGATGATGTAGCGGTCGGTCATCTCCAGGGTCTGGCGGGAATCGTCGGCGCCCACCATCGTCTCATGCAGCTTCTCGCCGGGCCGGATGCCGACCAACCGGATCTCGGCCTCTGGCGCCATGGCCCGGGCCAGGTCGGTGACGGTCATGGACGGGATTTTGGGCACCAGGATCTCGCCGCCGCGCATCATTTCCAGAGACGACAGGACAAACTCCACCCCCTGGTCCAGGGTGATCCAGAACCGGGTCATCCGGGCGTCGGTGACCGGCAGGCTCGTCGCGCCCTGGGCCAGCAGACGGCGGTACAGGGGGACCACGCTGCCCCGCGAGCCGACCACGTTTCCATACCGCACAACCGAAAACCGGGCGCCGATGTCGCCGGAAAGGTTGTTGGCGGCGACAAAGGTCTTGTCCGAGGCCAGCTTGGTGGCGCCATAGAGGTTGACCGGGTTGCAGGCCTTGTCGGTGGAAAGGGCCACCACCTGTTTCACCCGGTTGGTCAGGCTGGCCCAGACGACGTTCTCCGCGCCCACGACATTGGTCTGGATACATTCGGACGGATTGTATTCCGCCGCCGGCACCTGTTTCAGGGCCGCCGCATGGATCACGATATCGACCCCGCGCAGGGCCAGGGTCAGGCGGGACCGGTCCCGCACATCGCCCAGGAAGAACCGCATGCGGGCATAGTCCTCAGCCGGGAACCGCTCCCGCAATTCGGTCTGCATCTCGCTCTGTTTCAGCTCGTCGCGGCTGTAGACGATGAGCTTGCGGGGTCGGTAGCGGGTCAGGACCGTCTCTATGAAGCGCCGTCCAAACGAGCCGGTTCCCCCGGTAATGAGGATCACCTGGCCGTCCAGATCGAGTTTTGCTGGGGCGAATCGGGTCATCGCAGCTCCCTGTTTGACGCTGAGTCTCCTGCGAGTTGGGGCTGCTGTCACCTGCGCGCTAACAGCGCGTAAACCAAGATGGGCCAGAAGAGGCTCATGAACCGTCATCTGACCCTGATTCTGCTGATCGCCCTCACCGCCTGGATGCCTCTGGCCTCGGCAGAGGCGGCGTCGGGCGCAGAGAAGAAGAAGGGCGGCGGACTGTCGTTCCTGCAGATCAAGACCCTGACCGCCTCGGTGGTCCGGCCCAATGGCAGCCGGGGCGTCATGACCATGGAGACCGGGCTGGACATTGCCGATGACGGGCTCCGGGCCAGGGCCGAGGCCTCGGTGCCGCGGCTGCGGGCCGCCTATACCCAGGCCCTGCAGATGTATGTCACCGGCCTGCCGGCGGCCATGGCGCCGGACGCCGACTTCCTGTCCCAGAAACTCCAGCGCGAGACGGACAAGATCCTCGGCAAGCCTGGCGCCAAGCTGCTGATCGGCACCATCATGGTCAACTGACCGGACCGGCTGGCCTAGAGCGCCCGCCAGCCGATGTCGGTCCTGTGAAAGCCGCCCGGAAAGTCGATGGCGTCGACAGCGGCATAGGCCCGCTCCCGGGCCTGTGACAGGCTCAAGCCACGGGCGCAGACGTTCAGCACCCGGCCGCCCGATGATCGCAGGGTCCCGTCAGACTCGCGCCGGGTTCCGGCATGGAAGACCACCGTATCCGCGCCGAAATCCTGGTCGGCCCCGCGAATCTGTCCGCCCGTGACAGGACTGTCCGGATAGCCATCGGCGGCCAGCACGACACAGACGGCGGCCTCGTTCCGCCAGACGGGCGCGGGCCGGCCGGCAAGCTCGCCCCGGGCCGCCGCCGCCAGCCAGGGCAGCAGGTCGTCCTGCAGCCGCAGCATCAGGACCTGGCATTCCGGGTCACCGAAACGGGCATTATACTCGACGAGCTTCGGTCCCTGGTCGGTCAGCATCAGGCCTGCATAGAGCACGCCGCAGTAGGGAATGCCCTCTGCGGCCATGCCCTTCAGGGTGGGCGCAATGAGTTGGCCAAAAGCCTGCTGGATCAGTTCCTCAGTCAGGACGGGGGCCGGGCTGTAGGTGCCCATGCCGCCGGTATTGGGGCCCAGGTCGCCGTCATAGGCCCGCTTGTGGTCCTGGGCATAGCCGAACAGAACCGCCGTCTCGCCGTCACACAGGGCGAAGAGGGAGGCTTCCTCGCCGACCATGAAATCCTCGATGACCACCCGGGCGCCGGACGCCCCGAACCGCCCGCCCAGCATGTCGAGGACCGCGGCGTCGGCTTCCTGACGCGTGGCGGCAATCACCACGCCCTTGCCGGCCGCCAGGCCATCGGCCTTGATGACATAGGGGGCCGTCAGTCCGTCGAGAAACGGCGCGGCCGCGTCAGCGGTCTCGAACACGCCATAGGCTGCCGTCGGCAGGCCGTGGCGCCGACAGAAGTCCTTGGTGAAGGCCTTGGAGGATTCCAGTCTCGCGGCCGCCTGGCTCGGTCCGAAACAGGCGATGCCGGCCTCCGCAAGCCGGTCGGCCAGGCCGGCGGCCAGGGCGGTTTCCGGACCGACCACCACCAGATCGGCGTTCATTTCCGCCGCAAGGGCGACCAGACCGGCCACATCATCGGCCTTGACCGGACGGGTCTCGCAAAGTGCGGCCATACCGTCACTGCCCGGCGCGGCAATCAGGCGTTCAAGAACGGGGGACTGGGCGATCTTCCAGGCCAGGGCGTGTTCGCGGCCGCCGGATCCGACAAGCAGGACTTTCATGCGGGCGATGTCGCCTGCCCGCAATCCGGGGTCAAGACCGCCTTGTGAACCGCAGAATCCGACGATGTAACGAAACAGTCGCAAAACTGTCGCGAGGGCCAATCATTGGCGCGGCATGGGCTATCCTTCTCGCCCGCCCTGTTCTTGGACGAATCGGCTGCATGCCCACTCCCGTCGCCCTTGTCGCTCTGCTGATCATCTCCCTGGCGGTCTATTGGCTGGGCAGGGGCCGGGCGCGCCGGATGGGCGCCGCCCAGCCGCTCCACTCGCTTCCGGGCTATTACGGGATCTGGATCGCCCTCTGGACCGGCGCGCCGGCCGCCCTGATGCTTGTCCTCCTGCTGGCCGGCGGCCCAAGGCTGGAAGCGGTCCTGCTGACCGCAAATCCCCCGGCCGCTGTCGCGGCCATGCCTTCGGAAACCGCCCAGGCCTTCTGGAGCGACGCCAGGGCCCTGGCGGATGGCCAGACCACGACCCGTATCGCCTGGTCCCCGGAAGAGCGGAAGATTCTCAGTCAGAAGGCCGTCGAAGCGGCTGCCCTGAAGAGCCGCATCCAGCTGGCCGGCCAGGCCGCCGCCCTGGTGCTCGTCCTGGCGGGCTTTCTGCTGGCCTGGCCGCAGCTGTCGCCCAAGCTGAGGGCCCGGAACCGGGTGGAGGGCTGGACCGGCATTGTTCTGCTGTTCTGTTCGGCGGCGGCGGTCCTGACCACCCTCGGCATCATCGCCTCGCTGCTCTATGAATCCATGCGGTTCTTCCAGTCGGTGCCGCCTCTGGATTTCCTGTTCGGTCTCGACTGGCAGCCCCAGATCGCCATGCGCGAGGATCAGGTGGCCGCCAAGGGCGCCTTCGGCGCCGTGCCGCTGTTTGTCGGCACCTTCCTGGTGATGATCATCGCCATGTGCGTTGCAGCCCCGGTCGGCCTGTTCTGCGCCATCTATCTTTCGGAATATGCCGGTCACCGGACGCGGTCGGTGATCAAGCCGATGCTGGAGATTCTCGCCGGCGTGCCCACGGTGGTCTACGGCTTCTTCGCGGCCCTCACCGTCGGCCCGGCGCTCCGCAGCTTTTTCAACTATATCGGCAGCTGGCTGGTGCAGGGTCCGCTGGACCCGCTCGGCCAGTATCTGATGAGCGTCCAGAACGAGATGGCCCTGACCGCCGGGGTCGTGATGGGCATCATGCTGATCCCCTATATCTCCTCCCTGTCGGACGACATCATCAATGCCGTGCCCCAGTCCCTGCGCGACGGCAGCTACGCCATGGGCGCGACCCGGTCCGAGACGGTCAAGCGTGTCATCCTGCCGGCTGCCCTTCCGGGCGTCATGGGGGCCATGTTGCTGGCCGTGTCCCGGGCGATCGGTGAAACCATGATCGTCACCATGGCCTCTGGCGCCCAGGCGAGAATAACCGCCAATCCGCTGGACTCCGTGTCCACCGTGACCTTCCAGATGGTGCAGCTGCTGACCGGTGACCAGGAGTTCGACAGCGCCAAGACCCTGGCTGCCTTTGGCCTGGGTCTGACCCTGTTCCTTGTGACCCTGACCCTGAACGTGATCGCCCTGCAGGTGGTCCAGAGATACCGGCAGGCCTATGACTGATCCCAGCCTTTCCCCCGCCGGCGCTGCAAGACTGAAGGCTCGCCACTCCGCAGAACGGCGTTTCCGCCTCTATGGCCAGCTGGCCATTCTGGTGGCGCTCGGCTTTCTGGCCGTCCTTCTGGCGCGGGTCGTCCACCAGGGCTATTCGACCTTCTGGACCCATTCGGTGACGATGAGCGTCTATCTGGACCCGGCCCGGATCGACCGGACCGATCTGGAAGGCAACAACTTCGACTATCTGGCGGCCGGCGACCTTCTGAAGCGCCTGAAGATCAAGGACGACGCCCTGGGCCTGGCCTCGGGCGAGGCCATGGACCTGGTCTCCCGGGACATCGGCTTTGCCCTGCTGGACCGGATCAAGGCCGACTCGAAGGTCATCGGAACCACCCAGACCCTCACCGTCCCGGTCAAGGCCAATGCCGACCTCTATTACAAGGGCCAGATTCGCCGCGAGACCCCGGCCGAGGACCGCAAGCTTTCGGACCGCCAGATCGACTGGCTGGACCAGATGAAGCGCGAAGGCATGGTCAGGGGCCACTTCAATACAGGCTTCTTCACCCGGTCCGATTCCACCGAGCCGGAACAGGCCGGCGTGCTCGGCGCGGTCGTGGGCTCGGCTCTGATGCTGCTGGTCGCCGCCCTGATCGCCGTGCCCACCGGCGTCCTGGCGGCGGTCTGGCTCGAGGAATTCGCCCCCAAAGGCCGCCTCAGCAGCTTCATCGAGGTCAATATCAACAACCTCGCGGCGGTGCCCTCGATCGTCTACGGCCTGCTCGGACTGGTGCTGTTCATCAACTGGCTGGGCTTTCCCCGCTCGGCGCCCCTGACCGGCGGGATGGTGCTGGCCCTGATGAGCCTGCCGACCATCATCATCGCCACCCGCGCCTCTCTCAAGTCGGTTCCGCCCTCCATCCGTGAGGCCGCGCTCGGCATGGGCGCCAGCCGCACCCAGACCGTGTTCCACCATGTCCTGCCCCAGGCCATGCCCGGCGTCATGACCGGGGTCATCCTGGCCCTGGCCCATGCCCTTGGCGAGACCGCGCCCCTGCTGATGATCGGCATGGTCGCCTTTACGCCGGGCCTGCCGGAAACCCTTCAGAGCGCCGCCAGCGTCCTGCCGGTCCAGATCTTCATCTGGGAAAATGCGGCGGAGGCGGCGTTCCATGAACGCACCGCCGGGGCCATCATGGTCCTGCTGGCCTTCATGATCGTGATGAACACGGCGGCCGTCATCCTGCGCAGCCGATTCGAGAAGAGGTGGTGATGAGCGACCCGACCGCCGAAAGCACCATGCCCGGACACCCCTCCATGCCCCATGACAACCAGATCCTCGCCAACGCCGTGTCAGCCGGCGCCGCGCCCGCCTCGGCCACCAAGATCCATTGCGTCGGGGTCGACGCCTTCTATGGCGAGAAACAGGCCCTGTTCGACATTTCTCTGGATATCCCGGATCGCAGCGTCATGGCCTTCATCGGCCCGTCCGGCTGCGGCAAGTCCACCTTTCTGCGCTGCATCAACCGAATGAACGACACGATTCCGGGGGCGAAGGTCACCGGCCGGATCGAGATCGACG
>CAMAVA010000142.1 GCA_945861515.1 Brevundimonas vancanneytii | reverse complement strand
AGGCCCACATAGAGCCTGGCGCCGATCAGCGACGGGATCAGCATGGCGGGAATGACAATGGCCAGCAGGGGCAGCATGGGCCGGGTGACATGGCCGCCGATGACATAGATCGCCATGATCACGGCCAGGGTGGCCAGATTGAAGTTCTGGATGATCGAGCGCTGGGCGTCCTTGTCCATGTCCCGCAGGGTGCACCAGAGGGTCGGAACCGCGCCGGTAAATCCCCCGATGCCGCCCAGGACCCCGCCGGCCAGCCCGGCAATCCCGTCGGCCAGGCGGCTGTTGACATCAAGCCTGGGCATCCGGGCTGCGAACAGCATCGCCGGACAGAAGATGATCAGCACCGCTCCCAGCAGGGTCTTGAAGACGTGGACCGGCAGGTGGGGCAACAGGGCGACGCCCACCGGGATGCCGACGACGCCGCCGGCCAGGAAGGGGGCCAGGGTCTTGAGGTCAAATCCTCTCCGCACCGTGATGGCAGAGGCCACCTGTCCGGTCAGTCCCCCCGCCACGCAGAGCACCACCGCCATGGCCGGGTCCATGACCCAGGCCCAGAGGCTCATGGCCACCAGGCCGAAGGCGAAACCCGACAGCCCCTGGACAAACCCGGCGACCACCGCCCCGACCAGAACCAGGAGATAGAGCTGCATGTCCATGGCGCGGCGCCGTCCAGAGGGGCTGAAGGCGTTGTCGCCCGGGGACACGAGCATAGGCCGACTCGTTCCTGGAGCGAGGGCGGGCGGCGCGCCATGCCCCGGAGCCTGGCCGTCCTGCGCGGTCGTCTGTCCCGAAGCGCCCGGACCCGCAGGGAACCGAACCGGCCCGCAAGTCTTAGGCCGACAGCATCGGAGTGTCTGGCCATGAGCAATTTTCCAGTCGACAGGCTGGTCTTCGGACCGGACGACGTCGATCTGGCCCGTTCACCCCTGGCCGGTCATCTGGACCGCGAGACCCATGTGCTGGGCGCCTTCAACCCGGGCCTCACCCGCCTGGCCAACGGCAATCTGGCCCTGATGGTGCGCATCGCCGAGGCCCTGCGCCAGCCGGTGCTCGACGGCCATGTCCACACGATCCGCTGGCGGGACGGCAGCTATGGCCTGGACGCCTGGCCGCTGGAGGGATTCGACCGCGCCGATCCCCGCCGCGTGCTGGTGGGGGACGGTCCCTGGACGGTGATGGCCCTGACCTCTCTCTCCTGGATCCTGCCGGTCGAGCTGTCGTCGGACGGCCTGACCGTCCTGGCGGTCCATTACGACAAGGCCATAGCGCCCCAAGCCGATTTTCAGGCCCTTGGCCTGGAGGACGCCCGGGTGTCCCGGGTGGCGGACCGCTGGCTGATGACCACCTGCTCGGTCAGCCCCGAGCGGCAGTCGACCACCCTCTATGCCTCGGACAATGGTCTCGATTTCACCTTTGTCGACATGGTCCTGGATCACCAGAACAAGGACATGCTGATCTTCGAGGGGCTGATCGACGGGCAGTACTGGGCCCAGACCCGGCCCCTGGGCGACCTCTATTTCGCCTATCCGCCGGGCAGCGAATGGCGCAGCGGACCCTCGATCAACCTGGCCACCTCGCCGGACGCCCGCCACTGGAAACCCCATCTGCGGCCGGGCATCCGGCCCCGGACGGACGGCCCCGCCAGGGCCCGGATCGGCGGCGGCGCCCCGCCCATCCTGACAGAAGACGGCTGGCTGAGCCTATGGCACGGGGTCGAACCCAACGACGGCGTCGGTATCTATCGCACCTACTGGTCGCTGCTGGACCGGGACGATCCCTCGATGATCCTGCGCACCGGCCTGGCGCCGCTGCTGGAACCGTCAGCCGCCCTGACGGCGCCCCTGGAAGACCGGCTCTATCTGCGCGATGTGGTCTTCACCACCGGCATCGTGGACGAGGGCGACCACTATGTCGTGGCCTCCGGCGAGGCGGACCTGGCCTGCCGCTTGACCCATGTCCCCAAGATGCGGTTCCAGGCCCCGTTCGGCGAAGGGGCCTGAAACTGGCGGCGCACCTTCCGCTATTTCATGGTCGGGATGACAAAGCTGGAATCCGCCAGGTCGCCTTCCGGCCAGCGGGCGGTGATGGTCTTGACCTTGGTCCAGAACTTCAGGCCTTCCATGCCGTGCTGGTTGGTGTCGCCAAAGGCGCTGCGCTTCCAGCCGCCGAAGGTGTGGTAGGCCACCGGCACCGGGATCGGCACATTGATGCCGACCATGCCCACCTGGACGCGGCTGGCAAACTCCCGCGCGATCCGGCCGCTGCGGGTGAAGATGGCGACGCCGTTGCCGTACTGGTGCTTGCTGGGCAGGTCGACGGCCTCCTCGAAGGTCTCGGCCCGCACGATCTGCAGGACCGGGCCGAAGATTTCCTCGTGATAGGTCTTCATGCCGGGCTTCACCCCGTCAAAAAGGCTGGGGCCGATGAAGAAGCCCTTCTCGAAGCCCTGCAGGGAAAAGTCGCGGCCATCGACGACCAGCTCGGCGCCCTCGTCCTGGCCGATCTGGATATAGTCGGCGATCTTCTGGCGATGGGCGGCGCTGACCACAGGGCCATACTGGGCTTCCGGGTCTGCGCTGACCCCGACCTTCAGAGTCTGGATCTCGGCAACCATCCGCTCGCGCAGTTCGTCGGCCACGGCCTTGCCGACCGGCACCACCACAGGCAGGGCCATGCAGCGCTCGCCCGCCGAGCCGAAGGCCGCGCCGGACAGGTCCTTGACCACCTGGTCCAGGTCGGCGTCGGGCATGACAATGCCATGGTTCTTGGCCCCGCCCATGGCCTGGACCCGCTTTCCGTGCAGCGTCCCCTGGCTGTAGACGTAATGGGCGATATCGCTGCTGCCGACAAAGCTGACCGCCTTGATGTCGGGATGCTGCAGGATGGCGTCGACGCTGACCTTGTCGCCATGGACGACGTTCAGCACCCCGGCCGGCGCCCCCGCCTCCATCATCAGTTCGGCCAGCCGAACTGGCACCGTCGGATCCTTCTCGGAGGGCTTCAGGACAAAGGTGTTGCCCACGGCGATGGCTACCCCGAACATCCACATGGGGATCATGGCCGGGAAGTTGAACGGCGTGATGCCGGCGACCACGCCCAGGGACTGGCGCATGGAATAGACGTCGATGCCGGGGCCCGCGCCCTCGGTATATTCGCCCTTCAGGGCGTGGGGGATGCCGCAGGCGAACTCGATGACCTCCAGGCCCCGCTGGATGTCGCCCTTGCTGTCGGCGATGACCTTGCCATGCTCGGCCGACAGCCTTTCGGCCAGGTCCTGCATATTGGCCTCGACCAGCCGCTTGAAGTCGAACATCACCCGCGCCCGGCGCTGGGGATTGGTCGTCGACCAGCCGGCATGGGCGGCCAGGGCTGCCTGGACCGTCGCATCCAGTTCCGCCGGGGTCGCCAGCTGGACCCGGGCCTGAATCTCGCCGGTATTGGGGTTGAACACCTCGCCGTAGCGGCCCGATGCGCCGGCAAACGAAGCGCCGTTCACGAAGTGATGGATGTCCCGCATGACGATCTCCCTTTTGCCCTGCGGGTTAGCAGGGGGCGGCGCGGGAGGGAACCGTCATTGCGCGGGGGCCTTCGGCGGCTGCAGCCGCCTGTGGATGGACGGCGCCTCCATCAGCGCTGCCGATCCGTACCAGGGGTAATACTCGACAACGAAAATGCCGGCCGTCACGGCCGGATCGGTGGACACCAGCTTTTCGGCCTCTTCCCTCGTGGTCGCCACAAGGATGAACAAACCGCGATACTGGCGCGGGTTGGCGTCCAGGGGACCGGCGATGAGCAGGGCGCCTTGATCCGACAGTCGCTGGATATTGGCAAAATGGCCTTCGAACAGCCGCCGGCTCTCTTCTGGCGCCAGGCCGGTCGTCGGCCCGGTCTTCAGGATCGCCAGGACATAGGGCCGCATGCCCCGCTCGTCAGCGCCCAGCCGCTGCGCCAGCTGTCGGTCATAGACCGGCTCGGCTGCGGTCGCGGCGCCGGCATGGGCGGCCACCATCGTAGCCAGGACCAGGCCCAGAATCAGGATCACCCGTTGCATGTCTTCCTCCCTCAAGGGACCAGCAGGTGGAAGTCTCTCCCGGCGGCCGAGGTTCGTCCAGAGGATCGGTGACTGCCGGCGGACAGGGCGCTTTCAGGGTTGATTGAACGGATCAAGATTGAGGCTGCTCACGGACCCTGTCAGGCCTTGGCCATTCCACGATTTCGAGGATGGCTCATGACCGCCGAAAGCAAACCCTGCGCCACCCTTGCAACCGGCGCCGCCGACACGACCGGGCGCCTTCTTCAGGCGATCTGGTCCGCCGCCGGAGGGGACGCCGCCGCGCTGGAGCGGGTCAGGATTGTCGGATCCGGAATCCTTCCCTCGGCCTTCGCCGTGTCCGATCTGGCCGCCGCGTCGATCAGCGCCGCCGGTCTGGCGCTGTCGGAACTGACGTCCAGGCTGGGGCGACCAGCGCCCTCCGTGACCGTCGATAGACGGCTGGCCTCCCTATGGTTCGGATTTTCCATCCGGCCCGATGGCTGGGCGCCGCCGCCGCCCTGGGACGCTATCGCCGGCGACTACCGGACCCGGGATGGCTGGATCAAGCTCCATACCAACGCGCCGCGCCACCGCGCTTCAGCCCTGGCGGCCCTGGGGGTACAAGCCGACCGCGACGCCGTGGAAAAAGCCGTTGCAACCTGGCGGGCCGAGGACCTGGAATCCGCCATCGTGGCGGCCGGGGGCTGCGCCGCAAAACTCCGGAGCGAAGCGGAATGGCGCGAGCACCCCCAGGGTCGCAGCCTCAAAAGCGAACCCCTGATTGACCGGCTGATCCTGGACACCGGCCCCGAGCTGGTTCTGCAGCGAACCGCCGCCCGTCCCCTGGCCGGCCTCCGCGTCCTGGACCTGACCCGGGTTCTGGCCGGGCCGGTGGCCACCCGGTTTCTTGCAGGCTATGGCGCGCAGGTCCTGCGTATCGACCCGCCCGACTGGGACGAGCCGAGCCTGGCGCCGGAAGTCATGATCGGAAAACGCGGGGCGCGGCTGGATCTGCGAACCCGGGACGGCCGGTCTCGTCTGCTCGACATCCTGGGCGGGGCCGATGTGCTGGTCCACGGCTATCGCCCGGACGCCCTTGCGCAACTCGGCCTCGGCCTGGAGGCGCGCCGCGCGACCCGGCCCGGCCTGGTCGAGGCCACCCTGGACGCCTATGGCTGGAGCGGACCCTGGGCCGGCCGGCGAGGGTTCGACAGCCTGGTCCAGATGAGCAGCGGCATAGCCCATACCGGCATGATGGCGGCCGGCGCCGACAGGCCCGTGTCCCTGCCGGTCCAGGCCCTCGACCAGGCGACGGGCTACATCCTGGCGACGACCGTCCTGCTCGGCCTGTGCGACCGGCTGGACACCGGCAGAGGCCTGCTGGCGCGATCGGCCCTGGCCCGGACAGCTGACCTGCTGCTGACGACCAGGGCGCCGTCGTCAAATGCCGAGTCATCCATCCTGATCGCCGACCATGACTGGTCGAGCGAGGTCGAAACAACGGCCTGGGGTCCAGCGCGGCGCCTGAGGCCGCCCCTCGTGGTCGATGGCGCGCCCATGGGCTGGGACCAACCTGCACAATCCCTGGGGTCGGGCCGGCCTGAATGGGTTGGGCTGGGCTAGACCACCGGTCGGCGCCACATTCCGACCAGGGCCTGGTGATTGGCCAGGCGCTCGCATTCACCCGGTTGACGGACAGTCTTGCTTGAATACCCTGTCGGCGGGGTTGTACCCGCGAAACCCCTTTGGGAGGGGCAGGCGGGCAAGGGGGAGTTTCAGATCATGGCGAGTATTGCAGACAGGCTGCCGGCGACCGGCGGACGAGACGGCGGGTTCTTCGTGGGCGGGGCCATTGCCATGGTCCTGGTCATCGTGGCCGGGTTTTCCATCCAGCTGGCCATGGGCCGGTCCAGCTTTGCTGCGCCGCCCCTGGTTCACGCCCATGCCGTGGTGTTCATGGGGTGGGTGGCGATCTTCATGACGCAAACCGTTCTCGGCACGACCGGAAGGATCGGTCTTCACAGGCAGCTGGGCAGGCTGGCGGCGGTCTGGATCCTGGCCATGCTGGTCCTGGGCTGCCTGGTGACCATCTCCATGGTCCAGCGCGGTCAGGTGCCGTTCTTCTTCCGGCCGCTGCAGTTCCTGGTCTTTGACCCGATGACCCTTTTCGCGTTTGCCGGTCTGACTGTCGCCGCCGTTATCCTGCGTGGCCAGACCGACTGGCATCGCCGCCTGCATTTCTGCGCCATGGCCTGCCTGCTGGGGCCGGGATTTGGACGGCTCCTGCCGACCCCTCTGATGATGCCCTTTGCCTGGGAGGCGACCATGGCCGCCTGCCTGCTGTTCCCGATCGCCGGGGTCATTGCAGACCTGCGGCGCGACGGCCGGGCGCATCCGGCCTAGGGTTGGGGCATTGCGGCGATGATCGGGGCCGTGGTCCTGACCGAGACCATCACCTACAGCCCGATCGGCGATGGCCTTTACCGCGCCGTCACGGCGGGGACGCCTGGCGCCGCCGTCGCGCCCCTGGCCTTCCCCGCGCCGCCCTCGGGTCCGCCGGCCCCTTAGGTCCAGGCAGGTTGCTCGCGCTTGATACGCCTGGCGAGTGACCTGCGGCGCACTTGCTATTGGGCGGTCTTGAATTTGGAATGGCTGGAAACCACGCGAAGAAGCGTCCCGGCTACTCGACAATCCGGTTCGTGCAATGCCCGATGTGATCGTAGGTTATGCCTCGAAACTGGATCTTGTCTGCTACTGGTTGAATTTTCTTTATGGAACCAGCAAGGAGTGCATAGTAGTAGAGCCTGATCGGAGTACTGTCGATATCCAGACCCTTCGGGAAGTCTCCGGGGACGGATCCACCACAGGCTTGTTGCCTTGTGTTACCGGTCGTATCAATTGAACCATCGGCTCGCACACGGGAAAGCATCCAATCCGTCGCCTTCTTGTTGGCCAGGCTGACAGTATCTCGCCATTCACCGGGCTCCAGGGTCGCATTGTAAGCGGTGGTCAGTTCCAGGGTATTCATCTGATAGCCGGTGTCGGTTCCTCCCTTCTCAAGAAAACCTCCATCGGGATATTGAACAGACAGAATATATTCCATTTCTGCTTTGGCAAAATCCAGCAGCGTGGTGTCACCTGCAATCATTCCGGCCTGATGGATCGACATGGCGACGAAAGCAAGCTGGCTGGAATTGCCGACCCTGCGGAAGTACTTTTCAGCATCCCCGTTCTGGACAATGCGATTGACCGCCAGAAGGAGGCCAGGAACCATTGCTTCAGCCCGGACCTTGAACTCGTCGGGAAGATCGGCTTCCCGGACAAGCAAAATGGTATGGCCCGCCGAGTCCAGAAAAAGAGACTTGGGATGCAGTTCACGCCCGACCGACGAGTCTCCATGCAACTGATCAGGAAAGGAACCGTCTTCGCCGACGACTTCCGGCCTGAGGCCCCATTCAATGGCCCTCAATCCGATGTCGACCCAGGACATGTTGTTGGCCGCAATGCCGGCTCTGACAAGCTGATAGCCGACCTTCTGATTTTCGATGACAAGCACAGATTCACCGGGAACGTAGTTCCTGTTTATCTGTGTAGCACCGACGGCATTCACCCTCGACTCCCGCTCCTGACCGACATAGGCGACAAGCTCTGCCACCCGTGGGTGCGCAAGGGCATAGGTATCGAACGCCATGCCGACAAAGGGCTTCTTGCCCGGAATCGGGGTGACCGATTGGCTGTCCCCTGCATGGCCGGCGAGCGGAAACAACAACATCACAGCGAGCATTGAAAGTCCGAAACCGTACCGCCCTTGCTTCTTGAACATATTCCTCCTGACACTCGTCATTGTTGGAGGATTTTCAGGGTAGTTTCGACTATGGCCTTTTGTATTTCAAATCCGACTAGTAAAACTCGCCGGATCACAATTCGAAGTTATCGCCCCACCCCATTGCGACGCACAGTACCCGCAAAAGCCCTTAAGGCAATGCTCGAATTGCCTGTCAGGAATCATGGTCCAAAATTTCCACTTGCAGCACGGCCAGCGCACTCGGCAGTTGACCAAGTCCCAACCGGTGTAGTCCAGCTGACAAGCTTGGGGCGGAATTGCAGGATACGCCGGGGCGGCGCCCGGCGGCCCTGATCCGCGCCGAGGTTCTGACCGAGGCCATCGCCTGCAGCCCGGCGGGGGATGGCCCTACCGCGCCCCTTTGCGGCAGGGCCGCATGCCCCCGCCGTCCGCCGGCCCCCTAGCAGGCTGAGGAAAAAGCTGGTGATCGGCACGGGCTTTTGCGGCTGATCGGGGTTTTTGGGGTTATTTTCCGGGCTTTGTCGGTTTGGATGTGGCTTTTGGGGCCTTGTCGGACGGACTCTGGGCCGGGTTTCCGCGTCATGC
>CAMAVA010000141.1 GCA_945861515.1 Brevundimonas vancanneytii | reverse complement strand
GAGCCGGTGATGATGGCGACCTTGCCGGTCAGATCGAAAAGCGAACCCGTGGCCATGGCGGTTCTTCCCTGAAACGCTTGTTTGAAGTTGGCCGCAAACTGCTGCGAGACCTCCGCAAGGTCAAGTCATCGAAGGCGCGAAACCGACGGTCGGTCGGCGTTCCGGCCCCTGTCGTCAGGGCTGAGGATGGAGCAACCGCTGGGATCTCGATCCTCCCTGGCCTTGAGGACCGGGACGGTTGACCCGTCGGCCAGCCGCAATTCCGCCCCGTGCAGAGAATTGGACAGGGCAGGCTCGCTCACCGGTCCCTCCGCATGGCCATGGATGCGGCTGCAGGCTCCAAGAGCGCGAGCCCAGACGGGGGTGAGCGCAGCCAGACAGGCCAGGCAGATCTGAAACTAAAGTCGCTTCGAGGCCTTCAAGGCCTGTTTGGCCGCCTTTTTCTTCAGCTTTTCAGCCCGCCTCTCTTCCTTTGAGGCCTTGTCCTTCTTCCCCTCGGCAGGGCTCGCAGCGCTGCCGCCCTGGCCTGCGGTCTTGGCGGTTGGAGGACTGCAGGCGGTCGCAGCCAAGGACATTGCGGCGATCAGGATCATTGCTTTTGCCAGGGCTCTCATGGCGCTCTCCCGATAGGCGACCCTCCGGGCGTCATGCTGGAGGACAATTCTGCAAGGTTAAGCGATGCCTTCACAGCCAGCAACCCAGATCGGGCCCACGCTTCAACCTTCATGACCAGACTCCGATCGATCCGGCCTGTCGTCCGGCGATGTTCAGGGGCGTTCATGCAAGGCGGCTTGGCTGCCCTGGACCGTATCCATGGTCTTGGGAGCCGGGGGACGGGCGCCGATGTCTGTGCAGTGACGCTGATCCTTGCGGCTGAGCCTTGTCGAAGCGATGACGGTGGGATTTCGCCGAACAGGAAGCGCGAAAAGCCGGTCTTGTCTCCAAATGCTTCCGGACCGGGTTCGGATGTTCCTGATGGCAGGAGTCGCAAAGCAATCAAAGAAATCTGCCCCGGTGGCCGCTGAACGCATGGTCCCGACGGGTTGGCGAGCGGTTGCGCCTTGTTCGATCATTTCGACCCGGAGCAAGGCCCTTTCCCTTGCGTTTGCTGCAGCGTCTGTGTGATTTGTCCCCTCGAGTTGCGTAAAGGGCGCAGCGCTGGACCGGGCTGAGGACGACCATGGGCAAGGACAATATCGAGACCGAATTGACCCCTGAAGAGGCGGCGAAGAAGGCCGAGCGGAAAGCGGCGAGAGCTGCCATGTCGCCCGAACAGCGCGCCGAACGGAAGGCCGCTAGGGGCAACAAGTCTCCAGAGCAGGGCGCCGGAGGCGAGACCAAGAAGACACCGGAGCAACGCGCCGCGCGCAAGGCCAAGAAGGCGGCCCGCGCCAGGTGATGCCGTCTCTGTCGTTATCCAGGGCTGATTCGAGGCGGTGAGCGTTTTTGGGGGCCTGCTTCCTTGAGAGGACGCGGCCCGGGACAGGGGCTGCCTCAGGGTGAAGTCGGAGCCGGGCTCGCGCCTTTCGTCACCTGGAAGCGGCGAAAAGGTGGCAAAGAGGCGCTGAATCAAGGGATTGGGATCATTTCTGATCTGATATACCTTTCACAGTGAGGGGAAAATCTTTTAGGACTTTGGTCTGGGTCCTCCCGTGTATCGATCTGGAAGAGAACAGCGTAAATGGTTCTGGAATTCAACGTGGTAAGGACTTCTGTCCAGGTGCTCGGCATCGGCGATTGCGGCGCCAGCTTGGAAGGGGCGAATCTTGGATAGTCCCCGGAGCCCGAATTTCCTGATCGTCGGCGTCACCAAGGGCGGCACAACCTTTCTTGCAAAGGCGCTTTCCGAGCACCCGGACGTGTTTTTTTCCAAGCCGAAAGAGCCGTTCTTCTTCAACGCGCCGAAGATGACTGCCGGGGCCTTCGCCCGGTACCAGAAGGATTTTTTCGGTGGCGCCACAACCCAACGCTGGCTAGGCGAAGGCTCGACCAACTATTTCCATCACAACAAGGCCATCGGCTTTATTGAACGGCATCTGGGTCCCGAGACCCGGATCATGGTCTGTCTGCGTCATCCGGTGGACAGGCTGTTTTCCCACTATCTCCATGATTACAAACGGGGCCGCGTCACAGGTTCGGAACCACTCGGGGGCGACAAGTTCGAGGCCTACAGTTCCCGCAGCCTCTACGCCAAACGTCTCAAGGTCTGGCAGTCCCGGTTCCCACATATGGAAGTCCTGTTTTTCGACGACCTGCTGGCAAGCGCCTCTCGTTTCTATGGGCAGGCCGCCCATTTCCTCGAGATATCGCCCCAGGCCATAGAGGACACCCCTGTGAATGAAGGGCTCAGAATGGCGTGGGATGGAGAGTATCTGACCCTGCGGTCTGGAAAACCCTCTGTCGAGGGGCAGGCGGTTCCGAGGTTCGAGCGGTCGCAGGTGGAAGCTTTGGGCCTGCAGTTCGACAAGGACGTGAAGCGAACCCAGGATCTCACTGATCGTGACCTTTCAGCCTGGCGGGATCTTCCCAATTTCGAACTGGTCGAACAGAAGTTTGCCGCCTTTCAGGATCGCCCGGTCCGTTCCGACGTCGAGGACTGATCAGCGCTTTGGCCCGTGGTTTGGCACGGCGATCAACGGACGCCTGAAATCAGGATTTGTCTTATTGGGGCTTCCTTTCGCGGCTATAGTCATGATCAGGCAAGCGGCCGGATCGACAGCAGCAGCAAGGACGGGCTCTGATGACATCATCTTTCGGCAGGGGCGCATCGATCGTCGCCGCGCTCTGGTTGGCGGCCTGCGGCGCCTCAGCGCCCGAGGCGGCCCAGGTCCGGGCGTCGAAGGTCGAGGCTGCAGGCTATAGAGAGTCCGAGGTCGTCTTTCTGAAGAAACCCCGACCGGCCGAACTCTACCTGGCCACGGGACGAGGATACACCGTCAAGCAGCAGGCCGACGGCACATTTCCGGACACCGTCGATGGGCCCAAGGGGCCCCTGGCGGTGGAAAGCCTGCGCCGGGCCTACTTCATCGTAGCGGCCGGCCTCCTGGCGGAGGGCCAGGAGGCAGACCGGTTGCTTGACCAGGGACTGAAGGCGTTCGAGTGGGGGTTCCAGCAGGCCGGGGATCAGGGGTCATTCCCCAATGAGCGCGGCGGAACCACAAAGAAGCAGAATTCTCTTCACCCCAAGGCCGTCTATATCGAAGCCGCCGCCCGGACGCTGCTGCTTCTGCAGCAGTCTGATGTTGATGCGACGACGAGAAGGCGTATCGAGGCCCTGATTCCGGCTCTCCACAAATCTGCCCGCTGGATGGCGGAATCCCAGGACACCGTCATTTATTTCAAGCGCAATAGAAACACCAACCAGCTCATGGTCGTCGCGACCGGGCTTCAGGAAACGGCCATCGTCACCGGAGACCAGGCCCTGGCTGCCAAGGCGCAGGCCTTGATGGAAGAGGTTCTCGCGCGCCAGACAGACGATGGCGCCTTTCCCGAAAAGGGCGGGTTTGACAGCGGCTATCAAGGAGTCTCGCTCGAGTTGCTGGGGCGGTACTTCGCAACTCTCAAGCCCTCTCCCTGGCGCGCCAGGGTAGAGGCGGCCTTGAGAAAGGGCACAGACCGCCTGGTTACCGCGATTGATCCCGCGACCGGTCAAATCAATGACAGCGCCAATACCCGGACGGTCGCCTGTGGCGCACCCGTGGACGAAGATGATCCCAAGGCAAAGCCCGTTCTGCGGAGTTCACTCCGAATCCACTACCTGGGCCACCTGTTGAACGATGAGGCCCGGTTGTCCCCCTTGGCGGAACGGGTGAGTGAACAAGGGCAGGTCTTTACGCATGATGACAAATGCCCTGCCGAAAAACGCGCGTTGGCAGGTGACAAGGGCGGCGAATAACGCGAGCAGCCATTCGGAAAACTCACTGGATTGTTGATGTCTCCGCCTTCCTCACGCCTGTCTGCCCGCTCATCCGGCTTCCCGAGCCGGCTTGCATGATGGCAGCCCGTATCGTCGGCCTCATGCGCTTCAGCCTTGTCACAGAGCGCAATCGAAGCAGTTTCCGCCAAACCCGCGAGGGCAGCTTCGAGGATTCGGTCGCCTTGATCCACAATACGGCGCGGCTGGAACAGCGGATGGCCCTGTTCGAAGCCATGCCTCTCAAGTGTTTCGAAGGACAGACCTGTCAGGATTTCAGGCTGGTCGTCCTGACTTCAACGCTGATCCCGAAGCCCTTCAAGCGTCGCCTGCGCAAACTCGCCGAGACCCGCCCGTTCCTCACCATCAAGACGGCGCCGCCGGAGCGTTCTCTCAGTGTCGCAGCCAGGGCCTGCGTGGGCGTCGGCGAAGGGCCCTTGGTTACCTTCCGGATTGACGACGACGACGCTCTGGCTCCCGACTTCATAGAGAATCTCGCCGCCGCCGCGACCCAGACGCCCCCTGGCGGGATGATCACCTTTGAGCGCGGGCTGTATCTCCAACCCGACGGCGCCGACTTCCTGCTGCAGGAACGGGTCTATCGCAATATCGCCATAGGTCTGGCGACGGTGTCGACGGACGCCCGGACGATCTTTGATCGCGGCTCGCATGTGAAGGCGGATCGATTTTCAGTGCATGTCGAGTCCCGGCCTGAAGCCTGGATCCGGCTTCTGCATCAGGGCTCAGACAGCGGCGCACGCATCGACCCGTCCTTGCCTGCAGAACGGATCGCACCTGGAGGTCTCGCCGCGCGCCTCCCGCAGTTTGCTCATCTGGATTTTCCGGCGGTCCATGCGGCCCTCAGCGTTGGTGCGAAGCAACCTGATCGTCAATGATGCAGCAGCGCATCAACCCGTCACCCCATGGAACATGGCCGGTTGCGCAGTTCGAGTTGCAACAATATAGGTTCGCGCTGGTGGGATTTGCAGCGGGGGAAACGCTTTACAGTGGATAGCGCAAGCGTCGTCTCGACCCGTCGGGTCCCCCAGTATGTCGGCAATATCTATCCCTATTCGGGCGAGGTGGTGCGCGGCTGGCTGGCCGACAAGCGCAATCTTGGCGAGCATCTCGCCTTTGGCTTCTATATAGACAGTGAACTGAAGGGCGAGTTTGTCGCGGACCGGTCCCGCAAGCATTTGCGGGACCAGAAGCTCGGGTCAGGCGACTATGGCTTCGATGTGCCGGTCGATCCGTCCTGGAAACTGAAGCCCGGCTCCCTGATTGCTGTCCGACCCTTGGGCGCCGAGTTCTTTGAACTGGTCCAGAGGATAGTCGGAGAAAAGCCCCCGGCGCCGACCGTGCCCAAGGTGGCCAAGATTGATCGTGCCTCCGCCATGGAATTCATGAAGTCGGTGGACGACGATACCCTGGCCAAGATGTTGCGCGAGCTGCGTAACGTCGAGGTCCTGTCCCGGGCCCGGGGCCATTTCGCCACCAAGAACTGGGACTCCCTGGTCAGTTTCCACCGCGTGCTGATTGGCGTGTCCAAGGAATATGAACGCCTGCTGATGCTGGTCGGCCGGGCGGCGCTCTATACCAATGACCATGCGACGGCCATGCGCATTCTCGCCGTCGGCGCTGCCCTGTTCCCGGCGGCCGAGGAACTCCACTATTATTGCGGCGTGGCCCATGCCCGGGCGGCCCGTCACGTGGAAGCCATCCCCCATTTCCGGGCGGCCCTGCGCCTCCTGCCCAATGCTGCCCGGACCAAGCGAGAGCTTTCAAACACCCTGCGCAGGGCGTCCCGAGACGCGAGTTCCCCTCGCGAACGTGTGGCGATGATTGCCGAGGCGGCGGACCTGCTGCGCGAGGCGCTGGCCCAGGAACATAACCACTCGAGCGCCATCAATCTCCTCCGTCTGCTTTACGATCTGGGCCACAATGCCGAGGCGGTGGAGCTGGCTGACAGGCTGCTGGCCGAGAAGCCGGAGGAAATTCCGGTCATGCTGCTCAAGAGCCGGAATCTGGTGGCCCTCAACCGGATCAGCGAGGCTCTGCAGATTGCCCAGGCGGTGATCAAGCTCGATCCGCTTGATCAGACGGCGCGGTTCCAGATCCGCGCCCTGCGCTTCCTTGATGAAGGCGAATCGACCCTGCGGCCGCCGACCTTCGGCGACCTGACCCTGCGGACCAGTGGCGAACTGGCGCTGGGGGAACTGGGCAAGCCCGGGGAAACCCTGGCGCCGGCCGGCATAGACGCGGCCAATCTGGGCGCGCTTCTTTCCGAGGGCTCGATCGACTGGCTGCGGCTGACCAAGGGTCGGGCCGCCGGGATCGATCTGTCCGAGCTGACCGAGGCTGTAGACCCCTTCGCCGGCTTTGTGGAATACAGGCGTGCAGGCGCCACGACGATCAAGCTGTGGCGCCGCGAAGCGATCGTCCAGCTGCTGGAAAGCGGTCTGATCGGCCCGGACCTCTCTGATCTGGCAGCATTCGAGAAAGCCTATCAGCGCGTCAAGCCCGCACCCAAGGGGCGGCCTACGGCGATCGTTCTGTCACGCCACGGCAGCTTCAAGTTTGGTGGCGGCGAACAGTTCATCGCCAGCATGGCCGAGCACTATCGATCCGTGGGTTACGACCCGATCATCGTGGGCGTCCGTCCCGAACTGGTAGGGACCTCAGGCGAGGCGGATGGATTTCGGTTCGCCTTTGTCGAACAGACCCCGGCCGCCCTGCGAAAGCTGTTCCTGGAGTCTGACGCCAAGCTGGTGCATGTCATTTCCGGTCTCGGTTTCACGGTCGCTGACGCCCTGGCCCATACCAACATCCCCTTCATCTATGGCGTCCATTTCTGGCGCGAGGCCCTGGGCGGCGACAGCGACGAAGGCTATTTCGACGAAGAGGGGCGGCCGGTGGCCCGGGCGGAATTCCGCTACATTCTGTCCCGGGCGGCAAGCGTCTATGCCAACTCCCAGTATACAAGGTCAATTCTTCAGAGTGTCTATGGGGTGCGGTGTCCGGTGATCTATTCTGTTCCGCGAGAACTGGAGCGGCGTGATGAAGCCTGATCTGGACCTTCCATCCGACTATGTGTTGCTGGTCAATTCCAAGATCGACAAGGGCTATGGCCTGATCATGGATGTCGCTGCCCTGCGGCCCGAGATCAATTTTGTCTGCATCTCCAGCCAGTCCAACGGTGGCGAGGCCCGGACAGCGGCGGAGGAGCGCAACCTCTCCAATATCCATATCCTGCCCAGAACCGACGACATGGACCGGCTCTACAGCCACGCCAAGGTCGTGGCTGTTCCCAGTTACATCTTCATCGAGACCTTCAGCCGCGTCTGTATCGAGGCCCATCGCTACGGAAAGCCGGTTCTCGGGTCGACGTCCGGGAACGTGCCTTTTCTGCTCGAAAAGTCCGGGTTTGTGCTGCCGGAAGACGCATCCGAATGGGCGGGGCTTCTGGACCGTCTGTATGGCGAGCCGGAATTCTACGACGCGGCGGTCGAAGCGGCCTTCGAGAACTCCCGTCGCTACTCCTATGCCAGCCAGCGGGACGCCATCCTCAGTGTCGCCCGCCAGGCCGATTCCCCGATCCTGATCGGGATCGGCTCGGGCATCGGCAACATGATCCATGTCGCGCCGATGATCCGCAGGATTGCCGAACATCTGGGCCATAGTGTCGATCTGCTCGTGGCCGAAGATCACAGCGACAGCCTGTTCCTGCTCCAGAACAGCAGATATGTGAATGCGGTCTATTCCCTTCGCCAATATGCTCTGGCGCGCCGTTACGACACCATCTTCGTTACCCACAGCTTCGGGGCGGCTCGCCTTCCTTTGCGCGCCAGGCGGGTAGTCTGGACGCGCGAGTGGGACGAATTCAAGCCCGACCACCGGTTTCACGAGGCCCAGTTCAATCTGGAAGCCGCCAAGGAACTGCTTGGTATCCCTTATGAAGAGGCCGACATCCTCGGCTACTATATCGGCGAACTCGACTACAGCTGGCCGGCCGGCAAGCTTGTCGGCTTCCATGGCGGTTCAAAGGACGGCTTCTGGGTCAGCAAGCGCTGGCCCTACTATTCCGCCCTCGCGGCCCGCCTCCAGAAACAGGGGTACCGCGTCGCGTCCTTCGGCACCGAAGGGGAGTATGTCGAGGGCACGGAGAACATGACCGGCGGCTCGATCCAGGAAATGGCCGAAAAGATGCGGGCCTGTTCCTATTTCGTGTCCAACGACAGCGGCGTGATGAATATCGCCAATGCGCTCGGCGTTCCGCTGATCGCCATCTTCGGCCCGACCAATGTGCGCACCCGCGGGCCGCTGAGGTCGACAAGCCAGGGCGTCAGTCTGGTGAAGGACTGTTCGCCCTGCGAATGCAAGGACACAGCGGTATTCCTTTCGGCCCAATGCCGCTGCATCGGCGAGGTGCCACTGGATGAGGTGACCCAGGTGTTCGACGCCCTGGTCGCCCGGCTGACGGTCGGGGATTCGCCCCCGGCCCCCAAGCGCCGTCGCAAG
>CAMAVA010000140.1 GCA_945861515.1 Brevundimonas vancanneytii | reverse complement strand
CGGCGCCGGTCTGGATACCCTGATCAGCATCGAGGACCTGACCGGTTCGGGCTTCAACGACATCCTGACAGGCAACGCCCTGGCCAACCTGCTGACCGGCGGGGCAGGCGATGACAGCCTCGATGGCGGCGACGGGGTCGACACCCTGCTGGGTGGCGCCGGCGGAGATACCCTGCAGGGCGGACTTGGCAATGACAGCCTGACGGGCGGCAGCGGTGCGGACATCCTGACCGGCGGAACCGGCAAGGACCGGTTTGTCTATCTGGGCGTGGGCGACTCCAACAAGGGCGGCCGGGACCTGATCACCGACCTGGCGGCGGTGGATACCCTGGACCTGTCCGCCATCGACGCCGACACGCTCACCGCCGGCGACCAGGCCTTTGTCCGTGTGGGCGCCTTCAGCGGCGTCGCCGGCCAGTACAGCCTGACCTTCGACGCCGTCAGCGGCCAGAGCCTGCTCCAGGCCGATATCAACGGCGACTCCAAGGCCGACCTGATCATCGCCTTTACCGGCGATGTCACCGGCATGACGGCGGGGTGGGTGCTCTAGGGGGGGCGACAGGCCTGCTCGACAGCGATCCTGCGGACCCGTGCGAGTTTTCGATGACGTGCAGGCGGGTTTGTCGCTCTCAACCCTGTCTGCCTTCGACCAGCTTTCAATTTCAGCCTCTTGTAGTGAGGACTTCATGTCTCTTCTTCAGTTCTCTCAACTGGCTCCGCTGGACGCCCTGCAGCGCTCGGACGCCCCGGAGTGGCATGACGAGGACAAGGCCGCCAGCCCTGCCGGACCGCCTTCCGCATCCTCGTCGGGCCTTGCCCTGGTCAACGGCACGACCGGCCCCGACTTCATCCACCGCGCCGGCGACGGCCTGGTCCCGCCCGTCGGCTACAACGACCTGACCGGCGCGACGGTTGGCGATGACGTCCTCAGCGGCGGCGAGGGCGACGACATCATCTATGGTGACCAGGGCGACGATGTCCTGATCGGCGGCGGCGGCGATGATAGTCTCAACGGCGGAGATGGGCTGGACACGGCCGACTATGGCGCGGCGACGGCGGCCATCTCGGCGGACCTGACGGTGGGGACCGTTCTGATGGCCGGCGGTATGACGAGGGTCGAGGGTGAATTCCTGGTCAACACAGAGACTGCCAACAACCAGGTGAGACCAGTCATCACCGGCTTGGCAGGCGGAGGCTTTGTCGTTGCCTGGACCGATGGAAGCGGCACCCTTGGCGACTCCAGCGGATGGAGCATCAAGGCGCAAATGTTTGACGCCAACGGGTCAAGAATTGGCGAAGAGTTTCTCGTCAACACCCAGACGGCTAACGGCCAATACAGCCCCACCATCACCGGCCTGGTCGGCGGCGGCTTTGTCGTTACCTGGACCGATGGAAGCGGCACCCTCGGCGACAGCGGAACCAGTATCAAGGCTCAGCTGTTCGATGCTGACGGGTTAAGGGTTGGCGGCGAGTTCTTGGTCAACACCCAAACCGCCGGTAGTCAGGGTGAGCCCAGTATCGTCAGTCTGGAGGGCGGCGGCTTCGTCGTGAGTTGGCAGGACGAAAGCAGAACTCTTGGCGACGCCAGCTTGAGCAGTATCAAGGCACAGATGTTCGACGCCGCCGGGGTGAGGATTGGTGAAGAATTTCTCATCAATAGCCAGACAGCCTCATGGCAATTCAGCCCCACCATCACCGGCTTGGTCGGCGGCGGTTTTGTCGTTACCTGGACCGATGTAAGCGGCACCCTTGGCGACGCCAGCTTTGGAAGCATCAAGGCTCAGGTGTTCGGTGCTAGCGGGGTACGGGTCGGCGGCGAGTTTTTGGTCAACACCCAAGTCGCCGATTACCAGCGCGAGCAAACGATCACCGGGCTGAATGACGGGGGCTTTGTGGTGACCTGGCTCGACGAGAGCACTAAGGGCGACGGGAGCGGGCTCAGCGTAAAGGCTCAGATATTCGACTCTAGCGGCGCCAGGATCGGCGTAGAGTTTCTCGTCAATACCCAAACTCTGGATTCTCAATTTTTCCCCACCATCACCGCCTTGGTCGGCGGCGGCTTTGTCGTTACCTGGAACGATGGAAGCGGCACCCTCGGCGACAGCAGCGAAATCAGCATCAAGGCTCAGGTGTTCAACGCCGCCGGTGACAGGATCGGCGAGGAGTTTCTCGTCAATACTGAGACGGCTGGCTATCAGTATTACCCCAACGTCACCGGCCTGGCGGGCGGTGGCTTTGTCGTGACGTGGCAAGACTCGAGCGGCACCCTTGGCGACGCCAGCGGCACCAGCATAAAGGCCCAGATATTCAGCTTCAGCCCCGACGAAACCGACACCCTCTCCAGCGTCGAAAACCTCATCGGTTCCAATTTCAACGACAGCCTGACCGGGGACGCCGGCGCCAACCGGCTGGATGGCGGGCTGGGGGATGACCTGCTGATCGGCGGGCTGGGCGCGGATCAGCTGATCGGCGGCGGCGGGGTGGATACGGCGGACTATGGCGCGGCCCTGGCCGGGGTGATTGTCGACCTGAAGACGGGCGTGGTCACCGGCGGAGGCGGGGCGGACAGCCTGAGCGGCATCGAGAATGTAACCGGCTCGGCCTTCAACGACCGTCTGACCGGCTTTACCGGGGTCAACGTCCTGGACGGGGGCGATGGCGATGACCAGCTCAGCGGCTTTGGCGACGATGACAGCCTGATCGGAGGGCTGGGCAATGACCTGCTGATCGGCGGGGCCGGCAATGACCGGATCGACGGCGGGATCGGCCGCGATACCGCCTCCTACAAGGGCGCGATTGCCGGGGGCGGGGTGACGGTCAGTCTGCTGTCCGGGACCTCCAGCGGGGCCCAGGGCAATGACACCCTGATCAAGATCGAGGACCTGATCGGCTCGGACTTCGACGATGTCCTGACCGGCGACAAGGGCGTCAACCAGATCAACGGCGGGGCCGGCAATGACAGCCTCAATGGCGGGCTGGGGATCGACACCGTCTCCTATGCAGGCGCCGCCTCTGCCGTGACCGTCAGCCTGCTGGCGGGCCAGGCCACGGGCGGGGCCGGGACCGACCAGCTGCTGGGCTTCGAGAACATCATCGGCTCGGACTTCAATGACAGCCTGACCGGCGATGGCGGCGACAACGTTCTGGTCGGGGGCCTTGGCAACGATACCTTGAATGGCGGCGCAGGCCTAGATACGGCCGACTACAGCGGCGCCAGCAGCGCCGTGGTGGCGGACCTGGGCCTGGGAACCGCGATCCTCGGCCTCGAGACCGACAGCCTGACCGGCATCGAGACCCTGCTGGGTTCGAAGTTCGGCGACAGCCTGACCGGCGACCTGTCGGCCAATGGGCTCAACGGCGGACGGGGCGATGACCTGATCACCGGCGGCGGCGGTTCAGACCAGCTCACCGGCGGCGTCGGCAAGGACGTCTTCCTCTATACCAGCCTCAGCGACAGCACCCTTGCGGCCAGCGACCTGATCACCGACCTGGGCGGCAAGGACCGGATCAACCTATCGGCCCTCGACGCCGATACAAACACCGCCGGCGACCAGGGCTTCCTGCAGGTGGCGGCCTTTACCGGCGCCGCCGGCCAGCTGCGCCTGACCTATGACGCCGGCGCCCAGCAGACCACCCTGGCTGTCGACGTCAACGGCGACGGCCTGGCCGACTTCGCCCTGCTGATCGCGGGCGAGCACCTTTCAGCGGCGGGGTGGGTGCTTTAGGGGGCGGCTTGGCAACGCCTGCGCCCTTGACGGCGGCGTTTTCAGCTTCACCCTAGCGAGCCATGGCGCTGATCGACTGGACCCCGCTGGACTCGGCCTTCCGTCTGGACGGGGGGATTGTGCGGCTGCGGCCGCCGCGCAGCGCGGACTATGCCGAATGGGCCGCCCTGAGGGAGGCGTCCCGGGGATTTCTGCAGCCCTGGGAGCCGACCTGGGCCCGGGACGACCTCAGTCGAACGGCCTATCGCCGCCGGCTTGACAGCTGGCAGCGGGACAGGGACCTGGGGTTCAGCTACCCCTTCTTTGTCTTTGACGCCGTCGGCGGCGGCCTGACCGGCGGCATCACCCTGTCCAATGTCCGGCGCGGCGTCACCCAGACCGGGGTGATCGGCTACTGGAGCGGGGCCTCGGCGGCCCGGCGCGGCTTTACCCTGGCGGCCGTGCGGGCGGTGACGCGGTTCGCCTTTGGAACCCTGAGCCTGTCGCGGCTGGAGGCGGCCTGTGTTCCCACGAACGCCGCCTCGGCCGCCCTGTTGCTGAAGGCCGGCTTTGTCGAAGAGGGCTATGCCCGGGCCTATCTGAAGATCAATGGACAGTGGCGGGACCATCGATTGTTTGGCCTCAATTCCCGCGAGCGACTGCAGGACTGTCCCGATTGAGCCGTCTACGGACCCAATTCCGGGGCCTTGCGGAAATTTTCAGAGCAAAAGCCGGCGAAGCACCCTAGCCTTGGTCTCTGTTGAGCCTTGAACACAGGGGCGCGCCAGATGGCGCTAGGACATGGTGACCGCAAGGGATGGGACGCCGCCCTGACGCTGGAAGCGTTGGGCGCGGCGGGCGTCGCCCTGTGGACATGGTCGCCCCGCGAGGATCGCCTTCGGTTTACCGGCGCCTCCCGGGCCCTGGGCCTGGGGCCTCTGGCGCCGGACTGCGCCTCGGCCGCCCTGCGCGCCCTGGTCCTACCGCAGGACCGGGGCCTGGCTGAGGACCTGCTCCGGCAGCAACCGCCCCTGACCGAGGTCGCCCTGCGGCTGCGCATGCGCAGCGGGGCGGTCGGCGTCTGGCGCGGGGTCTGGCTGGAGGAGGGCGACCGGGCCGCCGGCGTGGTGGCGCCCGAAACCGCCTTTGCCGCCTCGGAGACCGACGCCCTGACCGGCCTGCTGGACCGGCGCAGCTTTGTCAGCCGGGCGCGGGAGCGGTTGCAGATCCCCGGCCCATGGACCCTAGTGGTGGCCGACCTGGACCGGCTGCGTCGGCTGAACGAGGCGCTGGGCCATGAGCGGGCGGACCTGGTGCTGTCGGCCCTGGGCGCCCGTCTGGCGGCGGCCTTTTCCGGTCAGGCCCTGATGGCCCGGATCGGCGAGGACGAGTTCGCGGTCCTGACCCCGCATGGCGATGGGGTCGGCGAACTGGCCGCCGTGCGCATGCGCGAGGCGCTGGAGCGGCCCCTGCGGGTCGCGGGCTTTGACATCCATCCCACCCTGGCGGTCGGCGCCGTCGAGGCCGAGGGCGGCGAGGCGGCGCCCGACGCCGCAGAACTGCTGCGCCGGGCAGAGCTGGCGGTCGAGGCGGCCAAGGGCGGCGGCCGGGGCGGCGGGGCTGCCTATGGCCGGGCCATGGAAAGCGACGGCCTGTCTCGCCTGGCCCTGGAATCAGACCTGCGGGGCGCCCTGGGCCGGGGCGAGATCGGGCCCTTCTTCCAGCCGGTCGTGCGACTGGCCACGGGCGAACTGTCGGGCTTCGAGGCCCTCTGCCGCTGGCGCCACCCCCGGCGCGGCCTGTTGCCGCCGGACGAATTCCTGCCGTTGGCCGAAGAGATGGGCCTGATGGAGGAGCTGGGCGAGCGGATGCTGCGCGCCTCGGCCCGGCAACTGGCGGACTGGCAGGCGGCTCATCCGCCCGCCTGGCAATTGTCTGTCAGCGTCAATCTGTCGACCGGCGAGATTCATCGGCCGGATCTGGTCAGCGATGTCACCGGACTGATCGCCAAGTACCGGCTGCGCGAAGGCGCGCTCAAGCTGGAGATCACCGAAAGCGACATCATGCGCGATCCCGAAGGCGCGGCTGTGGTGCTTCGCGCCCTGCGGGCTGGCGGCGCGGGCCTGGCCCTGGACGACTTCGGCACGGGGTTCTCGTCCCTCAGCTATCTGACGCGCCTGCCCTTCGACACCCTGAAGATCGACCGCTATTTCGTCCGCACCATGGGGGCCAACGAAGGCTCGGCCAAGATCGTCGAATCGGTGGTCAAGCTGGGTCAGGACCTCAAGCTGGAGGTGGTGGCCGAAGGGGTCGAGAACGGCCAGATGGCCAGCCTGCTGCTGGAGATCGGCTGTGACTATGGCCAGGGCTTTGGCTATGCGCCGCCCCTGTCGCCCCAGGATGCCGAGGTCTATCTGAACGAAAGCTATGTCGACGGTATCGCCCCGGTCAGAAGGCAGGGCTGACACTCAGGCCCGGCCGGCCTGGGCCGACAGGTGATCGGCGCTGACCCCCAGGCCCGCCAGGGCCCGGGACCACTTGTGTTCATGATCATCGCCAAAGATCAGTCCGGGATCGGCCTCGCCGACCAGCCAGATATTGTCCCGCATCTCCTGTTCCAGCTGGCCGGCGCCCCAGCCGGCATAGCCCAGGGCCAGGATGGCCTTGCGCGGCGCGCCATCCGCGGCCAGGGCGTTGAGAACCTCGCGCGAGGTGGTGAGGGCGACGCCGGCGGCCACCGGCAGGGTGCCGGCCGGGCTGACATAGTCGTCCGTATGGAGGACAAACCCCCGTTCCCGCTCGACAGGACCGCCCATCAGAACGATGTCCTCGCGGCTGTTGTCGCCGACCTTCACGCCCAGCCGGGTGAGCAGGTCGGGCATGGTCAGGCCGTCGACCGGCCGGTTCAGGGTGATTCCCATGGCATGCTGGTCATCATGGGCGCAGACATAGATCACCGCCCGCTCGAACCGCTCGTCGGCGATGCCCGGCATGGCGATCAGCAGCCGTCCGGCCAGGAAGTCGGGGTCTAGGGGAGCGGTCATGTCTCCAACATTGTCCCGGATCACGGCGGTTTCAAGTCGCCTCTCTTGGCGCGCCGCCGACAGGCGCTTATCTGGGGCCTGATCGCCTCACTGGGGGCGACGCCAAGCAACAGGAAGAGACCCCATGACAATCAAGGTCGGCGACACCCTCCCGGACGCCATGTTCATGACCAGCGGCGCCGAAGGCCCGCGGCCGATCACCGGCGATGAGCTGTTCAAGGGCAAGACCGTCGCCCTGTTCGCCGTTCCCGGCGCCTTTACCCCCACCTGCTCGGCCAAGCATGTGCCCGGCTTCAAGGAACATGTGGCCGATTTCCGCGCCAAGGGCGTCGACACCATCGCCTGCGTCTCGGTGAACGACGTCTTCGTGATGAAGGCCTGGGGCGCTGACCAGGGCGTCGGCGACGACATCATCATGCTGGCCGATGGCAATGGCGACTTCACCAAGGCGCTGGGCCTGGAGATGGACGGCAGCAAGTTCGGCATGGGTCTGCGCTCGCAGCGCTATTCCATGCTGGTCAAGGACGGCGTGGTCCAGACCCTGAACGTCGAACAGGGCGGTGAGTTCAAGGTCAGCGCTGCTGACTACATGCTGGCGCAACTCTAGGGGCGCCGGCATCCCCTCAGCCAGCCGCTGTGGGCCTGAAAGCTCCCCCAGACCGCGGGTGAGGTTCTGGGGGAGTATCTCTTGACGGGGAACAAATTCTGTCCTGCCGCTTGTAACCCCGGCGGAGGCTCCTACATCCGCAACTGAAACAATTACAGTTCGGAGATTCCGATGAACCGCCTGATGTCCGCCGTGGCCCTGATGGCCGCATTGTATGCCGGGTCGGCCGCCGCCGCTCCTTCCCAGGACCCGGCCAGGATGCCGGCAGGGACCTACGCCCTGGAAAAGACCCACGCCTCGGTCCTGGCAAAAGTCCGCCATCTGGGGCTTTCGGCCTATACGATGCGGTTCAACAGCTTTGACGCCAGCTATGTCTGGGACCCCAAGGCCCCCGAGGCGGTCAAGGTCACCGTGACCATCGACGTCAATTCCGTCGACACCGGCGACGCCAAGGTCGACGCCAAGTTCGCCGACCAATTCCTTGACGGCAAGACCAATCCCGTCGCGACCTTCGTCTCCACGGCGATCAAGCGGAACGAGGACGGTTTCACGGGCTCCATGGCGGGCGACCTGACCCTGCGCGGCGTGACCCGGCCCGTCACGCTGGATGTGATCTTCCGCGGCTATGAGGCCGGCATGCTGGGCGCCCGATCGGGCTTTTCGGCCACCGGGGCCATCAAGCGGTCGGACTTCGGCTCGACAAACCTGTCCAATTTCGTCGCCGATGAAATTGATCTGGTCATTGAGGTCGAGTTCCTGAAAAAGTAGGCCCATGACCCAGACCCCTTCTTCCCTCGCCCGCTATGCGACTGTCGCCATCCTACTGCATTGGGTGATTGCCCTCTTGATCATCGGCAATGTCGGCGTTGCCTGGTACAGCGACGAACTGAAGGGGGCCGCCAAGATCGGCCTGATGCAGTGGCACAAGACCCTCGGGATCTGTGTACTGCTGCTCAGCCTGGTCCGGCTGGCCTGGCGGCTGATGAATCCGCCGCCGCCGATATCCTCCGATCTCAAGCCCTGGGAACGGACCCTGGCCCATGTCGTTCACTGGGGCTTCTATATCCTGATGATCGGCCTGCCCCTGACCGGCTGGATCTTTGTGTCGGCCAGTCCCTTCATCAAGATCTACCCGATCTCGATGTTCGGCCTGTTCGACTGGCCGGCCCTGAGCTTCCTCACCGACCTGCCCAGGCCCCAGATGAAACAGGTT
>CAMAVA010000139.1 GCA_945861515.1 Brevundimonas vancanneytii | reverse complement strand
GGATTGGCGGTGACGGCCACCAGATGACTGTCCGCCTTGCCGGCCCCGAGGCTTTCCTCGAGCCAGGCCTTGGCGGCGATACCATTGGCCAGGGTTTCCTGGGTCCGGAAGGTCTTGGAGACGATGATCACCAGAGTCTCTTCCGCATCCAGTCCGGTGACCGCAGCAGCCAGCTCTGCGCCGTCGATATTCGCTGCGAACCGCAGCTCGATGTCAGGCTGAAGAGGTCGAAGGGCCTCCCAGACCAGCCGGGGCCCCAGGTCAGAGCCGCCGATGCCGATATGGATGACGGACTTGAAGGGCCGGCCGGACGCTCCGACGGTCTGGCCAGACCGGATCCTGGCCGAGAAGTCCTCCATGGCCAGACGCACAGCCTCGATACCCGACGAGACCGGCTCGCCATTGGCCCGGCAATCGGCGCCATCCGGCGCCCTCAGCGCCACATGCAGCGCCGGGCGGCCTTCCGTGACATTGACGATTTCCCCGGCGAACAACCGATCGCGCGCTGACTCGACCCGAGCGTCACGGGCAAGCTCGAGGGCAACTGACAATCCCCCCAGGCTCCAGGGCTGCTTGGACAGGTCCAGGGTCAGTCCGGCGGCATCTACCGTCAGCCGGTCGAGGCGGTCAGGTTCTTCGTCAAACAGGGAACGGATGGACCGGGCGCTATCCTGCGTCGCGGCGGCTCTCAGGGCGGTCCAGGCGGCGGTTTGGGCCATGCTCACTCGAAACACTGGTAAAGGCGCATTTACCATGCAGGCGCATGGTGTCGGTTCTCCTTCCTAGCGCCCCATTCGAGGGATCACCATGACCTGTGACGCCATTGCCGCCGCTTCGATGATCTGGCTGGCTGCTCTGGGCGGGCCCGTAGCGCCGCCAAGCGCGATTCTGACCGTGTCTGCGACATCTCAGTCCGCCCTGGCCAGCGAAGCGCTGTTTGCCGGAATCATCAGCCGGGCCCAGGGACTCAATGGCAAGGTTTCCGCGCTGAAGGGAAAACCGATTCCGCCAGGCGCCCTGATCGAGCTCGGGGCCGGGATCACCGAACTGGCGGACCTGGACATGCAGGGCCACCGGCTGCTGGCGCAAAGAGGCACAGATGGCGACCTCAAATGCATTCTTCGGGGCATCGCGGAAGACCTGCCGATCAAGCTGAAGGCGGTCGAATCCAGCCCTGACGGCGCAAAACGGGACGCCGCCTTGACCGACCTCGGCTATCTCCTTCGCGACAATGTCGAGGTCATCACGGCGCCCCCGGCGCCGGAGGTCTGACGGCCGCACCCGCCAGGGCTTCGGCGACCATGCCAGGGGTCAATAGCTGGGGCAGGACCGTCGGCGCAGCGATACCTGGACGATAGAGCAGATAGAGGGGAACGCCGGCCCGGCCATGTTCGGCCAGGGCCGCGGCAATCGTCGCGTCGCGCCGAGTCCAGTCCGCCTTCAGGTAGACGGCGCGACTGGACTGCAGCGCCTCAGCCACCTGCGGTGTTGAAAGCGCCACCTTTTCGTTGACCTGGCAGGTCACACACCAGGCTGCCGTGAAATTGACGAGGACCGGACGGCCCTCGGCGCGCAGGGCCGCCAGGCGTTCGGGGCTCCAGGACTCATAGGGGACATTTGCCGTTTCACCGGATCGTGCGCTGGCCTGGTCCGCCACCGGCGCCGAACGCGGCAGAATGACGGCGGTCACCAGGGCCAGAACCAGTCCCGCCAGGGCGGTCCACAGCACCCAGGCCTTGCCGCCCTTCTGGAAGACCCCCAGGAGCCAGAGACAGAAGGCCGTCAGAACCAGACCGGCCAGGACCGCCGCAAGGCCCCCTGCATCGGTCTGCTGGGCCAGCACCCAGACCAGCCAGGCCGCGGCGCCATACATCGGAAAAGCGAGGGCCTTGCGCAGGGTGTCCATCCAGGCGCCGGGACGAGGCAGCCGCGACAACAGGGCCGGCGCAAAGGCAAGAAGCACAAAGGGCGCTGCAAATCCGGCCGCCAGGGCCGCGAAGACTGCCAGAATCACCATCGGCGACTGGGAGAGGGCAAATCCCATGGCCGGGCCCATGAAGGGCGCGGTGCAGGGACTGGCGACCACAACGGCCAGGGCGCCCGTGAAGAAGGGCCCGACAAGCCCGCCCCGGCCGACCAGACCCTGGCCGGAGCCCTGGAGGCGCGTTCCCATTTCGAACAGGCCTGACATGTTCAAGGCGACTGCCAGCATGAGCAGCGCCAGCACCGCGACGACCGGCGGTGACTGGAGTTGAAAGCCCCAGCCGACGGCGGAGCCTGCCAGCTTCAGACCGATCACTACGCCCGCCAGCAGAAAAAAGGTGGTCAGCACCCCTGCCCCATAGGCCAGTCCCTGGGACCGGGCGGCGTTCCGGTCATGGGCCTGACCCGCGAGGGCGGCGGCCTTCATGGACAGAACAGGAAAGACACAGGGCATCAGATTAAGGATCAAACCGCCCAGCAGTGCAAAACCCATGGCGAGCGCCAGGGACATGCCGCTCGATTGCGCTGGTTCAGCCTGCGGCGGACCCAGTCCACCGGCGCCCGGCGGAGGCGGGCCGGCCGGCGCCGTCACTTCGAAGGCGGCATCCCCGAGCACAAGAACGCCGGAAAGCGCGGCTGGCGGACGGCCGGTCTCAAAAAGATATCCACGGGGCAGGGTCAGGGTGAGGCCCTCGGGCCCCCGATCCACAGTCTGTGCCCCGGCATGTTCGATCCAGACGGCTTCAAACGGATAGAAATAGGCATCTGACAGCTGAGCCCCTTTCAGTGGCGCTCCGGTGACCGCCAGGGTCAGCCGGCTGGCGCTCCACTGATAGGCTGCCTTGAGGCCAGCCGGCTTGGGCGCCCTGGCCAGGGCCTCTGCCACGACAGAGCCCCATCGGGAGTCGGTCTTCGGGGCGCCATTGGCCACCCTCAGGGTCAGAGACAGGCTGGCTTCCTCGGGGATGCAGATTTTTTCGCAGACCAGAAACCAGGCCCGGGCGCTCAAAGTCACGTTCGAGCCGGGTACGGCATCGACAGGCACGGTTACCGGAACCGGAAGGATTACGGTACCGGAATAGCCATAGTTGGTCAGGGGTCCGAAGGGCAGACGCCGGGGCGCCGGCCAGACGATATCTCCGGCCTGCCAGCCGGCGGGCAGGGTCCAGACCAGCTTCGTGGCCTCGCCACTGTCACCTGGATTGCGCCAGTAGGTGTGCCAGCCCTTGTCGATCTTCTGCCGCAGGGCGACATAGGTCGTCCCGCCCGGCGCGACAGACGACTCCTGGGCGATCAGTTCCGCTTCCAGATGGCCGGTATCCACCGGGGCCGCGCGGGCGGGGCCGACGAGCAGGAACAGGCTGGCGAGCGCCGTCAGGAAAAATCGCATGGCGGCTATATGGCGCGCGCCGGTCCTGAGGACCAGTCCGTCCGGCGACGGCCCAGAACGAGACGGAGCAACTGCGGGCGCCGCAACGTCCCCCTCGACATCCCGCCGCCAAGCGCCATCATCCCCAAAAAGGGAAACGCGCCATGCTGACGAATCGCCAATGGATCCTCAAACGCCGCCCTGAAGGCGAGATCGCCCCCGGAGACCTCGAATTTCGCGAGGCCCCGGTGCGTGATCTGGAAGACGGCGAGATCCTCATCCGCAACATCTATCTGTCGCTGGACCCGACCAACCGGATCTGGATGAGCGACCAGGACCAGTATCTGCCGCCGGTGCAGATCGGCGATGTCATGCGCGGCGGCACCATTGGCGTGGTCGAGGCCAGTCGTTCGGAGCGCTACAAGGTCGGCGATCTGGTCAATCCGGGCCTGTCCGGCTGGCAGGCCTATTCGATCGCGCCAGATTTCATGGCCAGTCCCGTGCCGCAGATCCCGGGCGTCCCCATGACCGCGTTCATGAGCGTGCTGGGCGCGACCGGCCTGACTGCCTGGTTCGGCCTGATGGATATCGGCAAGCCGCAGGCCGGGGAGACCGTGGTGGTGTCTGCGGCCGCCGGCGCCGTTGGGTCCATCGTCGGGCAAATCGCCAAGCTCAAGGGGGCGCGGGTAATCGGTATTGCCGGCGGCCCAGACAAATGCGCCTGGCTGACCGGCGAACTGGGCTTTGACGGCGCCATCGACTACAAGAATGAGGATGTTGGCGCGGCCCTCGACCGGCTGTGCCCCAACGGGGTGGACGTCAATTTCGAGAACGTTGGCGGCGAGATCATGGACGCCGTCATCGCCCGGATGAACAATTTCAGCCGCATGCCCCTCTGCGGCATGATCAGCACCTATAACGCAACCGGGGCCATTCCCGGGCCCAGCGATTTCGCCCGGGTTCTGATGCGCCGCATCCTGATCAAGGGCTTCATCGTGATCGACTACCTGCCCCGGGCCGGTGAAGCCTTTGCAGAACTTGCCCCCTGGGTCGCCAGCGGCCAGATCAAATGGAAGGCGCATGTCGAGCAGGGCCTGGAAAATGCCGCGGAGGCCGTCAAACGGCTTTTCACCGGCAACCATGACGGCAAACTGCTGATTCAGATCTCGCCGGAACCCTAAGGAGCCCGATGCCCGCGTCCTTTGACGATTTTCAGATTGGCCAGGTTCATTCCCTGGGGGTGGCCGCCGTCGACGCCAAGGCGCTGGACGCCTTTATCGCGGCCTTTTCTCCGGGATGGGAGGTGTTACGCGGGGCGCCGGACGCCATGGTCTATGCCATCTGGTCAAGGCTGGAAATCGAGGCGGGCGACCGCTGGGCCCAGACCAAGAGGCTTGGCGTCGACGCCCTGCGCTGGGCGCGAAATCCGCCTGCCGGTGAACTGCTCCGGGGACGGATGACCGTCATGGGCATGGACCCTGTCGGGGACGGAAAGGGCGTTGTCATCGCCCAGCACGACCTGCTGGACGAAGCAGGGCGGCTTGTCTTCAGCTGCCTGACACGCAGCGTGTTCGCAAGATAAGGAAAGGGGCCCCTCCGTCTGGATGGACGCAGGGGCCTTCAACCTTCAGGCGTTGGCCTTGGCGACCTTTTCGCTGGCGATGGCGACCAGACGGTCCCAGCCAGCGAGAGAAGTCATGTGGTTGTAGATGCGCTCCAGCGCGCCATTGTCCCGCAGTTCGGCCAGCTTTTCCGGCGAAAGCGTCTTCAGCTTGTCTTCGGAGACGGCGAAGTATTCCGCCATGACAACGGGCTGGCCCTGGGTGCCATCGGCATTGGTCGGGGTGAAGGTGGCCTGCTTGGTTTCAAGCAGATCCAGCTGCTTGATGAGATTGACAAAGGACTCGGTGCGGCGGCGCTCGCCCTCGAAGTCTTCACAGAACTTGATGGCGTTCTGGGTGTAGGCGCTGGGCTCGCCCTTATCATCGAACAGGGGCACATCGCCGCCGGCTTCGTCGAACATCGCCGCCTGGCGCTCGATGCAGACGATCATTCGGTTCTGGGCCTCGTCCTGGGCCAGAACGAAGGGATAGCGCCGGATGTAGGCCGGGACATAGACGCCGTTGGTGAAGACGCCGTCGTCGCTGACGAACAGGTTCTCGCCGGGATTGACGCCCAGGACTGCGAGGGGCTGGCGAAGGTCGCCGGCAAAGATGATCGGGAAGGACAGGGCCGCGTACTGGAATTCGGCGACGGTCAGGGGAACGACATGCCCCTGCGCGGCGAAGGTGAAGGGACCCGCCAGTTGCTTGACCCCCAGCTTGCCATGCAATTCGCGGCTCAGCGGCTCGGGCGAGCTGTAGAACAGGACGTTGCCAGCAACCGGGCTGACGGAAGAGACGGGGGTGGTTTCCATAGGGGGCTCTGAACAGTCAGGCGGCGCGGCGGCCGGGAAGGATGGAGCGGCGCTTCTAGCCGATCCGGCTTGCCCGGGCAATGGAAGGCGCCGGCGCCCTTGCCCTGCGGCCGACCAAGGGGTTCAATCTGGCAAACGGAACACAGGAGGTTACGCCGTGCCCATTGCCTATCCCGAGATTCTCGATCTGAAGAGCGAACCGCAACCCTATAGCTGGGGCGACCGGGAAACCATGCTCTACGCTCTGGGGATCGGCATGGGCGGCGACCCCATGAATCTTGAGGAACTGCCCTTCGTCTATGAGAGCGGCCTGAAGGCAGTGCCCACCATGGCGACCGTCGTCGCCTGGGGCGCCGGTCCTGGCCTTGGCAAGCTGGGCATCAACTTCCTGATGGTGGTTCATGGCGAACAGAAGGTCGAATTTCACAAGACCCTGCCGACGGAGGCAGAGATCACTGCCGAAGCCCAGATCATCGGGGCCTATGACAAGGGCAAGGACAAGGGCGCCGTCATCTACACAGAAACCGTGCTGAAGGACGCCAGGACAGGCGAGGCGATCGCCACCCTGACCGGCTCCACCTTCGCCAGGGGCGACGGCGGTTTTGGCGGCCCGTCCGAAGGCGCGCCGGAACCCCACGAGGTTCCAAAACGCACGCCCGACCAGACTGTGGAATTCGCCACCCGGCCGGATCAGGCCCTGGTCTATCGTCTGTCGGGAGACCGCAATCCCCTGCATTCGGATCCGGCCATCGCCAAGGCTGCCGGCTTTCCGCGGCCGATCCTGCATGGCCTCTGCACCTACGGCATCACCTGCCGGGCGGTTCTACAGGCCTATGCCGACTTCGACCCGTCCCGGATCAAGAGCCATCAGGTGCGGTTCTCCTCCCCGGTCTTTCCGGGAGAGACCATCGCTGTGGACCTCTGGAAGGACGGCCCGGTGATTTCGTTCGAAGCCCGGGTGAAGGAGCGTGGCGTGACCGTGGTCCGGAACGGCAAGACGGTCCTGTCGGAGTAGCGCGGCTTTCGTTGGATTGGGCCGTCAGAACCGCCAGGCAATCCCGGTTCTGACGGACCGGCCCGCCGCCGGTGCGACATCCTTCAGGAAGGAGGCGTGTTCGCGGATTTCGGCGTCGGTGAGGTTTCGTCCATCGACAAACACCCGCAGCGCAGGGTCGCCGAAGGGCTTGAAATCGGCATAGAGGTTGACGACCGTATAGCCGTCCGTCGGGAGTTCGAAGGTCGATACCCGGTCCTGCTGCCCGACCCGCCGCAGTTCAAACCGGGTTTCCAGGCGCTCGCCTTTCCAGACCAGGCGCGACGTCACCGACCAGGGAGGTATCCTCGAGGGTGCGCCGGCATCGGTATCGCCATGCACATAGTCGGCCGCGGCCTCGAAGGTCAGGGCGCGGCCCCCATCCGCCCACAGATCATAGCTACCTTCCGCCTCGAAGCCATAGAAGTCAGCGCCGGTCTGGAAGTACCGGAAGACCTTCAGGCCGTCCTCGACCTGGCCATCCGGGGCCTGTTCAATGAAACCATCATAGGACGCCGCCCAGACATGGGCTTCTGCCCCCAAAGCCCCGAAGGACCAGCGTCCGGTTGCTTCAAGGCTGATGACGGTTTCCGAATCGAGGGCGGGATCGCCCAGTTCAAAGCCGCCGGTCCCCGGATGGGGCCCATCGGAAAACAGTTCCGCCTCGGTCGGCGCCCGACTGTTGCTGGCCAGGGTCAGGGCATAGAAATGACCTTCGGCCGGCTCCCAGAAGACGCCCAGAGATGCGGAAACATTGGTGAAATCGAGTTGGTATGGGGCTGTGGTCCAGTCGAGGCCGTAAGACGCCGCCGGGGGGCTGGCCGCACGTCCCTTGAGCTCCGCCTCGATCGTTCGCTGGTCGACCCGCAGGCCGCCATCGAAACCCCAGCCGCCCAGGTCCAGCCTCTGAAGTGTGAAAAGCCCAAGTTCCGATACGGTCGTGCCTGGCACGAAGGCCTCGTCGCCGATGGCTTCGAAATCACGAGTCAGGGCCTGAAAACCGACGGCGCCTTTCCAGTGCCCGGTTTCCTTCTGGACCAGTTCAAGCCGGCCCTCAACGCCATTGGACAGGAACAGTGTGCCGATTTCGCCAGCGTCGAGCACCAGCTCGGCATGTTCATAGTCGGCGTAGCCGACGGAGGTGCGGATCCGTTCGAAGGGTCCAAAATCAATCCCGGCCTCGCCGCGCAGATCGTACCGGGTCTGGGTCAGGTCGATGGCCACCGGGCCTTCGTCCGCAGGGTCGATCGGTGCGAAGATCTGTGCGCGAGGCACGCCATATCGGGTTTCGGTCTGCTTGACCGACAGGCCGAGATAGCCATCCTCGCCCACATAGGAGACGCCGGCGCCGTAGGCATCCAGGCTCACATCCGCATTCCTGACGGTCGTCGCCGGGTCGATCGTCAGGCCCTCGGCCCTGGTCAGGCGCTTGCTGACGGGCGCCACGGGAACTTCGTAGTCCTCACTGGTGCGGTGGACGGCGTCGAGGGCGAACACAAGGGGACCCGCAGCGAACTTCAGGCCGCCATTAATGGACTGGCCGGAGTCGACGCTGGAGGCGGAGACTGCGATCCGGCCTTCAAGGGGCGCTTCCGGTCGACGGCCAGGGATCCGGTCGTCGATGATGTTGACCACGCCCCCAATGCCGGAGCCGCCATAGGCCAGGGTTGAAGGGCCCCGCAGGACTTCGATTCGGGAGGCTTCGCCAGGCTCGGAGGCTACGGCGTGGTCGGGAGACAGGGCGCTGGCGTCCACCAGTCCGACACCATTCTGCAG
>CAMAVA010000138.1 GCA_945861515.1 Brevundimonas vancanneytii | reverse complement strand
CAGGTGTTGTAGGGGCAGATCATGACGGCGCGGGCAATTCTCAACGCGCGGGAGATGGCGGCGGCGGACGGCGCAGCGATCGCCGCCGGGACGCCGGGCGTCGTCCTGATGGAGCGGGCAGGGGAAGCGGTGGTCGACGCCATCCGCAGTCGCCACCGCCACTGCCGGGTCGCGGTGCTCTGCGGTCCGGGCAATAACGGAGGCGACGGCTATGTCGTGGCCCGCTTGCTCAAACGCCGGGGCTGGAATGTGTGGGTCGAGGCCTCGGCGCCGCCGGTGTCCTCGGACGCCCGGGCGATGGCTGGCCGCTGGCATGGAACCACCTTCAAGCTCGGGTCCGGGCCCCATGCCGATCTGGTGGTGGACGCCCTCTTCGGGACCGGACTGACCCGCCCCCTGGAGGGCGCGGCGGTGGCTGCCGCAAAATGGGCGGCCGTGGCCCAAACGGTGGTTTCCATTGACCTTCCCAGCGGCATCGATAGCGATACTGGCCGAGTTGTCGGGGAAACCGCCTTCCGGGCCGACCTGACCGTCACCTTCCACCGCCGCAAGATCGGCCATGTGCTGGAGCCCGGCCGGTCGGCCTGTGGAGACGTGGTCCTGGCCGATATCGGCCTGTCCGAGGTTTCCACCGGGCTGGTGGAGAACGATCCAGAGCTCTGGCAGGCGCGGCTGCCCTGGCCTGAGGCGGCCAGCCACAAGCACCGGCGCGGCCGTCTGGCGGTCGTGGGCGGGGACGCCTATCGGACCGGGGCCGCCCGGTTGGCGGCCAGGGCGGGCCTGCGTATCGGCGCCGGCCTGGTCACGGTGCTCAGTTCGCCCGCGGCGGCGCCGGTTTATGCTCCGGCCCTGGAGGCCGTGATGCTGTCGACCTTCGACTCCGACGCCGAGCTGATCCAGCTGGCCGCCTCGACGGACGCTGCCGTGATCGGCCCGGCCGCCGGCGTCACGGCCCTGACCCGCGCCAACCTGTTTGCCCTGACTGCGACCGGTGCGGCCCTGGTCGTGGACGCGGACGCCCTGACTGTGTTTGCCGACCGTCCGGACGATCTTTTTGCCGTGCTGGACAAGGATGATGTGCTGACACCGCATCCGGGGGAGTTCGAGCGGATCTTCCCCGGCCTGATGGCGGCGTCCCCCCAGCGTATCGCGGCGGCCGCGGAGGCGGCGAGGCGGGCTGGCGCCGTGGTGATCCTGAAGGGCGCCGACACCGTCATTGCCAGTCCTGACGGTCGCACGGCGGTCAATCTGAACGGCAGTCCCTGGCTGGCCACGGCGGGGTCCGGTGATGTCCTGGCCGGTTTCGTCGCCGGACTGATCGCGCAAGGGATGGAGAGCTTTTCCGCCGCCTGCGCCGCCGTCTGGATCCATAGCGACTGCGCCGCCCGGTTTGGTCCCGGCCTGATCGCCGAGGACCTGCCGGGACTGGCCCCAGCGACCCTGTCCCGTCTGTTCGCCGCGGCGTCTTCCGGCCGGCGAGGCTGAGGACGGGGCGGGGAGACCCGCCCGAGAGAAGCGGAGGGGCGTATGTCTGTCGCAATCCGGTTCTGGGTCTTTGCGAGCAATAAATGCACTCAAGAAAACGGATTCGGAAATTTCAGCCGCCGTCGCGGGGTGTGGTGGCGGGTTGGCCGCAGCCATGGTTTCACCTGGATATTCGGACAAGTTCCTGAATTCATGCGCCTTATGGCGCGCCTTGGCCTCGACCCACCGCTTTCTTCCACCCTGTTGGCGTGGAGTCCGTCCTGTCGCAGAGGTGGCTTTCTGTCCGGTTCTTGTCCGGGTGGTCGCCGGTTCCGGTCCTGCTGTTGTCCGGGTGGTCGCCGATTTCGGTCCCGATTTGTCCGGCATCTGGTCGGGCGTTTTCATCGGCGCGGCAGGGCGGGACATGGGCTCCCTGCCGGGCCTTGTCAGGGGGGTGACGGCTTTCGGTAACGTCGTTGTCGGGGCGGTCACAGGTTTCGGCAACGACGCGAAGGACGTTTTGTCCGCTTTTTCCAGTGGCGGGACAGCGCGGGACATGGGCTCTCCGTGGGTTTCGAAGCGGCGCCGGTGATTATCCCATGGCGGCGGCCGGAACTCCCCTGGATGATCGCGGTCGCTTCCCCCGGCGCAAACACCCTCGACGCGCCGGGGCTTGAAAGATACAGGGCGTTCGAACCTGCGGATGTGGCGGAACTGGTAGACGCACTGGATTTAGGTTCCAGCGCCGAGAGGCGTGGAGGTTCGAGTCCTCTCATCCGCACCACCCCAGACCGGTCGCCTTTGTCTTGGGGCTTGGCCCTGCGGGGTCACCATGACATAAGGGCCGCCGCTTCGCGCAGGCCTGAGCCACGTCGGCCCCGGTCTGCGCGCCCCGTTCCACTCCAAAGCGGACCCACAGGCGGCTGATTGTCCGCGCGTCCCGAATGTAAAGACTGGCCATGCAGATCGTTGAAAAATCCGGAGAAGGCCTGAGCAAGGTCTATGGTGTGACCGTCCCGGCCGGTGAGCTGGCGGCGCGTCTGGAAGCGAGGATCAAGGAGATCACGCCCCAGATGAACATCAAGGGTTTCCGCCCGGGCAAGGTGCCGGCCGCCCATGTGCGCCGCGTCTATGGCAAGGCCCTGATGGGCGAGGTCATCGAACAGACCCTTAACGAAACCACCCAGAAGGTGCTGGACGACAACCGCCTGCGCCCGGCCGCCCAGCCCGACCTGACGCCGTCCTCCGACATGGACGCCGTGGTCGCCGGCGGGACCGACCTGACCTATGATCTGGCCGTCGAGGTCATGCCTGACTTCGAGCCGATCGATGTCTCGGGCCTCAGCCTGACCCGGCCCGTCTATACCCAGACCGATGAAGAGGTCGATGAAGCCCTGACCGAACTGGCCAAGCAGGCCCGCACCTACGAGCCGCGCACTGGCAAGGCCCCCAAGGCCAAGGCAGACGACCAGCTGCTGATCGACTTTTTGGGCAGCATCGACGGCGTGCCGTTCGATGGCGGCAAGGCCGAAGGGTCCGAGCTGGTCCTGGGCTCGGGGCAGTTCATCCCCGGCTTTGAAGACCAGCTGATCGGCGCCAAGCCCGGCTCCGACGTGACGGTCACCGTCACCTTCCCGGAAAATTACCAGGCCGCCAATCTGGCCGGCAAGGTCGCCGAGTTCGCCGTCAAGGTTCACGAGGTCCGGGCCCCCAAGGAATCGGCCATCGATGACGAGCTGGCCACGCGCCTGGGCCTCAGCGACCTGGCCACCCTGAAGGACGTGCTGAGCAAGAACCTGGCCGACCAGTATGGCCGCGCCTCGCGCTTCAAGCTGAAGCGCGCCCTGCTTGACCAGCTGGACAAGGGCCACGAGTTCCCCCTGCCGCCGCGCATGGTCGAGGCCGAGTTCGAGGGTATCTGGGCCCAGGTCCAGCAGGACAAGACCAGCGACAACCTGCCTGACGAAGACGCCGGCAAGTCCGAGGACGAGCTGAAGTCCGAGTACCGCAAGATCGCCGAGCGCCGCGTGCGCCTGGGTCTGGTCCTGGCGGAAATCGGCCGGATCAACAATGTGACGGTCAGCGACCAGGAGCTGTCCCAGGCCCTGCAGCGCGAAGCCATGGCCATGGCCCAGCAGTATGGCATGCAGCCCCAGCAGGCCTTCGATCTGCTCCGCCAGAACCCGCAGGCCTCGGCCCAGCTGCGGGCGCCGCTGTACGAGGACAAGGTTGTCGAGCTGATCTTCGGCAAGGCGGCCATCGAGGACAAGCCGGTCAGCAAGGCCGAGCTGGAAGCCGAAGACGACATGCCCGAAGGCTACTGATTCCGCCTTCCATGCCAAGAACGACGGCCGCTCCGAAAGGGGCGGCCGTTTTCCGTTGGAAGGTGCGGCCGAACGCCCGCGCCCTTGCATCCTGTTAACCCGCGCCCGATATCCAAGACCAAGAGCGTCGGCGCGGCTCGATTCGCGACACGCAGTGCGAAACCGGGAGCCAAGCGATGAACGACTACATGCATACCGCGATGAATCTCGTCCCCATGGTGGTCGAACAGACCAGCCGGGGCGAGCGCGCCTTCGACATTTTCTCCCGCCTGCTCAAGGAGCGGATCATCTTCCTGACCGGTCCGGTCGAGGATGGCATGTCCGCCCTGATCTGCTCGCAGCTGCTGTTCCTGGAATCTGAAAATCCCAAGAAGGAAATTCAGATGTACATCAACTCGCCCGGCGGCGTGGTGACCAGTGGCCTGGCGATCTATGACACCATGCAGTACATCAAGAGCCCGGTGACCACCCTCTGCATGGGCATGGCGGCCTCCATGGGCTCGCTGTTGCTCTGCGCCGGCGCGGCGGGCCAGCGGATTTCCCTGCCCAACGCCCGGATCATGGTGCACCAGCCCAGCGGTGGTTTCCGCGGCCAGGCGTCCGATATCATGCGTCACGCCGAGGACATCCTGAAAACCAAGCAGCGCCTCAACGAGATCTATGTGAAGCACTGCGGCCGGACCTATGAAGAGGTCGAGACCACCCTGGACCGCGACCACTTCATGAGTGCGGAAGAAGCCAAGGCCTGGGGTCTGGTCGACCATGTCTACGAAACCCGCGATGGGGCTGAAGCGGCGGCCTAGGCCTCCAGCCAGGCCGTGATCTCCGCCGTCAGGGCCAGGCGATATTCAGGGGCGTTGACGCAGCGCCTCTGAAAATCGGCGCCGATCCTGACGTCTGCAAAGAGCCCTGCGGGGTCTTCGTGAAAATGCAGGAAGGCGCGGCCTTTCCGATAGAAGACGCCCCGGGACGTCTCCTTCAGGCCTGGCAACTGGCGGATTGCCTGGAGCAGGGGCTCCAGCGCGTCGAGCGCCTTTGCCGTCGCATGGCGCATGTCACGGCTTGCCGCGAAAGATCCGGTACCCGGGCTCTTCAGCCAGCTTGAGCATGTCGGTGTCGCCGTCCGTGTCGCCATAGGCGGCCATCAGCCGGATATCCTCGCCATAGACCTCGCGCAGCCGCCGGACCTTTTCGGGGCCGCGGCAGTTGAGGCCTGACAGCACGCCGATCGCCCGGCCCTCGGCGTCAAACGCCAGTTCGGTGCCGATCAGGCCGTCGGCGCCAAGACCCCGGGCGAAGGGGGCGATGACAAAATCCGGGGAGGCCGTGACGATGATGGTCCGGGCGCCCTTGGACCGCCAGCGCCGCCAGGTTTCGACGGCATCGGGACGCATGAGCCGGCCGGAATTCTTTTCGGCGAATCGCCTGGACTGTTCCTGCAGGTCCTCGAGCCTGGCGCCCTTGAGAAACTCACGCACGGCGGCAGCCTTCAGCTTTCCGGCATTGCGGCTGAACAGATAGGCCGTCGCCGCCGGCAGAAGCTTGAGGCAGCCGAAGGCATAGCGGACGGGGCCGGCCCGCCAGGCCAGAAAGGCCGTGAAGGTGTCGCGAATCGTCAGGGTGCCGTCAAAGTCGAACGCAACCAGGCCCAGTTCATCAAGGGGATCGGTCATGGACGGACTGCCGAGGGACAGTCTTCCGAGCATCGTAGCCTTGCGGGCCATGGGTCCTCATTATTGGTTTTACCCGGAGGTCTTGAACACGATTCGTCTCAAGACAAGGTTTATTGCCGGCCCGGGCGCTTGTGGTGTGGCAGGTCCAGCACCATCTGCCTTCTGACGACAGCCCGGTCCAGAGCAGACACCCCCAAGGCGTGTTCCTGCATTTTTGTGTCATTGCAGCGCTTGCCGCCGGACGCAGGATCGGGGAATGTCAAGGTTTGGAAAACCCGCTTGATGTAACCTGTGTTTTCGACTCGCAGGATCGGTCCGCGGGTAGGGGGCGTTGATCACAGATCATTCGTCCCCGGAGTGTGAGAAACGATATGACAAAGGCCGCCAGCGGCGATTCAAAAAGCACCCTGTATTGCTCTTTCTGCGGAAAGAGCCAGCATGAGGTGCGCAAGCTTATCGCCGGTCCGACTGTGTTCATCTGCGATGAATGCGTCGAGCTCTGCATGGATATCATCCGCGAAGAACACAAGATCGCCTTCGTCAAGTCGAAGGATGGCGTCCCGACCCCCAAGGAAATTCGCGAAGTCCTGGATGACTATGTCATCGGCCAGGAACACGCCAAGAAGGTGCTCTCGGTTGCTGTTCACAACCATTACAAGCGCCTCAATCACGCGACCAAGAACAACGACATCGAGCTGTCGAAATCCAACATCCTGCTGGTCGGTCCGACCGGCACGGGCAAGACCCTGCTGGCCCAGACCCTGGCCCGGATCATCGACGTTCCTTTCACCATGGCGGACGCGACGACTCTGACCGAAGCGGGTTATGTGGGTGAAGATGTCGAAAACATCATCCTGAAACTGCTTCAGGCGGCCGATTACAATGTCGAGCGGGCCCAGCGCGGCATCGTCTATATCGATGAAATCGACAAGATCAGCCGCAAGTCCGACAATCCCTCCATCACCAGGGACGTCTCGGGCGAGGGCGTTCAGCAGGCCCTGCTGAAGATCATGGAAGGCACGGTGGCGTCCGTGCCGCCCCAGGGCGGCCGCAAGCATCCGCAGCAGGAATTCCTGCAGGTCGACACGGCCAATATCCTGTTCATCTGCGGCGGCGCCTTTGCCGGGCTGGAAAAGATCATCTCCAGCCGCGGCCAGGGCACCTCCATCGGGTTCGGCGCAAAGGTGTCCGACCCTGACGAACGCCGCACCGGCGCCATCCTGCGGGGCGTCGAGCCCGACGATCTGCAGCGCTTTGGCCTGATCCCGGAATTCATCGGTCGTCTGCCGGTCATCGCGACCCTGGAAGACCTGGATGAAGCGGCCCTGATGACCATCCTGACAGAGCCCAAGAACGCCCTGATCAAGCAGTATGGCCGACTGTTCGAGATGGAGAATATCGGCCTGAAGTTCACCGACGACGCCCTGGCGGCCGTGGCCCGCAAGGCCATTACCCGCCGCACCGGCGCCCGCGGCCTGCGCTCGATCATGGAGGGCATCCTGCTCGACACCATGTTCGAACTGCCCAGCTACGAGGGCGTCGAAGAGGTCGTGGTCAATGCCGAGGTGGTGGAAGGCCGGGCCCAGCCCCTGCTGATCTATGCCGAGAAGAAGGGCGGCGCCGGCGCCGCCTGATCGCCTGCAAGGCGACCTGAAAATGGGCCCTTCGGCGAATGCCGGGGGGCCTTTTTCGTCAGATCAAGCCGCCTGCAGGGCTTCGCCGGCCATGGTGACCCGGTGCATCAGGCGATACTGGCCATGATAGTCGTTCAGGGCAAAGTGCCAGGTGGCGCGGTTGTCCCAGATGGCGACCGAGCCGGGTTCCCAGACAAGCCGATAGACCCGCGAGGGGTCGATGGCGTGGGCATAGAGCTCGAACAGCAGGGCCTGGCTGTCTTCCCGGCTCATGCCTTCGAAGCGCAGGGTGAAGGCCGGATTGACATAGAGGGCGGGGCGGCCGCTGCCCGGATGGCGGATGATCACCGGATGCAGGGTTTCCGGCGTTTCCCTGGACCCGCTGAGGGCCTGCTGGTCGGTGTTGGTATAGGCGCCGCCCGCACCGAACACATGGGCCGAACCATGGACGGCCCGCAGGTCCTTCAGGCGGGATTTCATGTCCGGACTGAGGGCGTCATAGGCCGCATACATGTCGGCAAACAGGGTGTCGCCGCCGCTGGCCGGCAGGTCGCGGGCCACCAGGATGGAGCCAAGGGCTGGCTCGGCGTCATAGGAGTGATCGGTATGCCAGCCGCCGCCGATATTGGTGGTCTGGTCCGGGGCCTTCTCGACCTTGGCGATTTCCGGCCAGTCCGGGTCGGTTGGGAAGAAGCGGTTCACATCGATGGGGGCAAAACGCCGGGCCAGGTCCAGATGGGCCTGGCGATCCAGGGACTGACCCCGGAAAAACAGGACGCCATGATCGAACAGGGCGGTCTTCAGGGCAGCGGCGGTTGCGCCATCGATCGAAGCCAGATCAACGCCGCTGACCATGGCGCCGCAGCCGGCAAGCTTGTCGATTGTCAGGACGGTCTGGGTCATGGGCGAGTCCTCCGGTTTGATCGACAGTCAGCCATGGCTCTGGCGCTTTGATTGTAACCAACGTTACAATTGGCCATGTCAATTCGCGATCCTGCGGCGCTCAGGCGCCTTGAAGGCCTGGGCTGGTTCGCCCGCCAGCCTCACGCCCAGCGACAGGCCCTGCTGCAGGCCGGCCAGATCCGGGCCCTTGCCGACGGGATCTGGGCCCATGGCGAGGGTGACGAGGAGACGGGATTGCTGGCGGTTCTGGAAGGGTCCTTGCGGACCTTTGCCCGGGCGCCCGGCGGCCGCACCGCCCTGATCGGCCTGTTGCCGCCGGGATCGATCATCGGCCAGAGCGCGGTGTTCGGCGGCGGGCCGCGTCTGGTCACCGCGATCAGCGCCGGCGAGAGCCTTGTCTTTGTCCTGTCGGACCGGGCGCTGCGGGCCGTCGCCATCGACCATCCGGCACTCTGGCAGGATCTGTCGCAGCTGATCTATCGCCAGCTCGAGGTTATGGTCCGGACCCTGGCCGAGCGGACGGCTCTTTCGCCCCGGGCCCTGCTGGCCAACCGGCTGCTGATGCTGTCGCGCGCGGGTCCGGATATAGATGTCGGCCAGGCCGAACTGGCTGAAATGATCGGAGTCAGCCGCAAGACCCTGAACGTCCGGCTGGCTGAACTGGCTGGACGGGGCCTGGTGCGGCCGGGCTATGGCCGCATCACGGTGCTGGACCGTCCAGGGCTGCAACGGATCGCCGTTGCCGGGGATGCGGAAGCCGACCTGGCGCCCGGCCTGCCTCCGGTGGCGTGACGGGCC
>CAMAVA010000137.1 GCA_945861515.1 Brevundimonas vancanneytii | reverse complement strand
CTGGAGGTCCGGCAGGACCTGATCGACGGACCAGAAGGGCAGGAAGAGGTCGCTGAACTGCTGCTGAGGATCTTGAAGGAGGCTGCCGACAGGACCGCCTGACCGGCTGCGGAAGCAGCAATGTCTGCCGGTCTGACGAATGGCTCCCCGGGCAGGACTCGAACCTGCGACAAGTCGGTTAACAGCCGACTGCTCTACCAACTGAGCTACCGAGGATCACCGTTTCGGAAGGAAGCGGCCTATACGATGGGGCCGGTTTCGGCGCAAGCGCCCTGGACTGCAAATTTCCGCTGCGTGCGATATCTTCCGGTCCGTCGCGGGTTTTTTGCTGTGGCATTCACACCGTCAGCGACCGAAACGCCTTTTGGTCCGGGTCATCGACATCGTCGTCCGAAGAGTCGTCGTCATCGTCCTCTTCGTCACCTTCGTCTTCGTCGGCTGCATCGCTTTCGGAAGATGTTGCCTCCATGGCATCATCCTGCTCGGAGCTATCCGCTTCCATTAACTCTTCGGTTTCGATGCTCTCCTCAATGGAGGATTCGGTTTCTTCGTAGGTCGTTATGGTTTCCTCGAGATCTACACCATAGGATTCAGAATATTCCTCAGTGTAGACCTCATAGGACTCTTCGATAATCGTTGTTTCGTAGGTAACCTCGGTAAAAGTGACGGGCTCATAGGTGACCTCGATCCAGTCAACGCCCGTCGAAGCCCAGGAGCGATTATCGTACAGGGTCCATCCGACGAGCGCCGCAACCGACAGCGTGACGCCAAATTCGTAGACATCACCTGTGAAAGCCTTGCCGCGTGATCCGCGTTTGATCCGCTTGGCTCCAGGCGCCCATTTCACGACATCCAGGCCAATGATGTCCCCCTTTCTGCCGTCAACCACCACGACCACTTCATTGCCGCTAAGGCCCCTGGCCTTGACGACATAGGTGTCGCCCCTGCGCTGCATGGTCTGCACCTTCAGCTTTGCAGACGTCATGAGAGCGTTGACCTTCGCCGGCGAAATCACCCGCCCGGACTTCGCAGTCTTGGCGGCCTGGGCGGGAAGACCGCCGAGAGACAAAACCAATGCGCCCATGGCGCCGGCAGCCGTTGCCCCCCAAGTCGACCTGATTTTCATGGCATTCTCCCCGTCGATGGTCCAGGCGCGATGGGTTCGCATGGCCTCGTTACCCTGTCTGAAAAAGGATAGCATCGGTTGAGCGTCCTGTAAGCGATATCCTGGCCGATCACCGCGAACATGGTCCGCGCCGAACGGGGCTCATTGCCTTGAGGCCAGGGCCAATCGAAAGTGTTGCCGGTGCGCTGCCCGAAAGGGTTGGCATCAAACGGTTCCGTCAGTTCAACCTGTCCATCGATTTGAGAGGGGCTGTCCAAACCGGGCTTTATCGAGCGATGGACGTCCGGTCAGTCTCTCAGGATCCGTCGTGAATCGCGGCTTGGAAATCGTGAATGACAGGAGAATTTGAATTGCGGCAAAGCCCGGCTCTCGTGATCCACTCCGCTCCATGAACAGGCCTTTCAGCAAAACCGTCGTCTTCGATCTGGACGGCACGATCGCAGATACGATGCCGGACCTCGCTGCCGCCTTGAACGCCGCGCTCGAGTTTCTCGGGCGTCCGGCTCAATCCCTCTCGACTGTCCGAACCATGATCGGCCACGGAACAAGGGCGCTCCTGGACAAGGGGTTAGCCGCTACAGGCGGGTCCAGTCAGGGTCTGATGGAAATCGCCTATCCGGTTCTGATGCGTCACTATGAAGAGCACATCTGTGACCTGACCCGCCCCTATGACGGGCTCGAAGCGGCCATGGACCGTCTCTCGGATCAGGGGGTCAGTCTGGCGCTCTGCACAAACAAGCCGGAGACTCTCACCTTGAGGCTGATCGAGGCCTTGGGTTGGCAGAACCGGTTCGCGGCCATTGTCGGCGGCGATACTCTGAAGGTCAGCAAGCCGGATCCTGCGCCCCTGCACTACGCCATCCGCCTTGCAGGCGGAGGGCCCGCAGTCTTCGTCGGGGACTCGATCGTTGATGTCCACACAGCAGTTGCTGCGAGGGTTCCCTGTGTTGCTGTCAGTTTCGGCTATGCCGACCGTCCAGCATGGCAACTCGGCGCCGACCGGGTGATCGACCACTATGACGAACTGCACTCTGTGGTCAGCGACATCGTGCGTTGAAGTCGACCCGGAACGATCGGGCCGGCCTGTCCGATCGGTCCAAGACCAGCTGGCCTTCCTCTTTTCGAACGACTGAACCTCATCGGATTCGAAAAGCGAATCCGCACTGAACATATCCGGCGACGGCCGGTACGGAGACTGGTTCGGAACTTTGCGGAGGAGCCGAAAAGGATGCCGAAACAGCGGGAGGCGAGCCAGGAAACAGCGGCCCGGCTGTTTGTTCCTCCAGGCTGGCCGCGCACGCCGAAGCCCAGTTTCAAGACGAGAGGCCGACTTCGAAATGGGCTCTCCAGTCGTCGACTTGTGTAGATTGGCTTCTTGCGCCGGGTACATCGATCCTGGGGCCAGTTCCGTTTTGATCGAGCCGATCGAGCCAGAATAACGACCGATAATTCAGAAACTTATAGCGTGTTTCTATCTGATAGCCGCGTCATGCCTGCCGTTGCTGGCCCGAGAAATTCCCGGTCTTGACCCTGCAGCCATCTCCACGAAGATTGACCAGCGCACGGTAGTCGGCAAGCGGGCTGACCAGAAACACCGCCGCAGAGGGGGCTTCGCCCCAAGTCCCTGGGAGATTCGTTTGACCACTGCCGAACCGTCGAAAAGCAAGGGCGACGCCCAGACCCTCAGGCCCCCGACAATGGTCAAACTGGCCTACAGCCTGGGCCAGTCAGCCCAGACGGGCGGCTTCGACACCGCCATGGGCTTCATCTTCTTCTACTATGCCGCCGTTCTGGGACTGTCGGGCGCCCTGGTTGGCGCAGCGCTGGCGGTCAGCCTGGCCTTCGATGCGCTGGTCGATCCCTTCGTCGGCTCCTGGTCCGACAATCTGAAGTCCCGGTTGGGGCGGCGACTGCCCTTGATGCTGGTCTCTGCACCCTTCGTGGCCGTTACCGTCGGACTGCTGTTTTCGCCGCCGGCCGGTCTGGAGGGAATCGCCCTGTTTGGCTGGCTGACGGTCATGTCGATCGCCGCCCGCAGCGCCATCTCGTTCTTCAATGTGCCCTACATCGCTCTGGGCGCCGAAATGGCCACCGACTATGCCGAACGGACCAGCGTGGTCATGTACCGGGCCGTCGCCGGAATCCTGTCCGCCGTGGCCATCATGGCCATCGGCTATTCGGTCTTTTTCGCATCCGGAGGGCTGCAGCGCCCTGATGGCTATCCGGGATTTGGATGGACCGTGGCGGGGCTGCTTCTGACATGCATGACCCTCTGCTGCCTCGGTGTCTGGCGCTATGCGGCGGCCCTGCCGCAGCCGGAAGCCGTCGCCTCGGCCATGTGGAGGCGCCTGCCTGGCGAGGTGCTGGAAATCTTTCGCAACCGGTCGTTCCGGCTGCTGTTTGTGTCCTCGGTGGTCCTGTTCGCCGCCCTCGGGCTGAACGCCAGCCTGAACAATCATGCCTTCATCTTCGTCTGGCGACTGAAGAGCGAACTGATCCAGTTCATTGGCTATGCCTATCTCTTCGGCATCCTGCTTGGCGTCACGGCGGCCCCGGCCCTGCAGAAAATGCTGGAAAAGAAGATCGTCCTCGTGATCGGTTTCGGCCTGCTGATCGGTAACTGGCTGGTCCTCCAGGGGGCGATGCTGGGCGGGCTGTACCTTCCCCTCGGCGATGCGGCGCTTCTGCCAATGCAAATCAATTCGTTTGTGGCCGGCATCGGCACAGGGCTTGTGACGGTGGCCTTTCCATCGATGATGGCGGACGCGGCCGACGAGCATGAATATCTGTTCGGACGCCGGCGGGAGGGCCTGTATTTCGCCGGCCTGGGCTTCGCCGGCAAGGCGGCGACGGGGATCGGCGTCATGCTGGCCGGCGTTGCCCTCGACCTGGTACGGTTTCCCAAGGACATCGGCCAGACGGTAGGCGCCGTCCTGCCCCATGACATGCAGGTCTGGCTGGTCGTGATCTGGGGCCCGGCGGCGGCGGTCGTCGCTGTGGCGTCCCTGCTCATCTTCATGTCCTATAACATCACCCGGGCGCGGCATCGGGAGATATCCAGGGCGCTCGGAAGAGGCGAGGCCGGCCGCGAACTGGCGGAAGTATAACCATGAAACTCTACGAGACCTTACCACAGCGCATGACCGACCGGATGCTGGACACTCCGCAGGTGGCGGCCCTTCGCGCCCATCTGGAGGCCCTTAACGGCATGAAGGGCCTGGAGATTCTGGAACCTGCAGACATTGATCACGCTGCCGCCCTGTTCCGGCGGGATGGCTTTGTGGTCATCGCCAATGTTCTGAACAGTGAGCAGATCGAGATTCTCGCCTCAGGCTGCCATGCCGTGATCGCCGAGATCCTGGCGCTGGACGAGGGGAGGGCGGGCAACAGGGGGTCTCACCGCTATTCCTTCGGCGGCTCCAGCCTGACCCGCAGCCAGCTCCACCGGCCGGAATGGCAGATGCTGCTGGAAATTCCCCTGGTCACCCAGGTGGTCACCGCCATCTTTGGCTCTCCCGACTTCGCCCTGCGAGCCGCCAGCGGTGACTTCTGCCTGCCCGGCGCTGTGGAATATCAGCCGCTCCATTCGGATATCCGGGACTGGCAGAGCCCGGCCAGGACACCGTTCAGCGCCTTTCATGACCCGCAGGGCGGCATGACCATCCGTGATCTGCCCTGTCCCTATGTCTGTGTGAACTTCCTGCCCCAGGACGTCACAAGGCTGAACGGACCGACCCGGCAGATTCCGGGCACCCAGAAGTCCCGCGCCTCGATCCCGGGTCTGGCTGATGAGCCTGAATGGATGCGGCTGAGCACGGTCTGTCCAGCCCCGGCCGGCGCCATCATGGTGCGCGATGTCCGGGCATGGCATGGCGGCACCCCCAACATTTCCGACCGGGTCCGCGCCATCCCCAACCTTGAATTCTACGCACCCTGGTTCCGCGAGCCGATGGTCCCGGGGATCAGCTATCGTGACTTCCAGGCCCTTTCGGATCAGGCTCGTCATCTGGCGCGGTTCTGCGTGGCTGATTCCAGTGAAACCCTGGTCACGGGCGCCACCCTGCGGGCGCCATGAACCCCGCGATTGGAGCCACGCCGTGAAGTATCGCCAACTGGGACGCACGGCCCTGAAGGTCAGCGCGCTTTGCCTCGGGACCATGAACTTCGGCGCCCGCACGCCCAGGGCCGAGAGTTTCAGCCTGCTGAGCGAAGCGCTGGACCAGGGGATCAATCTCATCGACACGGCCAACCAGTACGGCGGCGAGCTCGGCGTCGGGGCGACCGAATCGATCATCGGGGACTGGCTGGCGGAGGAACCGGCCCGGCGGGACAGGATCGTCCTGGCCACCAAGGTGCATGAACCCATGTCGCCGGACGTGAACGACAGGGGGCTTTCGGCGCGCCACATCCGCATGGCCTGCGACGCCAGCCTCAAGCGGCTCCGGGTCGACCATATTGATCTCTATCAGATGCATCACATCGACCGGACGGCGCCGATGGAGGAAATCTGGCAGGCCGTAGATCTGCTGATCAGCCAGGGGAAGATCACCTATGTCGGCTCCAGCAACTTTCCCGGCTGGAAGATCGCCCAGGCCAGCGAACAGGCTGCGGCGCGCGGGCGGCTTGGCCTTGTCTGCGAGCAGGCCCTGTACAATCTGATCGAGCGCCGGACAGAGCTTGAGGTCCTGCCCGCCTGCCGCGCCTATGGCCTCGGGCTTTTGGCCTGGAGCCCCCTCGCCGAGGGCCTTCTCGCAGGCGGCGCTTCAGACCTGTCAGGTCGCCGCCAGAACTTGGCAACGCAACAGAAAGCCTTGCTTCTGGCGGATCAGATCGCCCGGTTCGAAGCCCTGTGCCGGGGCCTTGGCCAGGCTCCGGGGGCCGTGGCCCTGGCCTGGCTGCTGCACCAGGGCGGTGTGACATGCGCCATCATCGGGCCGCGCAGGATGGATCAGCTGACCTCGGCCCTGTCAGCGCCAGACATCAACCTCGATGGCGGGGTGCTTTCTGCAATCGACGCCATCTTCCCGCCCTGCGGCCCGGCGCCAGAGGCCTATGCATGGTGAACAGCAGGACTTCTTCAGGCTGGAGTCGGGGGCGCCTGGCGGTGACCGGCGGGCATCTGGCCTATCACCGGACGGGCGGCGGCGGCCCTGCCTTGGTGCTGTCGCACGGACTGACCGACAACGGCCTCTGCTGGAGCCGGCTGGCAGAGGCCCTGGCGCCGGACTTCGATGTCATCATGCTGGACGCCCGGGGCCATGGCGACAGTTCCCGCATGGCCGGCGGCCCTGACCCCGACCCGGCAAGGGATATCGCCGAGGCCATCGCACAGCTGGGACTAAGCTCGCCCATCGTCATGGGCCACTCCATAGGGGCGAGAGCCACGGCGGACTTCGCCGCCGCCTGGCCGGGTATCCCGGGCAGGGTGGTTCTGGAGGACCCTCCGTTCCTGCCCCTGCCGGACGAGGCGGCGATCGCGATTCGTCAGCAGAAATTCCGCCAGCACCTGGACTCCTTCCGTAGCCTCTCATTGGCGGAGATCGAAGCCCTCGGCCGAAAGTCGTCACCCGGCTGGCATGATGACGAATTCCCCGCCTGGGCGGCCTCCAAGCGCCAGGTCGATCCCGAGGCGATGCCGCACTACCGGACCGCCTGGCAGACCGCCATCGCCAGGATAGCCGCGCCTACCCTGCTTATCCACGGCGATCCAGCCTTGGGCGGGCTCGTGACCCTGGCCCTCGCTGCGGAAGCGCGGTCGCTCAATCCGAACATGACCGCTGTCCAGATCCGGGGCGCAGGACACAATATCCGTCGGGAAAACTTCGTCGATTTCCTGGAAGCGGTCAGGGGCTTTCTCAAGGCGTCCTGAGGTCGGCGCGGAAGACTGTTCTGCTTGCGAAGCCATCCTGGACGTCAGACGGTCCGCGTCAGCCTGTCGAGAACCAGACCTGCAAGGGCGTCCGGCTGTTCAGGGAACATCGCACAGCGCAGTCATGGTCTTGATCGGGCCCAGCCTGCCGACAGGTGGACGACGGTCTCGCACTCAAGGGTCGCGAAAAAGGAAGCCCCGACATCCTCGCCCCGAGCCAGATTTGCGGAAAAGGCGTCGCAGCCGCCCTCGAACCGGGTCTGGCCGAAGCCGTGCGCTTGGAATTGGCTCATGGGGATGGGCCTCCTGACTTCGGCCCCTTGAACGGGGACTGCGTTCTCCCAGCATCGCCAAGAATGCGGCGGCCTCGAGAAAACTTGCGCCGAGGTGGCGATACCCTCTGCTGCGTCGATCTTTCCCCAAGCGTATAGACAATCGCAGGCAGCCGGCCCCAAGGAAGGGCGAGATTGTTCAGCGACCGGAGTTGTTCGATGACCGCAAACCAGAGCCCCCATTCCCGCCTCGACGCCCTGCGGGAGGCTGCGCGTGAGGCCTGGTTCTTCACGCTGCCCTTGAGCGAAATGGCCATGACCCGGTCCCGAGAGGCCGCTAGCGGAAGCCCGCTCAATACCCTTCGCCACGTTCGCAATCTGGCGACCCATGCTCACCGCTTGGTCACCATGCCCAACAATGACACCCTCTATTCCAGCGCCCAGCTGGATCTGAGCCAGGGGCCGATTACGCTCACCGTCCCCGCCTCGGGCGACCGCTACCTGTCTGTCGCCCTGATGGACATGTACACCAACAACTTTGCCATCCTGGGCAGCCGCACGACTGGGCCGGACGGCGGGACCTTCAGGCTGGTCGGCCCCGGCGAAGCCGCCAACGGCGAGGGCGTGATTCGGTCCCCGACCGACGGGGTCTGGCTGCTGGCGCGGATCCTGGTGGATGGCGCCGAAGACCTCGACGCCGTCAGGGCTGTTCAGTCCGGATTGTCCTTGCAGGGTCCGGAGGGACCGGCCGTGGTGAAGCCGGCGCACCGCACTGCGCCCTGGGCCGAGTACCTGGAAAGTGTGGATAGGATTATGGCCGCCAATCCCCCGCCGGTGACCGATCTTGCCCTGGTGCGGCGGATTGCCCCCCTTGGCATCGGGACCGGCAGCTTCCGGCCCGAACAGTTCACCGAAGAGGAAGGGGCAGCCATCCAGCACGGCCTGGATCTGGCCCGGTCGACCCTGTTCAAGGTCGGCGGCGCAGCTGCCAACCGTCCGGTCGATGGCTGGATCTATCCGGCCGCCAATCTTGGCAATTTTGGCCAGGCCTATGGTTATCGCGCGGTCGTGGCCCTGGTTGGACTGGCCGCCCTGCCGCCGGAAGAGGCGATGTACATGCGGGCTGTTGGGCCAAATGGCCCGCTGTTTGATGGCGCCCGGCCCTGGCGGCTGCATCTGCCAGCGGACCGGCAGATCCCGGTCGACGGCTTCTGGTCCCTGAGCCTCTATGAGCCCACCCCGGAGGGTCAGTTCTTCTTCGCCGAAAATCCGCTCGACCGATACCTGATTGGGGACCGTTCGTCTGGCCTAGTCTACGGGGAGGACGGCTCCCTCGACATCTGGATCGGCAATGACAGTCCGGGCGCCGCGCGCGAGAGCAATTGGCTGCCGGCCCCCGCCGGCCCGTTCGGGCTGACCCTGAGAGCCTATTTGCCCCGCGCCGAACTCCTGTTGGGACAGTATCGCTTGCCGCCCCTGACTCGGGCTGACGAGTAACGCGGTCCAGGCGACTTCGGTCCAATGTCCAGTCT
>CAMAVA010000136.1 GCA_945861515.1 Brevundimonas vancanneytii | reverse complement strand
ACCGTGATCAGTTCCAGAACCCGGTTGGGATAGGTCGGCGCCTCAGGGCGATTCGGGCTAACGATGCTGACCACGTATTTCTCTCGCTGTTCAGCGGTTGCCCGGGCCTGGTCGAAGGCGGTCTGGGCCAGGGTCAGGGTCTTTTCCGCGTTGGCCCTTTCGAGCTGCAGGGTTTCAAAGTCGGTAACCTGCCGAGACAGCGGCGCTGAATTGCTCTGCTGGGCGCGAAGGCTCGCGATCTGAGTGTTGATGGCCGCCAAACGGGCCTGTAGTTGTCGAACGGCCGGGGCGCTAGGCTGGCTGTAGGTCATCAGGGCAGCCAGTTCGGCCCGGGTCTGTGCGGCGGAGGATTCCATCGCGCCGACTCCCCCAATAACGATGGCTCCGCTCTGTGTCGGGTCGAGGTCTGATCCGGAAGCACGAAAGGTCGCGACCTTGAGGCGCGCGGAGTCCGCGTCTCGATTGGCCTTGTCGAGTTCCAGTTTTGCCGACTTCAGGGTTTCAGACCGCATTTTCTGCGACATGCCGTCAACGAATTCACCGGTGAGTTCGACAATCGACCGGGCAACGAGGTCGGAGGATTCAGGGTTGAAGGATCGCACCTGAACGATCACCGTAGTGGCCTCGCGATCCAGCTTGACGATGATGTGGCGTCTGTAAAACGCCAGAAAATCTTCCTCAGAACTACCCTTGGGAAGCCATTGGAGCAGATCTAAGCGGGGTCGGGCATAGAGGTCACGCAAATTGTGGCGTTGCTCCAGAATCTTGAGCATGTCCGGAGACCGGATGTAATCGGAAACCGCCGTGATGTCGCTCAAAGCACTCGGTGCCCCCATCAGACCGGCAAGCAGTCCAGATGGAGCCGCTACCTCCTTGCTGCGGATGGAAAAGCGGGTTTCAGACACATAGAGCCGCGTTGAGATGGCGCCGTAATAGAAGCCAGACAAAAGCGCCACAACCAGCATGAAGGTGATGAAGGGCCGCTTGGCGGCCAACCTCTGAGCGCGTTCACGGATTGGCAGATTAAGGACTGGCGGCTTGGTCCCACCGGCTACAGTGACATCCTGAAAAGGGGTTGCCATCCTAAAAGTCCACCCCATCAGCAGACCCGGTCAGGGCCAGATTGTAACGCTTGACCGTCTTGACGACGTCATCGGAAATGATCGGCTGGCGACCACCCAGAATAACCACGCGATCACACAAACGAATGATATCCTTAAGGTTATGAGACACCAGAATTATGTCCGACCGCGAACGGCGCTCTTCCAGCGCTGCGGTGCACTTTGCACGGAAATCAGCATCGCCGACCCCCAGGATTTCATCGATCAGGATGGTCTCGAAATCGATAGCCATGGAAAGGGCAAAGGCAAACCGGGCCCGCATGCCCGTAGAACAAACCTTGAGCGGCCATTTCATGAACTCTCCGAGTCCGGAGAACTCCTCAGTGAAGGCCGCGACATGGTTGGGATCGCGATTGTAGATGCGGGCCGCAAACCGCGCATTGGCAATGCCTGAAAGATGTGGGCTGAAACCGCCTGAAAACCCCAGGGGCCAGGATAGACGAGTATTGCGAACAACATAACCTTCGTCCGGAACGTCTGCACCGGCCAGTAGCCTGAGCAGAGTCGATTTTCCGGAACCATTGGGTCCGATCAGGCCCACATTGATACCTTTGGGTAGAGACAGATTCAGGTTCTGGAAGACCGTGTGTCTTCGACCCATGGTCACGTAGGATTTTGTAACATCGATACATTCCAAACTCATGGTTCCAAGAACCTTCTGGTTGCTCGCTCCAGGATCAATCCGACGGCCGCCATAAAGAAAAGGCAACGAAAGACATACCAAGCGTCTGCAATGGGCGAAACATAGGCGGGCCACCAAGCCTCTCGCATCAATTCAATGGCATGAAACAACGGATTCCAGCTGAAATAAGGGAGCAAGAAGCTTGGGGTATCGGCCCCAGAAACAATCACTCCGCTCACAAAATGACCCAATCGGCGAATCGGCATTACAATATTCTCTAGCGCGGGCACGATTCTAGCAAAAGATTTTATGATCAAAGCGAAGCATGCCCCGACTAGACCGCAAGCCCAGTAAGCCAGCATTACTTGAAGCGGATTGGCAGGCAATGGGCTCCTCTCCACAAGCATTGAAAACCCTACCAGACCTATAAAGACGAAATTGTATATGAACCATTGCGTTACAGTTTGTGAAAGAAATAAATCCAGAGCAGTCATTTGGGGAAACATCAATAATCCAGCCCCCCCCTTAACGGATCCGGTAGTATCAGCCATCGTTCGCATGAAGCTGAAATACGCTGCCCAGCCTGTTGCGCAGAAGGCCATCAGCGGCATTCCTTGAGGCGTCAATGAATGATTGAGGCTATAAATTGCATACATCATCGCCACCAGAATGGCTGGCCTGAAGAACATCCAGAAAATAGCCGCGCGCGACTGGCCCAGCTCCATCACCAGTTCACGTAGAACGAGGGCGACAATAACCCGCATTTGGACCGACAGCGCCCCGGCAAAGGATCGGTTCGGCTCTGTCGTGACCGTCATGGAAAATCTCGGAAAATTTCGACTGCATCCATAGCCGGGATGGTCGCAAATGTCAGGTGCTCAAACCCTGTGAAAGATGGTCGGTTAAGGCCTCGCGCCAGTCACCGGCCGCCAAGTGTCTGATCAGAAAACTGTGATCACCGGTTCCGTCAAGGTGGCCGTCTGCGAAATCCAGCCAGTCATCCGATCGCCTCAGCACGGTTAGGGGCGCATAGGCTGAACCAGCATGGCCTACCAATGCGACGGGACGGCCGGCCATGGCCCCGTCAAGGGCGATGGTGGAGGGAGTCGTTATGATCCGCCGGGACATCGCAACAGCGTCCGCCCCGCCATCGAGGCTCCGTCTTGACGCTTCAGCTGACGAGAACGTGATATTCGAACGCCGGTTCAGCGACTCGGACAGGCTGTCGAGCCAACCGCCTGCCGGGTGGGACCGTACGTAGACTCTCAAGTCGGGTCGTTGTTCGGTCAGATTGATCAGGCCGCGCATGAAGTCCGATCGGTTGTCGTCGTTGTAGCGATCCCAGTGCAGGTTTTCAAAAACGCCCAGATCGAACCTTGGCGGAACGGGTTCCCGGGTCATTGTCGGCCGCCCGATGCTGACCAGACGGGCGCGCGTCGCGGTTGGCATTTCAGGATCGGCGTATCTTGGGTCAAACCAACAGAAGATCGTTGCAGATCCGAACCTTTCCCAGTTTCCATCCTGTCCTGGACTAAGGCCGACATTCTCCAGGCCATGCTGCAATGTTGCCGTGTGTAGGCCGCATTGCCTGGCTCTCAACGCGAGTGCATGTCCTGCGGCATGCGCCGCGGCCGTACTTTCAGACGCGGTCAGCAACACATCATGGCCGGACAGTTTAGGGCCGCCTCCCTGGATCAGCATCTGACGCCGAACGGAAACAGTTGGGAACCGATGGGACTTGAGTAGAAGGCGCACCCTGGGAGAGGCTCGGTCCAACCAGTGGGATACCCAGACAGAGACGGTCCATCCAGGTCTGTTCCGAATGGCCAGCAGGACCGGCAGCAAAACATCAATATCCTGGATCAAATCGATCAAGGCGAGAAATCGCAGTTTGCTCACTCCGATGATTCGCTGCCGGGCGCCGGTGTCCCTATCCTGAGAAACTCCGCCATGTCTTCGCCCAGCACTGACTGGTCTGCAGGGGCGACGAACTGACGGGACCATTGAGCCACGAATTCGTCATCTGCGATTGCGGCTGCTCCCGCCAGAAGTATAGAGACCCGTCCGATGCGATGCAGCCTAAGGGACAGATCGACATCCGCCAGAGCTCGGGGCAAGCGTTCACTATCGAATCCACCGGCCGCCACCAAGGACTCCCTCGAGACGGCAAGGAAGGCTGCCGGCGCAGCTGTGATTGTCCTTGAATGCCCTCCGGCCGAGGCCTGGTTTCCGTTGACGACTTCAAGCCCATTCGCCCCCTTCACGATGGCCAGTCCAGCCAATGACCCACGCTTTGCGCTCTGAATTTCAATCGTCACAGCGCCGATGCGGGGAGCCATCGCCCAGGCGCAGATCTGCGATAGCGCTTCCGGCCGCTTGAGACGCACGTCCCCGTGGCAAAGCACGACCACCTGGCCCGTGGCCGCTTGGGACATCAATCGCCAAACCAATCCGTCGCCCAGATCATGGGGCAGGTCGATGCGCTTTATCGCCAGACTGCCGAGATGATTGGGCGCCAGGGCCTCTACCTCTTCTACAGAAACACCAGAAGGAACCAGAACTTCGACCTGGAGTCCCGAGCAACCCGAGAGAAGAGCGCGGAGTGCACCCCTTTCCGATTGTTTCCAGCCGCTCCACACAGCAAGGGTGACCCGCTGTGGCGCAGCAGCCGGGGCCAGGGGGGCGTCATGGCGGCGGACCGGAACTGGCGTCGAAAGTTGTCCCGCAAGACTAGTCCATCTTTGACCGCTGCGGGCTGCCCAACCTGCAAGGGCCCCAAGATCGCCGCGGGTCAGCGTGCCGGCCAAGTCGCCTTCGAAATGATTCAGGGCGCTACACCGGATCGCAAGCGCTCCGGCGAACCCTCCGCCCAGCAGGGCTGAGATGTCCGGGTCGCGGGAGGCCATTCTGTGATCCAGACTCCAGGTGCAGACATCAAATGGGCGGCGGGCCTGGGCAATCACCTTGGCGAGATCTGGGTCGATCTCCTGTCCGGGATACAGAAAGACCGCTGTTGATCTGGACGCAAGAAGTAACTCGAGGCCTGGCCGCTGCTCTTCGGCCGCCCCGGGCTCGACCCGCATGAATTCCGTGTCGGTCCAGGTCTGGCGCTTGCAACTCGCAAGGGTTGTCGCGACCATGGTGTCGGACCCTTCGCCGCAAATCAGGAACGCCACTCCCGACGCCTTTTTGCGGGCCTCAACCGAGGGCACGGCGGTGACCACGGAATCGTCGAGAGAAACCTCGCCCGGCACAATTTCCGTTGCATCAAATGCAAAGCCCGCTTCCGCAGGGTCCGCCTCAAGAGATCTCATTCTGCCCGGAAAGCTCTTGCTGCGTCGAAGATCAATCCGAGAGCCGGTTATCCGGATCCTAAGTCCCTCGCCACTGCCGAGGCTGGCCGGATCAGAAAGCTGAAAGAGAAAACCTTTCGCGCCTTGTGGGGCGCCTGATTTCTGCAGTTGAGGGCGGTCCTGGTCGCAGGGCGCAGATCCCAGGAACTTCTCGCCATCGAAGACATCGACCTGGATCGAAGCTGTCGGATTGGCTGGATCGCATGCCCAGCCGCTGATGTCCGCACCGGACCAACGTTCAAGAAAACCGGCCTGGATGTTTACGCCAGCGGAGTGGGTTTCCGCCTCGATGGGCTCGGCCGGAGGGACAAAGCTGACGACGCCGCGCTGCAGAAGGACGTTGCGCGGTTGGGCCGAAGCCTCCACCCGGATCGACCGCCTTTCCGCCTCACTCATATCGCCAGGAATCCGCAGACGAAAGCCGTGTCGTCCATCGCCCTTGCCCAGATTTATCAGGTCTTTGCGAGGCAGATCGGCGAGAGCTTCGGCGACAACCTTTCCTTCGGCCGAAGCGACGATCAGGACTCGACGATTGGGCCTCGCAGGGTCACAGGCCCAGCCGATGATCTCTCCGGCGCGGACGTGGTCAACGAAACCCTCGATGCGATTGCGGCCCAAACGAATGCCAAGTCTGCCCAGAAGCTTTGCTGCGACAGCGCCTGCTTTGACCATCGGTCCAGATTCAGCCGGCCTCATTTTCGGGGCCCCAGGCTGGAGCGGTCATGCGCGAGTGATTCTTTCAATTCCGCTATACGGTCCAAGTATCGCCCTTCAGCCGCCTGCAACCGCTCCACTTCTTTCTTCAACTGGCGCAATTCACGAGCCCGCGCCGCCTGATCGGCGGTCTCCGGGACTGATGCTGCAGCCGTCGAACGCAGCATCTCATTCTTCACCATCGCCTCGCGCAAATGCTGTTCGTAGTGGCTTCTGAGCCATTCCGCCTCGGCCGTCTTGGCCGCGAGTTCTGTGCGCAGTCGCTCAAGACTCTCATTCCGCGACGATTGTGCCGGCTTGTTTCCAGAGCGACTGGACATTCAGGCGCCCATTTTTCTGGCCCGGGCCAGTCTAAGTATTTTCAATACCCCGGCTTCGAGCCGCTCCCAGGCGAAGTCCCGAGCCAGCAAGGCGTCGCTGACGCGGACCAGTTCGGCCCGCAGTCTCTGACTTTCTATCATGTCGCGCAGTGCGGCCTCCCATTGCCCCGGTCTGACGGACAGCAGCGCCCCCGCTGCGGCGATCGGCCGGTAGGGCTCGATATCCGAGGCCAGAACCGGTACTCCCGCTTCCGCATACTCCACCCACTTGGTGGCTGTCTTGACCCGATTGAAGGGTATATCCCGGAGGGGAGCCAAACCGATGTCAAAATTGAGCGCCGCCAGTCGCCTACGGAAGGCTAAATAGTCTCCAAATACCCCAGGCTGCAACTTCAGGCGCCCCTTGATGAGCTTGGCGGCAGGCTGTTTCCCAATCGAACCGAACAGTGTGAGGTCAACCTCGGGATACTCCTTGAGGATGCGGTTCAAAGCCGGAGCGATCAACTCCAGATCATGGCTATGTGACGCCGATCCCATATAGCCCAGCATCAAGCTACCGCCTGACAGTCTGGTTGAGCGCCGTTGCGGTGGCGCGCCCGCAGATCCAATCGGCATACTGGTAATCCGCCCATGATTCGCCAGTTCGGAAAGTCGGGCCGACAGCGCTGGGGTGGCCGCCATCACAAGGTCTGCCTCATTGAGCACGTCGTGAAGCGTATGAAGTCGCCGAGGGTGACGGGCGAGGCGGTAACGATCCATTCCCAGGATAACCGGCAGATCAAACAGGTCGTCGTCGACGTGAAACAGAATAGGAATCTGTCGCGAGCGAGCCGCATCCCGTATGGCGCGCCACAGTTCAGGTTCGGCCATACGCGACAGCACCACCTGGGTCGGACGAAACCGCTCGAACTCCCGGCCGACCCGAAGGTCCAGTGGCTCGGAATTGCCAGCGAAGCTCTCTTCCGCAAAGATCCGGACGGCGGCATCTCCCCGCTTTCGGGAGACCGACAGTCCATCCACAAAGGCGATCGATTGCGAAGGCCCGTAGGCGTCAGCGAAGACGAGCACCCTTAAGGCCCCGGGTCCTTCCAGTACAGGATCGCTGAATGCAAATGTTTTCTGAAGAGGAGGGGCGACCGTCAGGGCAGGCGGACTAGGCCTTAAAGGGAGAGCCGAAGCTGACCAGCGCGAAGGGCGAAGACCCCGAAATTGTCCGGACCTCAATGCAGCCGATGAGGAAGGCCTTGGCCGCTCCGAAACAATCCCGTTCAGACCAGAAGGGTCTGGAAGCGTTCCGCCAGTCCAAAGCGCCGTTTCTGACCCCAGCACTACATGCCGGCCCTTGGGGCCTGATTCGCCAGCCAGCGCAGAAGTCCATAGGAAGGCTTGTTGAACCGGCGCGCCGCCGGCGGCAATCCATTGCCGTCTCCGCACCGCGAACAGCCAGGGAGACGGCGCCGCCGACAGCCTCGGACCGTCACAAAGGATGTCATCTTGCATTGGTATAATCTTGACTTGGCCGTCCGGAGCTTCGGCCAACGCAAGTCCGGCAGCGAACAGGCGCTCGGACGTTTCAATGCGGGGACTTACGGTCGCTGTGTCGGCTCGGTTCGACCAGTCTGCAAGATTCTGCAACAGGCTGGCGGACTGCGGACGACAGGATGGGTCAGCCAGGACAAGGACCTCTCCATTGGCGAGGGCAGCGGCTGTGTTTGCCAGATAGGCTCGGCTAAAGTCCCCCGACATGAGAAATCGGCGAACCCGGAACCGTCCGTGAGCCTGGGCCCAGGTATCGACTGTCTGGCCCCGCCGCTTGTTGGAGCCGCTGTCCGCACCCCCGATCAGCACGACAATCTCGATCCTCGCACTTGTTTCCTGGGTCAGAAGAGAGTCCAGAAATGCTGCGATCCCGTCTTCGTCCAGCAAACTGATCAGGGCGATGGATATGGTTTCGCTGCTGGCGCTCTGCGTGGCGGTCGGGGCGCGGCGCGAGATTTTTGAGATATCGCATCGGCTACGCAATCCCGGGCAATAGAGACCTCGTGTGGCGGGGGACCGGAGAAGCAGGTTGGCTGCACGAAACAGATCGCGAGGCGCCGTAAGGGAACCACCGCGAACCAGGTTGGTCAAAGCATGCTCGTTGATCGCCAAAGCGTCTGACAGGTCGTGATCCGCCATCAGAAGGGGATCTAGGCCGCCCCGGCCAAAGCACAGTTCTCCGACCCGCTTGCTGCCGTCAAACAGATCCATATCCCAGTATAGCAACTCGGGCGGAGATCCGGGCCCGGCCCCGAGCGCGGATGAAACCGTCCCCTCTACATCTCCGTCCATAGCGTGGGGCGGGGCGTTACAGTAGAAGCCACGGGACTGAACTTCGAGGCGGTAACTCAGCGCCAAATCTCCCGACGGAACTCAAGATCGAAGGGCTGACCCCTTCCGGACAATCCGGACCCTGGGTGAACCCAGTACAACAGGCCCCATTATGGCGGACCCTTCGAAACAGCCAAGCTGGCGCTCTAGCATTCACTGGCGCACTTGACCCAGCACCTTTACTGATAACGGCGGGCCCAATGGGTTTCTAGTCCGTGCTCCTCAACAGGTCGAGACGTTTAGATCGTGATCCGCACCCCGCCCGAGGATGATTCTGTCAAATCCGCGGCGAATTCTCCTGCCGGGGCGACAGTCCCTATCGAGAGTTCCGCCCCTTCCGGTGTGACGCGCACCCCCCAGTTCGGCGGCTGGGTGAGAATGGATAGCGACTCCGTTTTGCGTGGATGGGTCACGGATCGCGCAGACCGATCCCTGCGCTTCGACGTCGAGATTTTCGTCGATGACATGTTTGTCGCGGTGCTGCGAGCCGACGCTCTGGACCCAAAACTTGTGCAGCTTGGCGAAGGCGACGGACGTTATGCCTTCAGCCTTCT
>CAMAVA010000135.1 GCA_945861515.1 Brevundimonas vancanneytii | reverse complement strand
GTGCGCATTCTGCAGGGAGGACAGGACCCGGACGTGCCCTGGGGCCACGCCCTGAAACTGGCCCAGGCCCTGACCACGCAGGATCTGGTGTTCAGCCTGATCAAGGACGGGGACCATCGGCTGTCCCGGCCTGAAGACATAGCCAGGCTGATCCTGGCGGTTCAGGAGGTCTGCGACCTTTAGTCGGCCTTGCGCTTCTGCGAATGGCGTTGCGCCTCCAGGATCGCCGCCAGTCCCTCCCGATAGGTCGGAAAGGCTGGCAGCCAGCCCAGTTCCGCCTTGGCAAGCGCGTTGGAGACCCGCTTGTTCTCCGACCAGAAGCGTCGCGCCGCCGGCGGCAGGCTGTCTGGATCCCAGACGGTCAGGGCCGGCGGTTCGAGGCCCAGCAGCCGGGCAGCCCAGGCGTTGACGACGTGGGACGGCGCCGGCTCATCATCGGTCAGGTTATAGATGCCGCCGGGCCGCGGCCGGGCCAGGGACGCGGCGAGACCACCTGCGATGTCGTCCACGTGGATACGGCTGAAGACCTGACCGGGCTTGACGATGTTTCGCCCCGAGGCGTCAGCAATCCGGTCAAGGGCGGAACGTCCGGGACCATAGATTCCGGGAAGCCGGAAGATCTGCACCGTCAGCCCCATGCCCCGCCCGACATCCAGCCAATCCCGCTCGGCCGAGACCCTTCGGGCAGCCTCCGGGCTGCGGGCGGCCAGCGGCGAACTTTCGAAGGCCCAGCGACCGTCCCGGTCGCCATAGACGCCTGTGGTTGAAAGGTAGCCGATCCAGTCCGGAAAGGCCCGGGCGTCCGCCAGGGCTGGAACCAGGGCATTGAGGCCCGGACAACCGCCCGGACCCGGCGGCGCCGTGACCAGAATGGCCTGGGCGGTCTTCAGTTCAGAAGAGAGCGCTGTCCGGTCAGCGGGATCAACGGCTGCAATCCTGTCGGCCCGCATCCGGGCCAGCCGGTCAGGGTCGCGGGATGTGGCCGCGATCGTCCAGCCCTGGGGCCGCAGCTGGTCGGCCAGGGCCCGGGCGCTGAAGCCATAGCCGAAGATCAAAAGTTTTCGCACCGGTCCTGCCTGTTCTGGTCCAGGCCGAGAGGATAGCCTCTATCGCAGCAGGGCCGATACGGCTTCGCGGGCTGCCGGACCCAGTTCAGGATGCTTCAGCGCATAGGCGACATTGGCCCGCAGCAGGCCGATCTTGTCGCCGCAGTCATAGGTGACGCCTTCGTATTCAAGAGCGTGGAAGGGTTCGAGGGCCATCAGCCGGGCCATGGCGTCCGTCAGCTGGATCTCGCCGCCGGCGCCCTTCTGCTGGTCGCCCAGCAGGTTGAAGATCTCGGGCTGCAGGATGTAGCGACCCGAAATGAACAGGTTGGATGGCTCGGTTCCCTTGGGCGGTTTCTCGACCATGCCGGTCATGCGGTTGAGCCGGCCGTCCTGGGTCTCCAGGGCGACGACACCGTATTTGTGGGCCTCGCCGGGCGGGCAGGGCTCGACCACGATGATGTTTCCGCCGACCTGGCGGTGGGCGGCCACGGCCTGGGCCAGGGCCGGGGTCCCTGCGTCCATCAACATGTCGGGCAGCATGACGGCAAAAGGCTCATCGCCGATGATATCGCGTGCGCACCAGACGGCGTGACCCAGACCCAGGGGCTGCATCTGACGCACGAAGCTCATCTCGCCGGGACGGGGCAGTTCGGCGCGGAGGGTTTCCAGCATCTCCAGCTTGCCCTTGGCCTCCAGCTGGCTTTCCAGTTCGGGATGGTGATCGAAGTAGGATTCGATCGCGTCCTTGCCGCGTCCGGTGACGAACACGAAATGCTCGATCCCGGCGGCGCGCCCTTCGGCGATCACATAGGACAGGATCGGCCGGTCCACGATGTTCAGCATTTCCTTGGGCGTGGTCTTGGCGCCGGGAAGGACGCGGGTGCCGAGGCCGGCGACGGGGAGGACCGCCTTGCGAACTGGTTTCATGGTTCACCGAACGAGCTGGGGAGGGGGCGAAGAGGCTTCAACGCCCTGAGCCCTTGCCCTCTACTCGACCGTGACCGACTTGGCCAGATTGCGCGGCTGATCGACGTCCGCGCCCTTCTGGACGGCGACGTGATAGGCCAGAAGCTGGATAGGCACGGCATAGACCAGAGGCGCGATCAGGGGATCACAGGTCGGACCGACAATCAGTTCCACCGTATCGGGCGCATGGGCGGCGCCGGCCTGGTCAGTGATCAGCACAACCTTGCCGCCCCGGGCCACCACCTCGCTGACATTGGCCAGAGTCTTGTCGAAAAGACTGTCCGTGGGGGCGACAACAATGATCGGCGTGGCTTCGTCCACAAGCGCGATGGGGCCATGTTTCAGCTCGCCAGCGGCATAGCCCTCGGCATGGATATAGCTGATTTCCTTCAGCTTCAGGGCCCCCTCATAGGCCAGGGGCGACATGGCGCCGCGGCCCAGATAGAGGACGTCCCTGGCCCGGGCGATCTTGGGCGCCAGGGCCGTCACAGCGGCCTCGACCTCCAGGGCCTGGCCGACAAGGCGCGGCGCTTCCAGAAGGATTCTGGCCAGGCGTGATTCTTCCGCAGCGTCGATCCGGCCACGGGCTGCTGCGGCGGCGACGGCGAGAGCCGTAAGCGCAGTCAACTGGCTGGTGAAGGCCTTGGTCGAGGCAACCCCGATTTCCGGACCGGCATGGGTCGGCCACAGAACATCGGCCTCCCGGGCCATCGTGCTTTCATGGGCATTGACAATGGCGGCGGTGGTCAGGCCCCTGGCCTTGCACCAGCGCAGGGCCGCCAGGGTGTCGGCGGTTTCGCCGGACTGGCTGACGGCCAGGGCCAGGGTCCCGGGGGTGACCGCCGGGTCGCGATAGCGGAATTCCGAGGCGATCTCGACGTCGCAGGGCAGGCCGGCAAGGCGTTCGAACAGGTAGCGGGCGATCATCCCGGCATAGAAGGCCGTGCCGCAAGCGATGATCTGGAGCCGTTCGACCTTGGCGAAGTCCACGCCCCCCGGGGCCCGGACCCGTCCATGAACGGGGTCAAGATAGGCGGTCAGGGTGTGCTGGCAGGCGTCGGGCTGCTCATAGATTTCCTTGACCATGAAGTGGCGATGATTGCCCTTGTCGACCAGCGCCGTCGCCGCAGAGACAATCCTGACCGGCCGCTCGACGGCGGCGCCGGACTGGTCGAAGATCCGGGACCCGGCGTCGTCGATGGCGACATAATCGCCTTCTTCCAGATAGATCACCCGGTTGGTGAAGGGGCCGACGGCCAGGGCGTCGCTGCCCAGGAACATCTCGCCCTGGCCCTCGCCGACGACCAGCGGACTGCCCCGGCGAGCGCCCAGAATCAGGCGGTCTTCCCCCTGGATCAGGATGGCCAGGGCATAGGCGCCGGTCAGCCGGTCAAGAGTGGTCTTCAAGGCCGCGAGCGGCGTGTCGCCGGCCTGAAGGCGCTGATCGATCAGCTGGGCGATCACTTCCGTGTCGGTGTCGCTTTCGAACTGCCGTCCGGCAGCCATCAGTTCGGACTTCAGCTCCGAGAAGTTCTCGATGATGCCGTTATGGACCAGGGTGACCCGGCCTGCCGTCTGGGGGTGAGCATTGGGCACCGAGGGAACGCCATGGGTCGCCCAGCGGGTGTGGCCGATGCCAACGGTCGACTCGATCGGCAACTCGGCCAGCACGTCTTCGAGGGCCCTTATCTTGCCCTTGGCCCGGCGGCGCTCGACCTGCCCTTCGACGACGGCGGCGATGCCGGCCGAGTCATAGCCCCGGTATTCCAGCCGCTTCAGGCTCTCGACCAGGCGGGCGGACACGGAAGATTTGCCGACGATGCCAATGATGCCGCACATGGTTTGATTCACCGACTGTTTCGAGACTGGCCCTACGCTCGCGCGACTGGCGAAAGCGCTCTAGCACCCGGCAGTCTGCAGGCCGCATGAAAATGCGTTGCAAACTGTTGCGTGTTCAGGGGTTGAATATGCCGAAACAGTTTGAAGACTTTCTTGTCTGGCGATGTCGGCGACGGGATGCCAAATCGCGGGTTCGCTTCTGGGGAGATCGTTGATGGCCAAGCGCACATATTTCGGCACGGACGGCATCCGGGGCCTGGCCAACAGCCATCCCATGACGGCGGAAGTGGCTTTGCGCGTCGGGCTGGCGGCCGGCAAGCTGTTCCGGACCGAGGCGGACCGCCGTCATCTGGTGGTCATCGGCAAGGATACCCGCCTGTCCGGCTACATGATCGAGCCGGCCCTGGTCGCCGGGTTCACCAGCATGGGGATGGATGTGCGCCTGTTTGGTCCCCTTCCGACCCCGGGCGTCGCCATGATGACCCGGTCGATGCGGGCAGACCTCGGGGTCATGATCAGCGCCTCCCACAACGCCTTTCATGACAACGGCATCAAGCTGTTCGGACCGGACGGCTACAAGCTGTCGGATCGTCGCGAGGCCGAGATCGAGGCCCATATGGACGAGGGCCTGCAGGACGGCCTGGTCGGGTCGCGGGAACTGGGACGGGTGCTTCGCGTCGACGACGCCCAGGCCCGCTATGTCGAGATCGTCAAGGCGACGTTCCCCAAGAGCCTGAGCCTCAATGGGCTGAGGGTGGTCATCGATTGCGCCAATGGGGCGGCATACAAGGTCGCCCCGAGTGTCCTCTATGAACTGGGCGCCGAGGTTATCGAGCTGGGGGTTTCACCCAACGGCTTCAACATCAATGATCAGTGTGGCTCGACCCATCCCTCGGCCATGGCGGCGGCGGTCAAGGAATACCGGGCCGACATCGGCATCGCCCTGGACGGCGATGCGGACCGGGTGTCGATCTGTGACGAGGGCGGACAGATCGTTGATGGCGATCAGATCATGGCTGTGATCGCTGGCGCCTGGGCGGAGGACCAGCGGCTGACCGGCGGCGGCGTGGTGGCCACCGTCATGTCCAACCTGGGCCTTGAACGGTTCCTTTCCAACCGGGGCCTGACCCTGGAGCGGACCGGGGTCGGCGATCGCTATGTGATGGAGCGGATGCGCTCCGGCGGTTTCAACCTCGGCGGCGAACAGTCGGGCCACGTGATCCTGTCGGACTTTTCCACCACGGGCGATGGCCTGATCGCGGCGCTTCAGGTGCTGGCCGTCATGGTGCAGTCCAGCAAACCGATGAGCGCCCTGGCGCGGCAGTTCGAGCCCGTGCCTCAGTTGCTCGAGAATGTCCGGTTCAATCGCGGGGCCGAACCCCTGAAGAACGCGGCTGTCCAGTCGGCGATCGCTGAGGCCGAGCAGACGCTGAATGGCGGCGGCCGGGTTCTGGTCCGCGCCTCGGGCACCGAACCGCTTATCCGCGTCATGGCCGAGGGCGATGACGAGGCCCTGGTGTCACGGCTGGTCAAGCAGATCTCCGGCGCTGTCAGGGCGGCCGGCGGCGCATAGCCGGAAAATCGGCCCGTCACGCGCTTCCGGGCTCCGGGCGAAGGGCCAGCAGGGCGAAACTGGCAAGCCAGTGCTCGCCCATATAGTCGCCGGAAACATGAGGCAGGCTGGCGGCGAGATGGATCCGGGCTGTTTCCCGAGCCGCCGCGACAGCCGCATGATCCGGCGCAAGGGCGGCGGCAATGGCCTGCCAGCACCAGGCGCGGGACAGGTTCAGGCCGTCCAGATGGGCGATCTTTCCGTCGCTGCGGTCGCTGACCGTGGCCGGCAGAAACAGAGTCGTAGGCTGGCCAAGATGCGCGCTCGGCAGGAAAGCATCGAACCAGGCGGCAAAGTCATCCGGCGGCAGGATTCTGCACATCAGGGCCGCCTCGACCAGGGTGGCTGACAGGAAATCCTCGCCGGACGGCTCCCAGGCCTGGGCGTCCCGGTCCTGGCCGTACCAGTCCTGAGCCTTGGCCAAGAGGATGGCGGCGAGGGCCGGATCGCCAGACTCTTCGGCATACTCCAGGGCAAGGCGGAGGGCGAAGGCGGTGCTGGAATGGACGCCGGTCCGTACCGGATAGGTGGCCAGCGGCAGGTAAAGGCGAAAGCGCTGGGCGAAGGCATGAGCCAGGGGGGCAAGGTTTTCGGACCAGGGGGCCGAATGCCGCAGAAGTTCCGCCTGCAGCATCAGGAGCCAGGCCCAGCCGTAGGGGCGCTCAAACCCGCGGGATGTCGGCCGCAGCAGGTAGGCGCGTTCGACCTCGACCTTTTCCGGGGTGAGGCTGTCGTCGAACAGCACCCGGATATCATTGGCCGGCGGCATGTCGGGAAACAGCCGCAGCAGGGTCGCCAGAAGCCAGTAGCCATGGACACAGCTGTGCCAGTCATAGCTGCCATAGAAGATCGGGTGATCGGTGGTGTGGGGCGCGATATCGGCCGCCGACGCAAACACATGGTCGGACTTGTGCGGATAGGGGCGCCTCACATGCCCCAGAGCAATCTGCGCCAGCCGGCCGGCCAGGTCCGGCGTCAGGTCAGAGGCGGAAGACAAGGACATACATCAGAACCGTGTTGGCGCCGAGAATCATCAGGGCGGTGGGAAACTGCGCCCGGATGACGCCGTACCGGTCCTTCAGGTCCAGCAGGGCGGCGGGCACCAGGTTGAAGTTGGCGGCCATGGGGGTCATCAGGGTGCCGCAGAAGCCCGACAGCATGCCGATCGCCGCCATGATGGCCGGGTCGCCGCCATAGCGGCCAACGATGAGCGGCAGGCCGATGCCGGCCGTCATGACCGGGAAAGCGGCGAAGGCGTTGCCCATGATGACGGTGAACAGGGCCATACCGAAGGTATAGGCCACCACCGAGACCAACGGGCCGCTGTCGCCGATCCAGGCGCCCGCCAGGTGGCCGACAATCTGGCCGACGCCGGCCGCCAGGAACACCGCACCCAGCGCCGCCAGCATCTGGGGGAGCAGAGCTGCCGACGCCACCGTGTCGAGCAGCCGACGGCCTTCCTGCAGGGGCGTGAGCAGCTTCGACCTCAGCATGGCCATGGCCAGGCCGAGGGCCAGCAGGATGCCCAGCACCAGGGACACCAGCGTCGTCTGCTTGGGATCGACCAGGGGCTGGCCACCGAGGGTCAGTGACTTGAACAGGAAGCTGCCAACCAGGGTGACGACGGGAATCAGCAGCGCCGGAAGAAACAGCCTGGCGCCAAAGCGTTGGGCGCTGGCCCTGCGATCCTCCGTGGTCGTGGCGGCTGGCGCGCCCCGGCCAAGCCAGCCGAAGCCCGCCAGCAGCGCCAGGGACAGGACCAGCAATCCATTGACCAGATCGCTGAGATGCGAGCCGAACAGAAAACTGGCCGCCAGCAGCCCCCAGAAGGCGGCATTTCCAAACCGTTTGGGATTGCTGGCGTCGAAGGCGCTGAGGCCCGCCATGGCGGCGAAGAACAGGCCGCCTACGACATAGAGCTGGTCCAGACCGATCATCGAGCCCGGGCCTCCTGGATCGACCGGTCGATCCTGCCGTCCAGCCACCAGAGCCGGGCGCCATGGATCAACAGGGCGCAGATGGCCGTGGGAATCGCCCAGAGCGAGAGGGAGAGTGGATCGACGATGATCCCGTTGGTTTCGAGGAACCCCTTGATCAACAGGATGGAGGCGATGGCGATGAAGATGTCCTCGCCGAAGAACAGTCCGACATTGTCGGTCGCAGCGGCCTGGGCCCGGATCGTCTGCTGCAGCTCGTCGGGCAGGGGGCCATGCCTGGCCTCCGCCGCGGCCTCGGCCATGGGGGCGATGAGGGGGCGGACCATCTGGGGATGGCCGCCCAGCGAGGTCAGGCCAAGGGCGGAGGTGATCTGGCGAATGACCAGATAAAGCAGCAGCAGGCGGCCGGTGGTCGCGCCGCGCACCCGGGCGATCAATTCCCGGGCCTTTTCCTGGAGACCGGCCTGCTCCAGGAGACCGATGACCGGCAGGATCAGCCAGACCAGGCTGATATAGCGGTTGTCCTTGAAGGCCTTGCCGAAGGCGGCGACCAAGTCAGGGGGGCTTATCCCGGCTGCGACACCGGTGACGCCCGCCGCCGAGACGATCACAAGCAAGGGGTTCAGGCGAGCTATAAAGCCCGCCACAACGACAGCTATGCCCAGCAGGGGCCAAAGGTTCATGTGGACGCCTCCCCGAGCCTTGCAGACTCGGCGGAGTCTGGCCTGACGTCCACCGCCGTGGTCGGCAAACCCTGCTGTAGCGTCAGACTTCCTGGTTGTAGGCGCCGATTTCAGGGTACCTGGCCAGGCGAGGCTTCACTTCCTGATGGAACAGCGCCCGCATGTCGTCGGCGGACCGGGTGCTTTCGACGACCACCACCACTTCCGGCTTGTTGGACGACGCCCGGACAAGCACCCAGCTGCCGTCATCCAGGGCGACCCGGACGCCGTTGACCGTGATCACGTCCGTGATGCTGCGACCCAGGATCTGGCCGCCCGCTGCGGCCAAGGCCTGGTATTCGGCCACAACCCGGTCGACGACACCGTATTTGACCTCGTCGCCGCAGTGGGGGCTCATGGTCAGTGAGGTGAAGGCCACGGGCAGGGCGTCCTTCATCTGGCTGAGGGTCTTGTCCGGATTGCGGTCCAGCATGGCCAGGATGGCGGCCGCTGCCGTGAGGCCGCAGTCATAGCCCCGGCCAAGCGGCTCGTTCAGGAAGAAGTGGCCGCTCTTTTCAAAACCGGCCAGGGCGCCCAGTTCCGCCGACTTGCGCTTGATATAGCTGTGGCCAGTCTTCCAGTAGACCGTGGTGCAGCCATTGGCGGCCAGGATCGGGTCGGTGGCGTACAGTCCGGTGGATTTGACATCGACCACGAAGGTCGATCCGGGGTTCATGGGCGCCAGGTCCCTGGCCAGCATCAGCCCGATCTTGTCAGCGAAGATTTCCTCGCTGCTGTCGTCGACCACGCCGCAGCGGTCGCCATCGCCGTCGAAGCCCAGGGCCAGATCGGCGCCATATTCCTTCACGGCATGCGCCATGGCGTGGAGCATCTCGGAGTCTTCGGGATTGGGATTGTACTTGGGGAAGGTCCAGTCCAGATCGCAGTCCATTTCATAGACCACGGCCACGCCCATCCGGCGCAGGGCGTCCGGAATGAAGGCGCCGGCGGTGCCGTT
>CAMAVA010000134.1 GCA_945861515.1 Brevundimonas vancanneytii | reverse complement strand
CCGCCCGTATCGCCGGAGGTGGCGCAGACAATGGTCAGGACCCGGCCCTGGCGGCCCAGGATATGGTCATAGAGCCGGGCCAGCAGCTGCATGGCCACGTCCTTGAAGGCCAGGGTCGGGCCATGGAACAGCTCGGCCAGGAACAGGTCGGGCGTCAGCTGGGTGACCGGGCAGGTCGCCGAATGGGCAAAGGTGGCATAGGCCTCCTCGCACATGGCCAGCAGGTCGTCCGGCGCAATCTCGTCCCCGGCAAAGGCCTGGAGCACCGTGGCGGCGACCGTAGCATAGGGCTGGCCCGCAAACCCGGCGATCTGGTCGTGGGTCAGGGTCGGCCAGGCGTCCGGAACATAGAGGCCGCCATCGGGGGCGAGTCCGGCCAGGACAGCGTCCAGAAAACCGATGGGCCGGGCGGCGCCATCGGCGCGGGTCGAGAGATAGTTCATTTGGCCTTGAACCTGCGCCAGAGCATGGCGGCATAGATAGCCAGCAACGCTCCGGCAAGACCAAACCAGGTCAGGGCATATTCCATGTGGCGATTGGCGATCTCCGCCGGGACCGGGGCGGGAACCAGGGCCTTCCAGTCCGGGCGTGTCGAGGTGCTGGCGAACAGGAAGACCGGCGCCGGATCTCTGGCGTCCAGGGCCCGGGCCATGGCGGCGATGTCGCGGCCATACCACAGGCCGTTCCGGGGGGCGGCGGGGTTGAAGCGACCAGGCCGGTCGGGGGAGCGCAGAACCCCCTCGATACGGACCGTTCCCTGTCCTGGGGCAGGGCGGGCGCTGATGCCTTCGGCGACAAAGCCCTGGTCGACCAGGATAGAGCCCCTGGCCGTCGGGCAGGCGGCGATCAGGCGCCGGCCCGGCTGTCCATCCAGCAGGCCGTAGAGTTCCAGCTGCCGGTCGAGGGCCTGGGCCGGGCAGTCCAGGACGACCCGGCTAAACTCGAGCGATTCGTCGCCTGCCAGGACTGCGTCCAGGGGTCGGACCGGCGCCGACTTCGAGGCCTCGATCTGGGCCAGGATGCGGGTCTTCCAGGCCAGGCGCTGAAGCTGCCAGCCACCCAGGGTGCAGAGGATGGCCAGGGAGACCAGCATGGCCAGGGTCAGGCCGATGGGCAGACGTTTCATGTCAGGCATCCTTCTCGCCCCTGGGGGAGAAGAGAAAGTGCAGGCTATCGCTCGGCGGCATTGGCAAGCTGCGAGGCGACCATCAGGCCCTTCATGGGACGCAGCAGGCCCAGGCAGACCACCACGCTGAGCGGCAGCCAGACCACCAGCAGGACCCAGACCGGCGGGTTGAAGGCAATCATGTGGAACAGGGCCCCGAAGGCCATCAGGAATCCGGCGATCAGGATGATGAACACCGCCGGCCCCTCGCTGCTGTCAGACGCGGCAAAGCTGACTCCGCAGGCCGGGCAGGCCGGCTGCAGACCCAGAAAGCCCTTGAACAGCGCCCCCTGACCGCAGCGGGGACAGCGGCCGAGCGCTCCCGCTGCGTAGGGGTTGGTCATGATCAGGCGGTCCCGAAGATGACGTAGATAAAGGCGAACAGGAACAGCCAGACCACGTCGACGAAATGCCAGTACCAGGCGGCCGCCTCGAAGCCGAAATGCTGCTTGGGCGAGAAACCGGTGCCCATCAGGCGGAACAGGCAGACGGCCAGGAAGATGGTGCCGACCAGAACGTGGAAGCCATGGAAACCGGTGGCCATGAAGAAGGCAGAGCCATAGAGGCCGGAATTGGCGGCTTCCTCGCTGTAGAACAGCTTCTCATGCAGGATGTGCTGGTACTCATAGACCTGGATCGCGGTGAACAGCATGCCGAGCACGACCGTCAGCAGCAGCGCCAGCTTGGCGTTCTTGCGATCGCCCTGTTGCAGGGCGTGGTGAGCCCAGGTCACCGTGGTGCCGGACAGCAGCAGGGTCAGGGTGTTGACCAGGGGAAGATGGAAGGCCGGAACCAGCTCGATGCCCTTGGGCGGCCAGGCCTTCCAGGCCTCGGCCACGCCCTCGTAGTTGCCGATCATCGGCGTCAGGGTGCGGTGCTCTGCGAACAGCACCATTTCGAAGAAGATCCAGAACCAGGCGACGAAGAACATCACTTCGGAGGCGATGAACAGGATCATGCCGTAGCGCAGGCCGATGGACACCACCGGGGTGTGATCGCCGCTGTTGGCTTCCTTGGTGACGTCCATCCACCAGCCGAGCATGGTGTAGAGCACCAGGCCAAGGCCCGCGAGCAGCACCAGCAGGTTGCCCTTTTCCAGGCCGAACAGGCCCTTCATGGCGATGACCGCGCCAATGGCCATGACAACGCCCCCGATGGAGCCGACCAGAGGCCAGGGGCTGGGGTTGACCAGGTGGTAGTCGTGCTTGACGGCGCCGTGAGCCATGTTCGGAGAGCCCTGCCCTTTGTGTCTTTAAGTGTCGCCCTGCGAGAGGACGGAGTGGATGGGTGTCGCTATAGCCCTGCCTTGGCCGCCCCGCCAAGAGGCGAAGGCGTCGCGGGGGCGCTTGCTTGCTGGGATTCGACCGGGAAGAAGGTGTAACTCAGGGTCACCTCGGGTTTGCCCTTGGTTTCAAAGTCGGTCGCGTACTCGGGATCGATGAAATAGACCACGGGGAACTCGACCGTCTGGCCCGGCTGGATAGTCTGGTCATTGAAGCAAAAGCATTCCAGCTTCTGGAAATAGGGACCGGCCTGTTCGGGAACGACATTGTAGGTGGCCCGGCCCGTAACGGCCGTCTTGCCAAGATTGGTCACCTTGTAGAAGGCCAGGCCCGTGGCCCCGATCCGGATCTCCTGCGAGACCTGGCTGGGGCGGAAGGTCCAGGGCATGTCCCGGACATTGGCGTCGAACCGGACGGTCAGGCTGCGCTTCAGCACCTGATCCGGGGCGGCGTCAGCCTTGCGGGTGGCGCCGTCAAATCCGGTCAGCTGGCAGAAGGCCTTGTAGAGGGGAACCGACGCGTAGGCGGCGCCGACCATGCCGGCCAGGCCGATGCCGCAGGCCAGGGCGACGGCGGCATTGCGCCGGGCCAGGGGCTTTTCGGCGGGGGTGTCAGAGGGGTCGTTGGGCAACATAGCCTCCCATCCTCAGCACCGTCACCAGATAGACGATGACGATGAAGGCCAGCAGGCTGAGGCCCAGCATCATGTTACGGTTGCGCCTGGCCCGCAGCACGGCGGCGGGATCCATGGGGGGCGTGGTCAGGATCGTCTCGGGTGGCGATTCGGCCTCCGCAGCGACGATCTCGGGGGCGGCTGCCCCGGCTGGCGTCACGGGATCGCTCATGCGCTCAATCCAATCATCCGCTCGGCCAGCAGACTGGCGAACAGGGCAAAGAGGTACAGGATGGAATAGGCAAACAGGTTGCGGGCGTCGAGCGCGCCTGCCTTGACGTCATAGAGCTGGCCATTGCGCGGATCGGCGCCCTCGCCGGCGCTGGACTTGAACAGCCGCCAGGCCAGGATGAGGAACACAATCCCGCCGAGGCCCGACACCGCCAGATAGGGCCAGTGGCCAAGGCCCGTGAAGACCGGCGCCAGACAGACCGGAATGAGGATCAGGCTGTAGATCAGGATCTGCAGCCGGGTTTCCTTGGCGCCCTTGACCACCGGCAGCATCGGCACGCCGGCCTTGGCATAGTCCTCGGAAGTATAGAGCGACAGGGCCCAGAAGTGCGGCGGGGTCCAGACGAAGATGATCAGGACCATCAGCCAGGCGTTCAGCGGCGCATCGCCCGAGGCCGCGGCCCAGCCTATGGCCGGCGGCAGGGCGCCTGCCAGGCCCCCTACGACGATGTTCTGAACCGTCCAGCGTTTCAGCCACATGGTGTAGATGACGGCATAGAAGAAGATGGTGAAGGCCAGCAGCCCGGCCGCCAGCCAGTTGGTGGTCAGGGCCAGAAGCATGACCGACAGCAGGCTGAGCACAATGGCCAGACCCAGGGCGTCCGCGCCCTGGACACGGCCCGCCGGCACGGGCCTTGAGCGGGTGCGCCACATCCGGCCATCGATATCGGCGTCGTACCACATGTTGAAGGCCCCGCTGGCCCCTGCGCCGATGGCGATGCAGAAGATCGCCACGGCGGCCAGCACCGGATTCATGGGCTTGCCGGCGCAGACAAGGCCGGTCAGGGCAGTGAAGACGACCAGGGACATGACCCTGGGCTTCATCAGCATCAGATAGTCGGACCAGAGTGCAGGGGTCCGGGCCGGAGGCGCGTCAGGCGACGGGACCTGGGCCGGAAGGGTGGCGTCTGGGACGACGGCGGGGTTGGCCATATGCAAAGTCCCGCCGGGGCGGGAATCCAGATTTCAGGAGTGACCGGACCCGCCCCTCGTCGCCGAAGAGCGGGTCCTTGGGGTCCTAGTGGTGATCCGGAGTGATCACCGGCGGTTCGTTGAACTGGTGGAAGGGCGGCGGCGAGGGCAGGGTCCACTCGAGCGTGGTTGCGCCTTCACCCCAGGGATTGGCCTCGGCCTTGCGGCGGCGGATCGCGGCTTCAGCGAGGATGACCAGGAAGACCAGGACACCGACAGCCGTGATCACATAGCCGACCGACGACACGTAGTTCCAGTAGGCGAAGCCTTCCGGGTAGTCCACGTAGCGGCGGGGCATGCCCTGGAGACCCAGGAAGTGCTGCGGGAAGAAGACGATATTGACCCCGACGAACGTGATCCAGAAGTGGGCGGCGCCCAGGATCTCGTTGTACTTCACACCCCACATCTTCTCGAACCAGTAGTAGAAGCCGGCGAAGATGGCGAAGACGGCGCCGAGGCTGAGCACATAGTGGAAGTGGGCCACGACATAGTAGGTGTCGTGCAGGCTGTAGTCGATCCCGGCATTGGCCAGAACCACGCCCGTCACACCGCCCAGGGTGAACAGGAAGATGAAGCCGATGGCCCAGAGCATGGGGGTCTTGAAGTCGATGGAGCCGCCCCACATGGTGGCGATCCAGCTGAAGATCTTCACGCCCGTCGGCACCGCGATGACCATGGTGGCCGCCACGAAATAGGCCTTCAGATTGATGCCCATGCCCACCGTATACATGTGGTGAGCCCAGACCAGGAAGCCGACGAAGCCGATGGCCACCATGGCATAGGCCATGGCGAGGTAGCCGAAGACGGGCTTGTTGGAGAAGGTCGAGACAATGTGGCTGATGATGCCGAACCCGGGCAGGATCAGGATGTAGACTTCAGGGTGGCCGAAGAACCAGAACAGGTGCTGGAACATGACGGGGTCGCCGCCGCCGGCCGGGTCAAAGAAGTGGGTGCCGAAGTTGCGGTCCGTCAGCAGCATGGTGATGGCGCCCGCCAGCACCGGCAGGGACAGCAGCAGCAGGAAGGCCGTGACCAGCACCGACCAGACGAACAGCGGCATGCGGTGGATGGTCATCCCCGGGGCGCGCATGTTGAAGATGGTGGTGATGAAGTTGATGGCGCCCAGGATCGAGCTTGCGCCAGCCAGGTGCAGCGAGAAGATCGCCAGGTCCATGGCCGGGCCCGTGTGACCCATGGTCGAAAGCGGCGGATAGATGGTCCAGCCGCCGCCAAAGCCCTTGCCGGGTCCGCCGTCCACGAACATCGACATGATCAGCAGGATCGCCGCGGCGACCAGCAGCCAGAAGGAGATGTTGTTCATCCGCGGGAAGGCCATGTCCGGCGCGCCGATCATGATCGGCACGAACCAATTGCCAAACCCGCCGATCATGGCGGGCATGACCATGAAGAAGATCATGATCAGGGCGTGGGCCGTGACCACGGCGTTATAGCCGTGATTGGACTGCTCGATGATGCCCATCAGGCTGACCGAGGAATTCTCGGCGAAGATCTGGATGCCCGGCGCCGCCAGTTCCCAGCGGATCAGGCCGGACAGGGCCCCGCCCACGATCCCTGCGATGATCGCAAAGATGATGTAGAGGGTGCCGATATCCTTGTGGTTCGTCGAGAAGAACCAGCGGGTGAAAAACCCGGGCTTGTGGTCGGTGTCGTCGTGCGCGGCGGCGGCGTATGCCATCGGTCTCTTACCTGTCGATCAAAGCTTGGCGGCCGGCGCGGCGCCCGCAGGGGCGGCCGGCGCAGCGGTCGGGGTTACAACGGGAGCGGCGGCAGCAGGAGCCGCCTGCGGCGCAGCCGCATCAGCCGTGGCGGCCGGGGCCGGCGGGGCCTTCTTGGCGGCGACCCAGGCGTCGAAATCGGCCTGGCTGACCACCTTGATCTCGATGGGCATGAAGGCGTGCTGAACACCGCACAGCTCCGAGCACTGGCCATAGAAGGTGCCGACGCGGTCGGCCTTGAACCAGGTTTCGTTCAGTCGTCCGGGAACGGCGTCGGTCTTCAGGCCGAAGGCCGGCAGGGCGAAGTTGTGGATCACGTCGACCGCAGTCACCTGGACACGGACCACCTTGTTGACCGGCACCACCAGCGGCTCGCTGGCCGCCAGACGGTAGAGATCGGAGGTCAGACCCTTGGCGGCGACCTCTTCCTTGCTCAGCATGGTCGAGGTGATTTCCGAGATTTCCTGGTCCGGATACTCGTAGCCCCAGTACCACTGATAGCCCGTGGCCTTCACGGTGAGGGCCGGCTTGGGCATGTCGTGGTAGGCGAACAGCAGCTTGAACGAGAAGATGGCGATGACCATCAGGATCAGCACCGGCACCAGGGTCCAGATGATCTCGATGGTGGTGTTGTGGCTGAACTTGGCGGGGACCGGGTTGGACCGCTTGTTGTAGCGGATGATGCACCAGATCAGCAGGGCCAGCACGAACAGCGTGATAACGGTGATGATCGGCAGCAGGATGATGTCATGGAACCAGATGGCGTCGACCTTCAGCGGCGCGGCGGCCGGCTGCAGGTTTATGGCGCCGTCCGTGGGTTTGCCGACGCTCTCTGCAAAGGCGGGGACCGCCATCGCCGCCATGGTCAACCCGGCAGCCAAAGCCGCCGACAGTCGATGCATACCCTTAGCCTTCGCTTTCATACGCCTCTTGTCCGTTCAGACCGCCACGCTCGGTGGCTAACATAGGCCGGGCCCGATGAAGTCCAGCCCGCATGTCGCGTGCCGAAAGCCTCTCCCCGCCCCATTGCCGATTTAGGTGGCGTCCTTACGCGCTGATCGTCGCGTTGCCAAGCGCTGCAACGGGCCGTCCCGGCCTGAAAGACGCAGGGGCGAAACGGAGCCGCAATCGACCGATGAAGTGAACATTGCATGATACCTTGCAATACTCACTACCTTGCGATACAAGAGCTCCACGCAACGAGGACAGGAGCCGCCGTGCCCGAGGCCATCGAGACACAACTCAAGAAAGGGGTGCTGGCGCTATGCGTCCTGTCCCTGCTGTCCCGCGGGGACGGCTATGCCTATGAAATCGCCAGCCGCCTGGCAGCAGCCATCGATATGGGGGAAGGCACCATCTACCCCCTGATGCGCCGCCTGCAGAGCGACGGCCTGGTGGACACCTATCTGGTGGAATCCAGCGCCGGTCCGCCCCGCAAATACTATCGTCTGACCGAGGCTGGCCGGTCCGCCTATGCACAGCAGAAAACCGAATGGGCGGCCTTCGCCGACGCCGTCAACACCATCCTGGGAGCCGGGGAATGACCCGAAACGAATTCATCGCCCGGCTGAAGCGCGAGCTTTCCGGCCTGTCGCCCACGACCGTCGCGGAAGCGATCGCCGACTATGAAGCCCATTTCGAAGAGGCCCTTGCCGCAGGCCGCACAGAAGCCGAAGCAGCCGCCGCCCTGGGCGATCCGGTCCGCCTGGCCCGGGAATTGCGGGCCGAACTGGGTCTGAAGCGCTGGGACAACAGCAAGTCGCCCTCGTCGGCCCTGTCGGCGGTTCTGGCCCTCCTCGGCCTGGGGGCGCTGGATATCCTGATCCTCCTGCCGATCCTGATGAGTGTGCTCAGCGCCGTGATCAGCCTCTATGTGGCGGTGGTTCTTCTCGTAGTCGCCGGCGGCGGGGTCCTGGTCGCCGGGCCTTTCCTGCACAGCTTCGCTACGCCCTGGCTGCCGGTTTTCGGGGGCCTGACCATGGTCACCGGCGGCACCGCCATCGGCGCGATCCTGACCCTGTTCACCGTCGGCCTCATCAACGGGCTCGTCTGGTTCGGCAGGCTTCACTACCGACTGATCAAACCCGCCATCGAAGCGCAAGGCTGAGGAACCGTCATGATCCGCACCCTACTCATCATCGCCGCAGCCAGCCTCGTCGCCTGCGTCCTCAGCATCGGCGGTTTCCTCGCTGTCGGCGGCGTGGACGCCATCAGAAATGGTGAATTTGAATTCGGCCCCCGACACTGGAGGACCGATTCCCGCCATGACCACGACGGCCGGCACGGCCGGATGCGGGACGCAGGGCCGACAATTAGCCGCACCCTGGTCTGGAACGGAACCGACCGTTTGCAGGTCGACCTGGACGCCGACATCGCCTTTCGCCAGGCCCCGACCGCCTCGGTGACCATCTCTGGTCCCAAGGGCCTTGTCGATCAGGTGCAGCTTGAGAACGGGCGCCTCCGCCTGGCCGATGGCGGAACGCCCTTCCATTTCGATCATGACGGACGGGACCTGAGGATCACCATCTCGGCGCCCGCGGTCCGACAGTTCGCTCTCAACGGCTCCGCCCGGCTGGAGGTGGCCGACTACGACCAGCCGGACCTGGCCCTGAGCATCGCCGGGTCCGGCGAGGTGCAGATCCGGGGCAAGACGCAATCCGCCGCCCTGGATATCGCCGGGTCCGGTGAAGCCGACCTTGAAGGCCTGGCCCTGGCGGTGGCCCGGGTCTCGGTCGCCGGCAGCGGCGACGCCAGGCTGGCGCCCACCGATTCGGCAGATGTGAAGATCGCCGGCAGCGGCGATGTCACGCTCCAGAAGCGCCCGCCGGTGCTGTCCAGCAACATCAGCGGGTCGGGCGATCTCAACTTCGAGGACTGACCACAGCGCGGGGGCGGATTTGCTGAAGATTGGCCCACAGACGGGTGACGAACGGCCCATTCGTCCCTAAGTCTGGTTCATGACCCTTCTGACCCCCGCCCCCTCCCTGCTGGACGCCGCCGGCGTCGATCCTGATCGCGCCCGCAGCATCCTGTCGGA
>CAMAVA010000133.1 GCA_945861515.1 Brevundimonas vancanneytii | reverse complement strand
GATCCACCGGCTGGCCCCGGATGATCATCACAAACGGCAGGCACAGCCCGGCCAGCAACACCGGCAGACTATAGACCCGCCCGATCGCCCAGGTCTGTCCATCCGGCCCGGTGAACAGATCGCGGATGAAGGTGGAAAGTCCGGTCATGGATCGCTCCTCGTAAAGGACAAAGCCTGGGCGCCCGGCGCCCGGGATGGCGGCGGGTGGGCACAAAATGGGTGGAATTGGGGGTGGGGGGTTGCAGTGCTAGTTTGAAGTCATGCTAGGTTCGCTCATGATTGGTGCGATCATTACCCGCCGCCCGCCGCTGTGGTCCCTGACCGGCCTGCGCCATCGCGATATCCACCCGACCGCGCGCGTCCGGCCCTGGCAGGTCGCCAGCGGCCGTGGTTGCGATCTGGCGGTTGGGGCCGACAGCCTGATCGGTGGGCGCATCGCCTATGACCGGCCCGGCGGCACGGTCACCATCGGCGCCCGCAGCTTTGTCGGAAAGTCCCTGCTGGTCTGCGCCGAACGCATCACCATTGGCGACGATGTTTTGATGAGCTGGGGCGTGACAGTCGTTGACCATGACAGCCACAGCCTGGCCTGGACCCAGCGGCAGAATGACGTTCTCGACTGGGGACAGGGTCGCAAGGACTGGACCCATGTTCCGGTCGCGCCGGTGACGATCAAGAACAAGGCTTGGATCGGCTTCGGCGTCTCGATCCTCAAGGGCGTCACCCTCGGCGAGGGCGCGGTGATCGGCGCGGGGAGCGTCGTGACCCGCGACGTTGCCCCTTGGACCGCTGTCGCCGGCAGTCCGGCCCGGAAGATCAGGGACCTTGATCCGGCCGCCTAGACGTATTGCTCTGCCAGATAGGTATTGACCGCCGCTAGGTCGGCCCCGGTCAGTTGCCGGTTGAACAGGCTGACGTGGAACAGGACGCCATAGAAGCCCCGGTTTCCCGCCAGGCCCGGAATGTCGCCGATGATGGCCGTGGCGTCCGTATTGCTCACCGTCTCCGTGGTCGAGGTTTCGGCCGAACCGCCGAAATAGACGGCCAGAGCCTTGGTCGACTCCAGCCAGGTGACGCCGGCCCGATAGATCGTCCCCGGCGTGTGGTCCACCGTGTTGTTCTGGATGCCTGTCGCGGCGTGGCTGACATTGAGTCGACCCGAGGTCTGGGACAGATGGAAGCTGTGATAGCTGGCGCCGCTGGACCCTAGGATGCCGTGAACCGCCTGGGTGACGTCCGAGCTTTGCTTGTAGATGGCAAACAGGCTGTAGTCGGCGGACGTTGGAAAGATCGGGCCCAGATTGACAATCTGGGTGCCGTCAAAGGTCGCGCCGCTGCGCACCGTGCCGCCGCCGCTGGTGTTGGTGTCCGCGCCGAGGGTCCCGGTGATCGCGTAGGCCTCGCCGGTTCCCCGGTCGAGGATCTGCGAACGATCTTCGCTGATGAAACCGGCGTCGAACTCGACCCAGGCCAGTCGTCCGGACAGGGCGTTGAAGGCAAGAGCAGCCGTGGTCAGGCCTGACAGCGGAAAACTGTCGTCCACAACAACGTCGGACAGATAGGGAAGCGCCATGGGTCAGGTCTCCTAGTCGATGATCGAGGCCCAGGCCGTGGCCAGCTCGGCCGCGCCTGTGTCGTTAGGGTGGATGCCGTCAGCCAGCCGGGTCCCGCTGTTGGTCATGAGGGTCAGGCCGTCGACATATTCGGTGTTGCCATCCGCAAAGACCGTCACGGCCGCCGCTGTCGCGGTCCGGTAGTGGGCCGGCGTGATGGTGTTTGTGTTGCTGGTGTAGAGCATGGAGGCGACATAGAGCCGGGCGCTCGGCAGTTCCGCCCGGGCATTGATCAGCCAGCTCTGCAGCGTGGACTGGAAGGTCGCCGTCGCCAGCTGCGACGCAAAGTCGTTGTAGCCGATGGCATAGATGACATGCTGCGCGGCCGTCTCGCTCAGGACGTTGGCATTGGCCGCCACCACCCGTTCGGACCCGTTGGCAATGTTGATCAGCTGGTAACCCTTGGCGACCGCCAGCTGCCAGGCCCAGCTGGTGAAGATGTTGGTCGCATTGAACCCATGGGTGATGCTGTCGCCGGCCACGACCAGCTTTGTCGTCGGCCGCGCCGGCGCGATGACCACCGCCGCCCCCCGGCTGACCTGGACCTCGAGAAGGTCCATGCCGTCGCCATAGGGCCAGATGAGCTCGACCTTGCGGGCTGTGGTGGAGTTCGATCCGAAATCCACCGTCACCCAGGACTCGCCCGTCCCGGTCGCTCCGAAGGGATTGGTGAAGGTGCTGTTCAGGGTCCCGTCGCTCAACACCCCGCCGATGAAGTTCTGGACGTCGTCCCGCGTGACAAGCCCATTCCAGTAGAGCCGGAACCGGACTACCCTGGCATTGGTGTAGAGGCCGACCCGCGAGCCCGGCGAACAGTTCTGATAGGCGTTGCCATTGGTGATCCCCCGCAGGAATCGCAGCCGGGTGGGGCTTTGTTCTGTAATCGACCAGTAGTCAGAAACCCGCAGCCGGGCGTCGGAGGGAAACAGGCTGTCATACGCGCTACCGGTCGCCCCCGCCTGCGATGGGGTCAGCAGGCCCGTTGTCGGGTTGATGGTCAGGGCCCGACGGTTCGAGCCGAAAATCACGAGCGGAACCTCGCCATTCAGGGCGAGGGGCGGCGACCTCACGAACGGCCCGGGATCGACCGCCCCAATTGCCGCGTCGAGGGCCCCGTCAGTGACCAGTCCCGGATAGACCGGCGCGCCGGTGAGGGGCTTGATCCCCCGAACCAGACGGCTGACGCCGTCGCCATCGAGGGCATACTCGATGATCTTGGTCCCGTCCGGCGACAGGGGCAGATCGGCTGCAAAGGTCAGGACGTCGGACGTCGCCTCCTGCGATGGGCTTTCCGCAATCAGCACCGCCACCCCGGCATTGTCCCGGTACAGCTTCGCAATGGCGTCGCCGGTCCCGGCGACCCAGAAATAGCCCTGGTCCGGCGTCGCGGCCAGACCGGCCGCCGTGTCCGGATGGATCGTCGCCCCGACGGCGGCGCCGATGGCCGCCATGCGACTGTCCGCAGACTGCAACAGGTCCGCCAGGCCTTCGCTCACCGCCCCGGCGACCGGGCCGTCGGGGCCGGCGGCCAGGGTGGTGGCGGCCTCGATCTGGGCAAGCGCGGCGGGGGTGACCTGGCTGGCGGCGGACTGGACCACGGCGTCCAGGGTGGTGTCCGCCCCGGGCGTCTCGCCCAGCCTGACCTTCAGCGACCGGTCCAGGTCGCGCTTCAGGTCCTGGGCGATCAGGGTCAGGCGGTCCAGGGCGCGTTCATGGCTGTCCGCCGGAAAGGCGTCGGCGGCTATATAGTCTGTCGTCTGAACAATGGCCGTGGCCGACCACAGGGTCAGGACCTGGCCGGCCAGGACCGGCGCGGCCGTGGTCGCCGCGCCGCCGTCCGGATCGCCGGCCCCGGTGACGGTCAGGCCGGTCAGGGGGCTGGTGACGCCGTCGGCATCGGTCACCTGCGCCCGGATATCCGCCGCCTCCAGGAACGGAAACGGCAGGGCGAATGGACCGGCGCCGCCATCGCCCAGATAGCGGACATGGCGAGGGGTCTGTGCGGAGACAGTCATGGAAACGTCCTGGCGGGGGGCGGGTCCGCATCGAAGCGGCAGACCCATTATCCCACAGGACGAGAGAAACAGGCTTTCGCCTTCAGACCCTCAGGCCCTCGAAGGGCAGGGCCCAGAGCAGTTCGACATCCTCGAGGGGCGGATAGCGGGTATTGATGCTTTCCAGGGTCCAGAGGCCCGGTGCGGCGCCCCGGCGCAGGATCTTGACCATCTTTCGCCCGTCGGCCAGTCGGGCCATGACCTCATGGCCAACCAGGGGACTGGGGTCGTCATGGCGCCGGCCAAAGATCAGCCGCTCGCCATGCCGGAAACGCGGCAGCATGGAGTCCCCGTCCACGGTCAGGACGATGCCGCCCTCCGGCACCCCGGGGTCCAGCCAGTCGGCGGCCGCGCCCATCTCGTAGTCGTCGTCGAACAGGGCCTCGGCCCCGGCGGCCACCTTGCCCAGCACCGGCAGGCCCAGGGACCTGGCCTTCATCGGTCCCTTGCCGGCATAGAGCCATTCGGCCCGCACGCCGAAGGCCCGGGCATAGGTCTCGGCCTTGCGGAAGGAGAAGCTGGCATTGCCGTTCTCGTTGGAGGCATAGGTATTGAGGTTCCAGCCCTGCAGCCGAGCCGCCTCGGCCGCCGAGGCCAGGCCCTTGGCCCGCCGCGCCCGGCGCAGGCGCTCGGCCGCCGCCGCAGCAGGCAGGACATCAGCGCTGTTGGGGGCCTGGGCGGCGGGCATGTAGGAAACCTACGATAAATCCTGTATGTTGTCTACAGATGCGGGTTGCCGGCGTACTGTATTTTTCATACAGTCTGACCATGCGTAGCCACACCGACATCATTGCGGCCGCCGGCGGCCCCTCCCGTCTCGCCCGGGTCTTGAAGGCCCCTTCCGGCCGGGCCCATCAGTGGAAACGGCTGGATTCCATCCCGCCCCGCTACTGGCCCGCCCTGGCCGGGCGCGGCCTTGCCAGCCTGGAAGAACTGGCCGCCGCCGTGGCCCGGCGCGGCCGGCGCCCGCCGGACTGACGCACCCCAGACGGGCGCCCCGGCCGCAGCCCGCCCTTCACCAAACAAGACACCCGGAGACCGAGCCATGCTCACCCCGACCCCCGCCCTGCGTGGGCTGGCGCCCCCCTGCGCGCCAAACCCTCGCCAACCGTCCCCCGGCCAGCCGCCGCGCCCCCCGCGCCCGGCCAGGCCCGTCCGGCGCCGGTCCGACTGGCCGGCCGAACGGCTGGAGGCCCTGCGCGCCCTGTTCGACCAGGGCCTGTCACACCTGCTGATCGCCGGCCGCATGGGGGTGGGCAAGGGGGTGATCAGCGCCAAGATCGCCCGGCTGGGCTGGCGGCGCAGCGCTACCACTGCTGCGCAGGCGCCGGACAGGGGTCTGCGGCCCACCCCGATCCTGGATCCCGCCCGCATGCGCCGGCTGGAGGCCTTGGGGCCGCGTGACTGCCACTGGCCGACCGTCGAGGACGAGGCCGGGGTGCAGCTGTTCTGCGGCTGTAACCGATCTCGGGACGAACGCTACTGCCCCGATCACCGCGCCCTGGGGGTCCGCCGGCCCAGGTCCTGGGAACTGGCCATCCTGGAGGCGGCGCCCGCCAGACCCGCCCCCGAACGCCAGGCCTATGGCTGGGACCGCTTTGCGCCCCGCCCGGAGGGCCGACAGGCCCCGGCCCGGTGAGCGATGACGCCGCCTCGCTCCCCTCCGCCCGCGACAGCCTGATCGCCTTTGCCCGGACCATAGAGGTGCCGGGCGTCGGTATTCCGGGCCCGGACGATCCGCCCCTGCTGGCCGCCCATCACCTGCTGTGGCTGAAGCAGCTGGAAGCCGTGGAGTCCGGCCGCATCCGCCGGCTGATGGGCTTCATGCCGCCAGGCTCGGCCAAGTCCACCTATGCGGTGGATGTCTTCACCCCCTGGTTCATGGGCCGGGCGCCCGGCCGCAATGTGATTGTCGCCACCTATGCCAGCGCGCTTGCCCGCCGCCGGGGCCGCAAGGCGCGGTCCGTGGTCCGCCAGCCGGTGTTTCGCGAGATCTTCGGGACAGGTCCCGTGGCCGGCGCCTCGGCCGCCGACGCCTGGGCCCTTGACAATGGCTCCGACTGGATGGGGGCCGGCATCCTGGCTGGCATCACCGGCAACCGGGCCGACCTGATTGTCATCGATGACCCGGTCAAGGGCCGCGACCAGGCCGACAGTCCGGTGATCCGCGAGCGGACCCGGGAGGAGTTTGACGACACCCTGCGCACCCGGCTGAAGGCCGGCGGCCGGATCGTGCTGATCCAGACCCGCTGGCACGAGGATGACCTGGCCGGCGGCCTGCTGCCCCCGGACTATCAGGGACAGTCGGGACCCGTCCTCTGCCGCGACGGCCAGGTCTGGGATGTGGTCAACCTGCCCGCCCGGGCCGAGCGCGCGGATGATCCCCTCGGCCGGCCGCCCGGCGCCTGGCTCTGGCCGGAATACTGGCCGGCCGATCACTGGTCCCAGTTCCAGGTCAATCCCCGCACCTGGAGCGCCCTCTATCAACAGCGGCCCCGGCCGACCGAGGGCAGCTTCTTCCCACGGGGCGATTTCCGGCTCTTCCACGAGGGCGAGCTGCCCCGGCTCCTGACCTATTACGGCACCAGCGACTATGCGGTGACCGAGGGGCGCGGCGACTATACCCGGCTTATTGTCTGGGGCCTGGACCACAGCCGGCGGCTCTGGCGGGTGGCGGCCTGGGGCGGGAAGACCAGCAGCAATGTCTGGATCGCCGCCCAGCTCAGCCTGATGGCGCGGTTCCGGCCGCTTGGCGGCATCCGGCGCTGGTTTGGCGAGGCCGGGGTGATCCAGAAGGCCATCGAACCCATGCTGCAGGAGGGCATGGCCGCACAGGGCCTGCATGTGCCCCTGTTCTGGCTGCCCTCCCTACAGGACAAGACGGCGCGGGCCCTGGCCGCCCAGAACCTGGTCATGAGCCACAGGGTCTGGGTGCGGGACGATCCCGACGGCCAGGACTTCATCGATGAATGCGTCGCCTTTCCCGCCGGACGCCATGACGACGCCGTGGACGCCCTGTCCCTGATGGGCCGGGCCCTGGACATGCTCAGCAAGCCAACTCGCGGGCCGGGGCCAGGCTATGCCGACAGCGGCCTGGTGTTGGGATGAGCCTTCAGCTCTTCAGGTCCGGCCGCCCGGCCAGGAAGGCGGCCTTTTCGGCGGGGGTCAGCACCTTGCCCCGCTTCTGGCGGCTGACCTTCGGGGTCGGCGGCTCGAACACGGCGGGCTTGGTCGCCGGTTTCAGGTCCGACAGGCGGGTCTTGGACGGCGGCGGCTTCATGATGCGCTCCGGGCTGCCCGGCCTTGTGACCCATCCGCGCCCCCGTGGCGAGCCGTCCGTGGGATAATGCAACACCGCTTCGATCATCGAGGACCTCGCCATGCAGCCAACCCTCCGCCGCCCCAGACCCGCCCCGCCGCCGCCAACCCTCAACGAGGCCCGGATCCGGTCGGAGGCTGAAGACCGTCTGCGCCGCCGCCAGGGCCATGCCGCGACCTTCCTGTCGACGGCGGCAGGCCGCTCGGAAGGCGGGGTGGCGACGCGGATGCTGTGGGGGTGAGGGCGAGTTATAGGCGATTATTCGCGGCTGTATAATTATGGGCGGAGTCAGAAGTCACTGTCTGGACGGTCCCTGACCCATTGTTCGAACAGCGGGTCAGCCAGCGTCCAGACCTCATCCGATCGATCGGCGACGCCCTTGCGGGTCAGAGACATCAGGGCCGATTGCACCGCAGAGGGGGTCGGCGGCGTCTCGGCTGTCAGTTTCGCCAGTCGCGCCCCTCCGGACTGTCCGTAGAGCTGGGACACGCGCTCTGCCAGCAACCGGGCGACCAATCGCTGGGTCGGGGTGAGACCCACCCAGAGTGTGGCGAAACCGAACTCGTCGGCCATGTCGTTCGAAACAGCCTCCATGGCCGCTTCGGGCGAGAGGTTGGGGTTCAGGGCCAGGGTCGTCAGCCATCGCTGAAACATCATCGGGTTGCGCTGGCATTGCGCAAACATCGCCAGCGCCGTGTCCCGCGCCACCCGGGTTTTCGAGGTTTCCCGAAGCGCAGCCAGCTGATGATCGACAAAGCGATCATCCAGCTTCGGCAGGTCGATGGGTTGGGCAAAGCGAAAGAACGGCGCCTGCCGGGCCGTAAACATTTTTCGAAGCCCCACCTGGGAAGACCCGGTAAAGACCGCCGACAGCTTGTCCCGGCGCTTATCCAGGCTGGTTCGAAGGGCGGCGATCAAGGCCTCCGCCCCCTTGGACCTGGGAAGTTCCTGGAATTCGTCAAACAGCAGAAGGGCCGGCTTGTCGTCGCTCGCCAGGCGCTCGCAATACTGGTCCAGAAGCAGAAGATGACTTTCAGGGGCCTTACCCTTCAGGTCCGACAGGTCGACCTCGACCTCTCCGGCGCCGAAGGGGGCCTTGAGGGTGAATTTGGGGGATAGATCGCCGGCGGCGGACTTCAGTCGCCGCAGGAACGAGCCCTCCCGCAGGGCCCGGTCAAATTCGTACAGCAGGATTCCCAGCGGCGTATCCAGGGTCTGCCAGAGGCTGGCATAGACGACCCGATGGCCTTCGGACTCCGCCAGCGGCGCCAGATCGTTGAGCAGAAACTGCGTCTTTCCAGTTCGGCGGGGGCCGAACAGGCTGACCGCCTGGATCGGTCCCTTCGCCAGCAGACCAAACACCTGCTTCGCCAGATCCGTTCGCGGAAAATGCCAGATCGCCTTGCTCATTACCCGAAATTATTCGCAGCTGTATAATTACACAAGGAAGAATAAGTCGCTATAAAACCCCTGCCAGCCGTTCGCTACCGCTCGCGGCCATCTCCGTGGAAAACGGTCACCTCATCCTCCGCCATATCCGCCAGCGCATCGCGCAGGCTGGCACTTCGCACCTCTCGCCGCGAGGCCTTGAACGTCTCATCCTCGATAACCCCGGAATAGGAGCGGATGAGCAGCCCGGCGTAAGGAAGCTTCAGCGCCTTTCGCAGGTCCGTTATGACGGCTTCCCAAAGGTCAAAACTGTCAATCGCTTGACCGGCTCGGCCAAGTTTCCGCTTGGCCTCGGCCTTGCGTCTATCCGCGATGGCGCGGGCGGTCTTGCTGTCGGACCAGCCCTTCAGCCTTAGCCGTGTGTCCTCGGCGGCAAGCTGTCGTTCCAGGACATCGGGCGCTTCCGGCGCCATCGACAGAACCGATCCACAATCGCAGCCGCCCCTTGTGGTCAGGTACTGGCGCTCGCCATCGTGAAGCACCGCGCAGATCGACCGGTTTTCCATGCGCCTGGACGCTCTGCCATGCCTGTCCATCACGACGGCGACGGCGGCAAGGTCATTCGTGGGCGCGATCAGGGTGATGTAGTGGCACATGGACGGATGATCGTTGGTCCTGCAACTGTCTACAACTGGCCGAAGATGGAACCCGAGCAGACCCCTTAAGCCACCCTCACCACCGCTCCGTCCAGGGCCGCAGGTCCATTTCGTGGGTCCAGGCGGAGCGGCCCTGGTGGTGGAGCCAGACATAGTTTCGGGCCACCTCGGCCGGATCGACGATCTCGCCCCGGGCCAGCAGGGCGTCGGCCTGGTCGTCGGTCA
>CAMAVA010000132.1 GCA_945861515.1 Brevundimonas vancanneytii | reverse complement strand
TTCCGGTCCGTCATGCTGGCCCAGGCCCTCGATGAGGCCGTCGATTTCGCAAGGCTGGATCCCGCCGCCTATGCCGCCGAATGGAAATGGGACGGCATCCGGATCCAGGCGGTCAGCGAGCGCGGCCAGCGCCGCCTCTATACCCGCACCGGTGACGACCTCAGCCATGCCTTTCCCGATGTCCTGACCCACCTGTCCTTCGAAGGCGTGCTGGATGGCGAACTGCTGGTGATCCGCGACGGCGTCCTGGCAAGCTTTGGCGATCTGCAGCAGCGCCTGAACCGCAAGACCGTCGATTCCAAGTCCCTCGCCGCCTGGCCTGCCGCCATCCGGGCCTACGACCTGCTGGCGGAGGGGTCGGAGGACCTGCGGTCCCTGCCCTTCGCCGAGCGCCGCAGGCGTCTGGAGGCCCTTGTCGCCGCCGCCGCCTCACCGCGCATCGACCTGTCGCCACTCCAGCCGTTTTCGAGCTGGGAGGCCCTGGCCGCCCTGAGAGCCGACCCGCCCCCTGGCGATCCGGCGCTGTCCGAAGGTTTGATGCTCAAGCGTCTGGATTCCGTCTACGAGGCCGGCCGCCCCAAGGGGCCCTGGTTCAAGTGGAAGCGCGATCCCCGGCTTATCGATGCCGTCCTGATGTATGCCCAGCGGGGCCATGGCCGGCGGTCCAGCTTCTACAGCGACTTCACCTTCGGGGTCTGGCGGCCCGACGAGGCGGGGGTGCGGAGCCTCACCCCGGTGGGAAAGGCCTATTTCGGCTTTACCGACCAGGAACTGAAGCAACTCGACAAATTTGTCCGCGACAACACGGTCGACCGCTTCGGCCCCGTCCGGTCGGTCAGGGCCTCCGAGGATTTCGGACTGGTCCTGGAAGTGGCCTTCGAGGGGCTGCAACGCTCGACCCGTCACAAGAGCGGGGTCGCCATGCGGTTTCCCCGGATCAGCCGGATCCGCTGGGACAAACCCGCCCGGGAGGCGGACGAGCTGGCGACCCTGGAGCGGATGCTGGCAGGTCAGAGGCTGTAGGGAACCCGGATGCCGGGGTCCGACGCCGGAAAATCCCGGGTGTTGCGTGTAATCAGCAGACTGCCAGCGGTTCTTGCCGTGGCCCAGATCACGGCGTCGGGTAGCTTCAGCCTTCGTCGTCTGCGAAGTGATGCGGCTTCTTCCGCCACGGCCTGGGTAAGGGGAAGCACCTGATACTGCGCAAGCACATCCCGGATTAAAGCCTCATCTTCCGGCGGGCCGCCGGACATCACTTCGATCCAGGTGACAATGCTGATGGAAAGCGCCCCCCGACCGGTCAACTCGGCGGTCGCTGCGGGATTGCCAAGCAGGTGGTCGATGATGATGTTCGAATCGACTACCGGCCGTCCCATTCCGACCGCAGCGCCTCCTGCATCTCCAGGCCATCCGTGAAGGGAACGCGACCCTTCCAGAGGCCGAAGGACTGCTCCATCACGTCACGCCGACGTTTGGCGATCAGGTCATCCACCGCTTCGCGAAGCAGGGCTGCGCGGGACGTCTTTTCGTCCTTCACCATGGCGGCAAGGGCTTCGATCTGGGTTTCGTTGAGGTCGGCCAGAATGCGCATAGGCCCAATATAGCGATATCATCATCCTATATCAATTTGCCCTGGCCGACCCGCAGCCGTCCCGTCCGGGTCCCTTGACCACCCTGCCGCCCTTGATGACCCCGTCCACCTTTTCCAGAAGGCGGATGTCGGCCAGGGGATCGCCCTTGACCGCGATCATGTCGCCGAAATGACCGGGACTGAGGGCGCCGACATCGGCGCTGCGGTTCAGCAGGGCCGCGGAGACGGTGGTCGCCGACTGGATCGCCTGCATCGGCGTCATGCCATAGCGGACCATATAGGCAAACTGCCGGCCGCCCAGACCGAAGGGATAGACCCCGGCGTCGGTGCCATAGCTCAGCTTCACCCCGGTCTTGACCGCCTTGCGAAAACCGATCCGCTGGACCTCGGTGGTCTCGAGATTCTTGCGCAGATACTCAGCTGGCCAGCCCTCGCGGCGGCCGGTCTCGTCGATCCAGTCGCCGTTGAAGACGTCCATGTCCAGCCAGACGCCCCGCGTCCGGGCCAGGGCGATCCCCTCGTCGTCGATCAGGCTGGCATGTTCGATGGACCGCGCCCCGGCCCGGATTGCCGCCTTGATCCCTGCTGCGCCATGGGCATGGACGATACAGTAGCTGCCATGGGTCCTTGCCTCGTCGCAGGCGGCCTTCATCTCCTCTTCGGTCAGCTCCAGCTGGCCCGGCTCGCTGCCGATGGCCAGGACCGCGCCAGTGCCGATGATCTTGATGAAGTCGGCGCCCTGCTGCAGCAGATAGCGGGACCGGTCCCGCGCCTCGGCGGCCGACCGCACTTCTCCCAGACGAAAATCGGCCGGAATCCCGACATCGGGCGCCGCGCCCGTCACGGCCCCGCCGCCTCCAGGCACGGTGATATAGGCGCCGGCCACCGTCATGCGCGGACCCTCGACCTGGCCGGCCTCGATGGCGTCGCGCAGGGCAACATCGCTGAGGCCCCGATAGACCCCCACATCCCGCACCGTGGTGAACCCCGAATGGAGCATCACCCGGGCCGTTTCCGCCCCCTTCAAGATCGTCGCCGTGGCCGAATGTTTCAGGGGTTCGGCCGGGTCATTGGTCTGGCCATAGCCGTCCGACACATGGGTGTGCATGTCCAGCAACCCGGGCAGCACCGTATAGGCGGACCAGTCAATGACACAGGCGCCGGCTGGCGGGGCGCTCCAGGGGGTGAGGGACGTGACCCGTCCGTCCGTGACGCTGATCAGCCGGTCGGTCAGGACCTGGCCGCTTTCCGGATCGATCAGCTTTCCGGCATGGACATGCACAGTCTGTGACGGGGTCTCCGCTTGAGCCGTTGTCGCCGCCAGCATCGCCGCCAGCGCCAGTCCCCAGATTCTCATCCGCCCGCTTCCCCTTGGGCGACAGCCGACCGCTGCCATCCGATGCGGTGAATAGGGCCGGGCCCGCCCGGGAAATCAAGCCTCGCTGGTCCTGCCAGACGGACCGGAAGGGTGGCTAGCCGTTGAAGGCCCGGATGGCGTCGATGATCTGGTCCTGGGTGGCTGCGTCCATATAGGGATGCATGGGCAGGGCCAGGACCGTCTCGGCGGCCGCCTCGGTGATCGGCAGGCCGCCCGGACCGACCGGGAATCCGGCATAGGGTTCCTGAACATGCATGGGCACAGGGTAATAGACCGCCGTCGGCACGCCCTGGGTCTTCAAATGGGCCGCCAGGCCGTCGCGGTTGTCATGCTGGATGACATATTGCGCCCAGGTCGAGACCCCGCCGGCGATCACCGTCGGCACGGACTTCACCGAGCCGGCCAGACCCTCGGCATAGCGGTTGGCCACAACCTGCCGCAGGTCGATTTCCTCGGCGAAGATGGCCAGCTTCTCGATCAGGATCGCCGCCTGCAGGGAGTCCAGCCGGCTGTTCATGCCGATCCGGGCGTTCAGGTACTTGGTGTCATGCTCGAAGGTCCGGCCCGCCAGGTCCGGCGCCACCGCCTTGCCATGGACGCGGTAGCTGTCCATCAGGTCCCACAGGGTCTGGTCGTCGCAGAGCACCGCCCCGCCATCGCCGTAGCAGCCCAACGGCTTGGCCGGGAAGAAGCTGGTGGTGGCGACATCGGCCCAGTGAAGCGGATGCTTTTCCTGCAGGGTGCAGCCAAAGCCCTGGGCGCTGTCGGCGATCAGTTTCAGGCCATGACGGTCGCAGATGGCCTTCAGGGCCGGATAGTCCGCCGGCTGGCCAAACAGATCGACGGCGATGACCACCCGGGGGGTCAGTTCGCCCCGGGCCTTCACAGCCAGGATGGTCGCCTCCAGATGGGCGGGATCCAGATTGTAGGTGTCCGGCAGCACATCCACGAACACCGGGGTGGCGCCGGTCCAGGGAACCACCTCCGGCGTGGCGGCAAAGGTGAAGGACGGACAGAAGACCGCGTCGCCGGCGCCGATCCCCCAGGCCATCAGGGGCAGGGCGATGGCGTCGGTGCCATTGGCGCAGGACAGGGCCAGCTTGGCCCGGCCGAACTCGGCCAGCTGGGCCTCGAAGGTCCTCACCTCGGGCCCCATGACATAGCCGCCATGGTCGAGGACCCGGCCGATGGCAAGATCGATCCTGTCGCGGATACGGCGCTGCTGGGCGGCGAGGTCGATGAAGGCAATGCTCATGGCGGCCCCTTAGCCCCGGCGAGAGGCGGATTCGAGACAATAGCTGTAACCGGATGTTTCCCCGTCAAGCCCCGGTCATGCTCCCGGGCCGGCTAGCCCAGAGCCTGGGACAGGTCCTCGATCAGGTCGCCGACATCCTCGACCCCCACGGACAGGCGAACCAGCCCATCGGTGATCCCGACCCGTTCCCGCTGTTCGGGCGGTATGGAAGCGTGGGTCATGATGGCCGGATGCTCGATCAGGCTTTCCACCCCGCCAAGCGATTCCGCCAGGGTGAAGAGCTGCGTGCGTTCCAGCAGCCGACGGCTGGGGGCCAGCCCTCCGGCAATTTCCACCGAGATGACGCCGCCAAAGCCGCCGGTCATCTGGCGGCGGGCCAGGTCATGCTGGGGGTGGCTTTCCAGGCCCGGATAGATGACCCGCTCAACGCCCGGATGGGACTGCAGCCACCGGGCGATTTCCAGGGCGTTGGAACAATGCCGCTCCATCCGCAGGGCCAGGGTCTTCAGGCCGCGCAGGGCCAGGAAGCTGTCGAACGGTCCGGATATGGCGCCAAGCGCGTTCTGCAGGAACCGCATCTGGTCGGCCAGCTGGCTGTTGTCCCCGAGCACGGCCACCCCGCCCACCATGTCGGAATGGCCGTTCAGATACTTGGTGGTGGAATGCATCACCATATCGAAGCCCAGTTCCAGCGGCCGCTGGACATAGGGACTGGCGAAGGTGTTGTCGGCGACGGTGATCAGGCCCCGGCGCCGGGCCAGGACGGCCACGGCCTCCAGGTCCACCAGCCGCAGGGTCGGGTTGGTCGGGGTCTCGACCCACAGCATCCGGGTTTCCGGCCGGATCGCCGCCTCGACGGCGGCAAGGTCGCTCATATCGACAAAGCTGAACTCGAGGCCGGAAGACCGCCGCTTGACCCGTTCGAACAGGCGGTAGCTGCCGCCATAGAGGTCGTCCGTGGCGATGACATGGGCGCCGGTGTCAAGTGTCTCCATGACCGTCGCGGCGCAGGCCAGGCCGGAGGCGAAGGCGAAGCCGGCGACGCCGCTTTCCAGGTCGGCGATGCATCGCTCGAAGGCAAACCGCGTCGGGTTCTGGCTGCGGGCATATTCGAAACCCTTGTGGACCCCCGGGCTTTCCTGGGCATAGGTCGAGGTCGCATAGATCGGCGTCATGACCGCGCCGGTGGTCGGATCGGGGCTCTGGCCGGCATGGATGGTCCGGGTCGAGAAGGCCAGGCGGTTCCGTCCGTCGGTTGTCGAGGTCATGACTGGGTCTCCGCCTCCGGCTTCCGGGCCGTCCGTCTCAGATGGTTGATCAGATCGACCCGGGTGATCAGGCCCATCAGCTCCTCACCGTCCATCACCACAGCCACCTCGTCGCGCAGGAACACCGGCTCCAGGGCCGACAGGGGCTGATCGGACTGCAGGGTGCGGACATTGCGGGTCATGGCGTCGCCGACCTTCGCCGCGAAACCCTCGGCATGCCCGGCCCCGGCAACCGCCGACAGCACATCGCTCTCGTCCAGAATACCCACCAGCCGGCGATGGTCGACCACCGGCAGCTGGCTGATATCGGCCGACCGCATGCGGTTATAGGCGGTCAGCAGGGTGTCATCCGGTCCGATGGCGATCACCCCGCCATCGGCATAGCGCTTGGCGATCAGGTCCGAGAGATCGCCCCGGGGCGTCCGGTCCTCGAAGCCATGGGCCGAGACCCAGAGGTCGTTGAACATCTTGGTGAGGTATTTGGCGCCGGTGTCGCAGACGATGCTGACCACCCGCTGGGGCGTCGTCTGCTGCCGGCAATAGCGCAGGGCGGCGGCTAGCAGGGTGCCAGAGGACGAGCCGGCGAGAATGCCCTCGGTCTGCAGCAGCAGCCGGGCCGTCTCGACGCTTTCCCGATCGGAAATGGCGAAGGCCTTGTGGACAAAATCCATCTGGGCATTGACCGGAATGAAGTCCTCGCCGATTCCCTCGACGATCCAGCTGCCGGCCTCGCCATGGGTTCCGGTGTTGACATAGTCATAGAGGATCGAGCCAACCGGATCGGCCAGGATCATCTTCGTCTTGGGCGAGGCCTTGGCGAAGTAGCGTCCCAGCCCGGTGAGGGTGCCGCCGGACCCGACCCCAACCACCACCGCGTCCAGATCGCCTTCCATCTGTTCGAGGATTTCCGGTCCGGTCGTGGTCTCATGGGCCAGCGGATTGGCCGGGTTCTCGAACTGATTGACAAACAGCGCCCCCGGGATCGACTGGGTGATGGTCTGGGCCATGTCCTGGTAGTATTCCGGATGGCCCTTGCCGACGTCGGAGCGGGTGATGCGGACATCCACTCCCATCGCCCGCAGATGCAGGATCTTTTCCCGCGCCATCTTGTCGGGAACCACCAGGATCAAGGGATAGCCCTTCAGGGTGGCCACCTGAGCCAGGCCCAGCCCCGTATTGCCGGCGGTGGCCTCGACAATGGTCCCGCCGGGCTTCAGCGACCCGTCCTGTTCTGCCGCCGCGATCATCGATCGGGCGATCCGGTCCTTGATCGATCCGCCGGGGTTCTGGTTTTCAAGCTTGAGAAACAGCCGGCAGGGGCCTGTATCGATCCTTGTGACCTCGACCATGGGCGTGCGGCCGATCAGGTCCAGGGCCGAGCCGGTGGCGGCGGGCAGGTCCGTCATGCAGAAAATCTCCTTCCGAAGTCCCCGTCCCAGGGTGTGTTTGCCCCTGAGTAGCGCCTATCGGGGCATGACGGAAGGGAAACCCGACGTCAGATCGGAAGGCCCGTGCGCTTGGCGGCCTCAAGGAGGAAGGCCTCGAGATCGCCGCCGGCAAACAGATAGCCGTCGATCCCTGCCGCCCGGGCCGCCTGCATGTCGCTGTCCTTGTCGCCGATCATCAGGGCCCGGCCCGGCGCAATGCCAAACTCCGCCAGCCCCTTGAGGATCATGCCCGGATTGGGCTTGCGGTCGGGATGGTCGGCCTGGCGATAGCGCTCCTCGGCGGCGTCCTCGTGGAAGGGGCAGTGATAGATGGCGTCGATCCGCGCGCCGGCCTCTGCAAGCTGGCGGCGCATCTCGTCATGGAAGGCCTGCATCTGGGCCTCGGTGTAGTAGCCCCGGCCAATCCCGGACTGGTTGGTGGCGACAAGGACAAGCCCCCCGGCACGGTTGACCCGGGCGATCGCCGCCTGGGCGCCTTCGATCCAGACCAGCTTTGCCGGGTCATAGGCATAGCCATAGTCCTCATTGAGGACGCCATCGCGGTCGAAGATCACGGCAAAGGGACTGGCCATGGCGCAGGATGTAGCGGCCGGGGCAGGGCGCCGCCACCGCTCCGGGACAATTTCCGGCAGCTATTTCAGCAATTGACCGGCGATCAGGTTTCGCTGGGTCTCGCTGGTGCCGGAATAGACGCTGGCGGCGCGCAGGCTGAAATGCCGGGCTGTCGCCAGCGCGGCCGTGTCCAGCTCGGGATATCCCTGTCCGCGGATGGCCAGGCTGGCCGCGGCGGCCGGTCCGGCGACTTCCATGGTCAGTTCGGCGATCCTCTGGTGCAGTTCGCTGCCGATCAGCTTCATCATCGAGGGCGTGGCCTGGGCCGTTGAATCGGGACTGTCCTGGGCCCGGCCGCTGGGCAGGGCGTCCAGCTCCAGCCGGGTGAAGGCCTCCAGCTCGACCGACAGTCCGGCCAGTCGCCGCCGCACCGAAGGCTCCAGGGTCTCGCCGGCGGCCTGTACCGCCAGGGTCGCCCGGCGCAGGGCCTTGGCCACCAGGACCGCCGGGGTGTTGTTGGCCCTGGCCAGGGACATCAGGCGCTTGGCCACGGTCCAGCCGTCATTCTCCGGACCGACCCGGTTTTCCACCGGAACCTGGACATCATCGAAATAGACGGCGTTGAACTCGTGCTCGCCCGACAGGCCCAGGATCGGCCGGACCGTCAGGCCGGGGCTGTCCATGTCGATCAGCAGGAAGGTCAGCCCCTGCTGGCGCTTTTCCAGCTGGGCTGTCCGGACGATGGCGAACATCCGGTTGGAATGGTGTGCGCCGGTCGTCCAGATCTTGGAGCCATTGACCCGGTAGTGGTCACCCTCGCGCTCGGCCCGGGTCGTGATCGCCGCCAGGTCCGATCCGGCCGAGGGTTCGGAAAAGCCCTGGCACCAGAGGTCATCGCCCCGCAGGATGGCCGCCAGATAGCGGTCCTGCTGGGCCGGGGTCCCCATCTCGATCAGAAGCGGGCCAAGGCTGCGGATCCCGCCGGCGAACAGCACCGGGGCGTCATTTCGAACGCATTCCTGGTCGAACAGGAACCGCTGCCGTGCGGTCCAGCCCGCGCCGCCCCAGGCCCTCGGCCAGGCCGGCGCCACCCAGCCGCGCTCATGGAGCCGGCCCTGCCAGACCCGGCAGGCGGCGAGATCCGAATGGACGCCCAGCGTATTGCGGCCGGCCTCGCGCAGGTCCGGGGTCAGGGCCTCGTCCAGAAACGCCCGGACCTCCGACAGAAAGGCGGCGTCGTCTGGCGCCCTCTCCTGGTCGGAGAGAAGGGACCGGCTTGCCACTTCCGAACCCATCATGGCGGCGTCACCGTCCGGCATGGCGGCCCTACAGCTCCACCATGTCGAAATCGGACTTGGCCGTCCCGCAAAGGGGGCAGACCCAGTCGGCGGGGATGTCGGCCCAGCGGGTGCCGGGTGCAAGCCCTTCCGACGGATCGCCCTCGGCCTCCTCATAGAGGTAGCCGCAGGTCCGACATTGCCAGATCTTGTAGGGGGCGCTCATGGCCGGCTCAGTGCAGCTTGAAGCGGATGGGCACGGACTTGGGACCGCAGACGAAGCTGGCCGCCATGCGCTTCGGTTCCCCGTCCATCTCGATGCTGGACACCCGTTTCAGCAGCTCCTCCCAGAGGATCCGCATCTCCATCCGGGCCAGGTGCTGACCCAGACAGACATGGGCGCCGTAGCCGAAGGCGATATGGCGATTGGGCGACCGGTCGATGCGGAATTCGAACGGGTCTTCAAACACCGCCTCGTCGCGGTTGCCGGACGGATAGGACAGCATCAGCCAGTCGCCCTTGGCGAT
>CAMAVA010000131.1 GCA_945861515.1 Brevundimonas vancanneytii | reverse complement strand
GCTTCGGCTAAGCTAGGGGATGGGCCTTGAGCGACCCGGACCAAGCCGCCCCTGTCGGAGCGCTTGCAACCGCCTGCCCTTGGCTTCCCTGACCGGACGGCTGCAGGCGACAAGGTCATTGGGGGTATCTTGACAAGGGCCAGGGGCTGGTACCCCCGGAATTATCCCCCTGCCAGCGGCGAACATTGGCGACCCGTCTGTTCGTTATATAGCTGATTTTAGATGGTTTTTCCACCCTCTGGCGCATCTTGGCGATCAGGGGGATGGTGCCGCAGCGGCCAGGCTGACATCCGGATAGCTGCCAAAGCTGAGGGTCTGCTCCTTGCCTTGGTGGCGAAATTTCATCCGCCAGAGTTTGCCCCCAGCCGGACTGACAAACAGGAACAGGCCGCCGGTGTCATAGAGCTTGTAGGCACTGGCCTTGGGCTTTGCCGACCGGACCGCAGCATCCGTCAGGGACATTGGGGGTATCTCCGCAGGGGCCAGAGGCTAATACCCCCAGAAATACCCCCAATACCCCCCGGCTAGCGGCGAACATCGGCGACCACTGGCGGCCCGTCTGTCCACTATATAGCTGATTTTAGCTGGTTTTTCCACCCTCTGGCGCACCTTGGCGATCAGGGGACTGGTGCCGCTTACAGGACTCGAACCTGTGACCCCCTCATTACGAAATCCTGTCACGAGTTTCCGAAAAGCCGAATAGGAACATGCCTTTACGGTCGAATTTGGCTTCCAAAACCGGCCAAGCCCACAGCCTTCCCAGATTTGCCCAGGTGGCTGAATCGGCTGTTTCCTAAGTTACGTGCTTTGACGTGGGAAACCCGGAAAATGTGACCTGCGCCATACCTGCAGAACCTACGCCCAGCGGTGTGATTTTGCGGGAGCTCAGTTCCGAATCGACCAAGTGGATAAATCCTGACATCGGAGTCCCGTTGGGCACTGCTCGGCGAGGGTCCGCTTGCGGGCCTGGAGCCTATGACCGGGTTCGACCCTTCCCTGCCGTTCGGAATGTCCGGTTTTGGCAAGGATCGACTGGATGTGAGTTGCCAGCATCGACCCGACCGGTTTCGGGAGAACAATCGGGCGGAGAACCTCCGTCGACCGATCAGACGACAGAAGCGACAGCCGCAGCGGCTCAGATCCCAAGCCTCAGCCCATAGTTTCCTCACCACTCAGACCGCGATCTACAGCACCTTCAACATCCTGCGCCATCTGATCAGCAGACCCACTCTTCGGCGCTTCCGCGCCGATTCAGACGCCGCTTGGGCGATGGCAGTTGCCCGAATGTTGGCCCAGGTAGGGGGGCATTCATTCGACTTGGCGACGTTAACCTGACGGTGCCCCGTGTCGAGCCCGACTGGTTAACGCGATAGTCACCCGGCTCTCATATCATTCGCCCCGTTCAATCCGGAGGGGCGTATGAAGGGTGTCGTTTTCAATCTCCTCGAGGAGACTGTCACACGAAGTTTCGGAGCAAACGTCTGGGATGATCTGATCGAGGCGTCCGGAGTGTCCGGAGCCTACACTTCGCTTGGCAACTACCCCGATGAGGAGATCGAAGCCCTCGTAGCTGCCGCATCCGTGGCCCTGTCGCTGGACAGGAACGCCGTGCTGCGCTGGTTCGGACACAATGCAATCCCGGTTCTTGCCGAGCTATACCCGTCATTCTTCGAAGGGGTCGCCGACGCAAGGACCTTCGTCGAAGGCGTCAACAACATCATCCATGCGGAAGTCCGCAAACTCTATCCGGGCGCGGCATGCCCGCATTTCCGCCTTCGTGCCGCCCCTTCGGGCGATCTCGTCATGGACTATCTTTCGGCCCGCGACATGTGCGCCCTGGCCCAGGGGTTCGTCGAGGGCGTCGCCGCTTGGTACATGCATCCGGTCAAGTTCCGGCACCTGCAGTGCAAGCAGCATGGGCATGACCACTGCACCTTCGCCATGACTTGGGCGGGCGAGACACAAAGATCGGTGGCTACGTGATCGGCGATCTGCCCGCGGACGCCTCGTCCGAGGAAATCCGTCGCCTGCAGCGCCGACTGGACCGTGAGCGCGCAGCCCGGATCGAGGCGGAAGCGATCGCGGAAGCCGGCACGCTAAGGCTATTCGAGCACCAGCAGCGTCTCGAGTTGACCCAGGCGATCGCCATGGCCGCCAACAGCATGGAACAACCGCTCGAAGCGTTTCGTTTCGCCGTCGAGCGCATCTGCGCGTACAGCGGCTTTACCATGGGACACGTCTGGACGGTGGACGAGGCCTCATCGCCCGCCTCGATGACGTCCTCCGGAATCTGGTCCGCGGCCTCGACGCCGGACACCGCTTTCGCTCTGCAAACCGCCACCCTGCGTATCGGGCGCGGGGAGGGCCTGCCCGGACGGGTGTTCGCCACCGGTCGCGCCATCTGGACAGAGGATTCGACGAAAGAGCCGGACTGCCCGCGCACAGAAACTGCCCGCCTTGCCGGAACGCGCGCCGGCTTCGCCTTCCCGGCCCTCGTTGGCGAGGAACCCGTGGCGGTTCTGGAGTTCTTCCAGAGCCGGACATCGGCGCCGGACGACGCCCTTCTCGAAATGCTCGACCAGATCGCGGCGGTACTGGGCAGGGTCGTCGAACGCCACCGTGCTACGCTGCGCCTCAAGCGGAACAATGAGCTGGCCGCCCAGCGTGACGCTGCCGAACAGGCCAGCCAGGCAAAATCGGCCTTCCTGGCCGCTACAAGCCACGAGGTTCGGACCCCGCTGAACGCGGTCCTCGGCCTCGCCCAGGCCCTCAGGCGGGAGCCCCTGACGACCCGTCAGCACGAATTGACTGACGGAATCCTGGATGCGGGCGAGATGCTGTTGCGTCTGCTCAACTCTGTGCTGGACATGTCCAAAATCGAGGCCGGAGAGGCGACACCGGTGCTTGCCGATTTCGATCTCACGAAAACGCTGCGCTCCATCGTCTCGATCTGGACGCCCCGCGCCGGCGACCTTTGCATCGATCTGAAACTTGAAATGATCGGGCTCGCCCCCGGCCTGGTCCGGTCCGATCGGGGTCGTATTGAGCAAACCCTGGTGAATCTGGTCTCGAACGCCGTCAAATTCACTCCCCCCGGGGCCGAAATCACCGTCCGTGCGATGCCAACCGACGGCGGCGCGCGGCTGGAAGTGTTGGATGGCGGGCCGGGGGTGCCTGAAGCAGATCGGGAGCGGATATTCCGGCCCTTTGAACAGACCAAGGAGGGCCGGAGTGCCGGAGGGGCCGGGCTGGGCCTTTCTATCTGCACCAGCAACGCCCGTGTGCTCGGCGGCGAGATCGGCTGCGACAGGGATGAGCTCGGTCGAAGCCGCTTCTGGTTCACCTGCGCGCTTTCACCCAGCCAGAGCGATGCCGACGGTTCGACCGAAACAGTCGAAACCATCGAGCTCTGTACTAGACTCCGAATCCTTGCGGCCGAGGACAATCCCGCCAACCGTCGGGTGCTGCAGGTGCTGCTGGGGTCGTCCGAAGTTGACCTCACCTTCGCAGAGGACGGGGCCCAGGCCATCGAGGCCCTTCGAGCCGGGCGGTTTGATTGCATTCTGATGGATGCCAACATGCCGGTGATGGACGGCGTGGAGGCGGTTCGCCAGATTCGGGCTGAAGACCTGGCGGGCGGGGCGCCGATCTACATGCTGACCGCCAACGTCTTTGACGATGATGTGGCCAGATATATTTCCGCCGGCGCGGACGGCATCCTGCCCAAGCCGATTCAACTGATCGAACTCTTCCGGGTGCTCGCGTCCGTCCCGGTTCTGGCCAGAGCGGCCGCCTGAGCCCCGTCCTGTCACATGGCGTGGTGCTCTCAGTCAGCGAACTCCCCGTTCCGTTCCGGCGAATGGCGCTGAGGCGCAAAGCTGGCATGAGAGGTATGTCCGCTCCTGGCGCTTAGCGGACCGCCATAGGCCTACGGACCAGAGCCCGCTCCCCACCCTTCGCTGACATTGAGCGGGTCGGCTTTGGGGCCATGCGCTGGAAGGTCCGCTATCCAGCGCGACGGTAGTTGGGACGATCGACCCGTGGCGGACGACCAGCGGCCATTTCAGAGGCGGCCATCATACCCCCTTCATCGAAATTCGCATCAGCGCTTCGGATTTGATTGATCGGCCCGACGCACTTTTCGGGGCTTTCGACCTTGCGAACTTGCCCTGACAACTCCTTCACGCGGCGTGGAAAACACTTTTTTCCTTCTGCACAGCGGCGGCATCCAAAGCAGCATCGATCGACGAAAACAACGAAGACGGACTGATAGGTTTAGTCAGGTGACCATCGGCTCCTGCCGCCGCTCCGGCTCGCACGTGTTCCGGCGAAGCGTTTGCGGTCAACATTATGATCGGCGTTCTTGGCCGGCCCGAGGCCTCCTCACGGGCTCGCAAGGCGCGCACCGCAGTCACGCCATCCATGACCGGCATCTGCATATCCATCAAAATCAAATCGAAGGGTGCCTCTGCCCAACGGGACAAAGCCTCTTCACCATTGGTCGCCGTCGTGACGGCCATCCCCGCGCCTGCCAGGATGATTTCGACAACCTTCAAGTTTGTAGCATGATCGTCGACAATGAGGAGGCGAATTGACGGTGGGAGGCCGATGTCGGCGTTCTGGTGACACTCAGCTTGTTCAACCTCGACTTCCTCGAGTTCGAGTTCAAACCAGAACGTAGCCCCCTTTCCAACTTCGCTTTCACATTCAAGAACGCCCCCCATCAATTCCACCAGCTGTCGAGAGATGGATAGCCCGAGGCCGCTCCCGCCAAATCTGCGCGTGATGGTCCCATCTGCCTGCTGGAAGCGCTCGAAAATACGGAGCTTATCTTCGGCGCCAAAACCGACGCCGGTGTCTTGGACTGAGAAGCGGAACGCACCCGTAGATGTCCGGCAGAGCGTCAAAGTCACCGATCCGTTCGGGGTGAACTTGATCGCGTTTGACATCAGGTTTGTCACGACTTGCTTAATGCGAACCTCGTCACCGGAGACGTAGCAATCGGCTTGAGTGTCGATCACCACATTGAGTTCGACGCCATTGCCTTCAGCGATCAACTGGCCCAGGCCTGCGACGCTTCGCAACAGGTCGCCGACGTTGAAGCCGGAAAGCTGAATCTCCATCTGGCCTGACTCTACCTTAGCCAGATCCAGAATATCAGAAAGCAACCGTTCCAGTGTCTGACCAGACGCACAAATGAGGTTGGCGGCTTCTTTTTCTCGCGGTGGAAGAGGCGCATCGGCCAACACGTGGGCCATAGCCAAAACCCCATTCAAGGGTGTCCTGATCTCATGACTCATATTGGCCAAAAACTCGCTTTTCGCGACACTTGCTGCCTCAGCTTCAGTCTGCTTTAGCACCAGCGCTGCAGTTGTGGCGCGCAGACGCGAGTGCGACTTCAAGGCGTTGATGGCCGAACTCAAGGCATAGGCGACCAGAAATGCCGTGCAGGAAAGAAGGCCAAATTTCTCTCGCCAAGTTTGCTCCAACAGTGGGAGGGCGAGCAATGCAACGGCGGGAGGCAACCCCGTCACCAGCATATGCACCAGAGATTTGTGACATCCACGGACAACGTAAATGAGCACGCCGGCGATCAATGCAGTTCCGGCGGCTTTGCCTACTCCGCCATCCGAGAACCACCACAGGACGCCTACTCCTACCCACGCGAAGGTGGAAATGGCCGTCGCCGTCAGTCGAAGAATGCGAAATGATAGAGGGGCGCGCTCCTGATTTTTGGGAGAGGTGGAAACCCAAAGCAGCGAGTCACCGAGCGCAAAAACAGCGAACCAAACCGCCATGACCCGCCAGTCCATAGCGGTGAGTCCAGCAAAGAACACGACGACTGCCACAATCAAACGGGTTCTCGCCTGGGCGCGGCTCTCTGCCCCCGTCAGGTCGAATTCTCGATCAAAGCCAAGCGTTGCTTGCATGTCTCTCACAGCGCGTGCATGTTTCTCACAATCCCAATTTTTTCACAGGCGCGTAAATTGCCCGTGAAGAGCGGTACGGTTTTTCCGCCCCCGGGCTGCGCATAGACTTGGTTTGCGTCTGCTCACCTTTGGCGCTTCGTCGGCCACGAAATGCCTGGGTGCAAGGTCCTCTTCCCACCCACAGGCGACGGTCGGCTCCCGAACCACAGGAGACATAGGCGCGCGAAAACGGACGGCCCTTTCAAGAGTCGAATGTTGGTCTCACGTACTTCCGCAGGAGCGCCTGTGACGTGACCCCCAATTGTGGTCCATCGATGACGAGAGTCCTGAGTTGATTGGGTCTTTGGTTGAGGCGGGCTTCAATAGGTGGCGGCCCAATCACCGCCTCTCCGGCTCATACGCGATCTTCTCGATGACCTTGGTCGCCGCACTCCGGGTGGCATAGACCCCGACCAGCTCCCCCGCATCCGTCGGCTCTTCGATCCGGTGCAAGGTCCAACGCTTGTCCTGGGTAGGCGACAGGCGGAAGGCCCGGCCGTTCTTGCGTAGGAAGACCGCCTTGGACCCGTCCAGGGGCGTCCACTTGCAGTCCGCGCCGGACAGGAAACGGCGCTCCAGGGCTTGGCGCTCGGCCGCCTGGTCTGCCTTCCAGCGGTCCCGTTGTTCCCGGTCCAGCCGCTCTTCCTCGGCCTCTGCGAACTCCTGCAGGGCACCGATGATGGCCGCCATCACTGTTCCCGCCTCCAGCTCGACGGCGTAGAGCGCCAGGCAGGCTTCCTGAACGCGAGGGTCCGGAAAGAGGTCGGCGTAAGGCTCGTCCTGAAAGGCCCGCAGCCGCTGGGTGATATCGGTTTGCGTCAGGCGCGGTCCGGGCAGGCTGTTCAGGAAGGCGACCAGATCCTCGATCGGAATCCAGGTCTTCGCCGACGCCTTCAGCAGCTCGCCCCGGACCTCGTCCCATTTGCTCCAGAGGGGCGACGATTGGTCCAGGGTCGAGACAAGCTGGTCCGCCAACCGCTGGACCTGCTTGGGGTCCCGGAGGTGTCGCAGTGACGGACTCTGAAGGTACTGGAAGAGCAGCCGCAGGACCTCGGCATGCCTTTGGTAGGCGAACATGCTTCCTCCTTGCCGGCGGCTTTGAGGCTATGGGGTTCCACACTTTCGATATCAGACCGGGGCCGCTCGACGAAGGTCAGCCGGGCGCTGCCGGCCTTCAACGCCGCCCTCGGAAGTTTGATCGGCTTCAACCGCCTAAGCACTTCAATCGGGCCGCCAGGGCGTCTGCCAGGCCCTGCAAGGCCGGAAGGACAGGGAGCCCAGCGGATGGCGGCCTGAGGGGCCTCTGCCGCCATCCTGGGCCTCGTTATCCCCTTTGTCGGACCGTTTTGGCCGGCACTGTCCAGGCGGGCTTGTGAAGCGCCACCATCCGGTCCCTCAGCTGCCGGGCGACCTCCCGCGCTCGATAGTCTCGTCCCACGACCAGCACCTCAACCGTGATGTCCGTGCGGTTGGCGTAGATGAGGTTGCCGGCGTAATGGTTCCGGCCGCTGGGGCTGGTCCGCTGGAAGTCGGACAGCCGCTTGGCCACCCCGCCCTTCTTGTCAGTCCCGGTGCCTATGGCCACGATCCGGCCTTTGAAGGACAGCCTGTAGAGCCCGAACTGGCCGCGCAGGTGAGGATGATAGCAGCTTAAGCCGCCTGCGACCCGGACCCACTGTTGGTCCCAAGCCTCGATGGGCTTGCCGCCTATCATCAGTGATTTTACATTCTTCATTTTGAAAATCCCAAGAAAAAAATAACGGAAATAGACCCCGCCCCACGTCCCGGCCGAAGCCAGAGCGCAGAGCGGGGTAAGATCATCAGGGAAGCCTTTGCTTAGCCGCACCGGCCTCGACGGCAGCCAGCAGGGTGTCATTGGCCAAGTGGGAGTACCGCTGGGTCGACTGGTAGCTGGCATGACCCAGGACCTTGCCGACGGCGAACAGATCGACCCCGCTGTTGACCATGAAGGAGGCCGCCGAGTGCCGCAGATCATGGATCCGCAGACCCGGCAACTTGGCCACCAGCCTGGCCTGTTGCCACCCGTGCTTGATCGAGACGAAGGGCTTGCGGGTGTCCGGGTTCGGTATCAGCCATGGGCAGGACTTGAAGCGGGGCAGGGCAGCGATGATGGCCAGGGCGTCCGACGAGAGGGGAACGTGCCTGGGCTTACCTGTCTTGCTGGTCGGGATCAGCCAGGTCCGCCGCTCGATATCGACGTTCTCCCACTTAGCTTCCAACAGCTCGCGGACCCTGGCCCCGGTCAGGAGCAACAGGCCGACGATATGCCGAAGCTGGGTGTTCCTGGAGGCCGCCACAGCCTGACGTAACCGGTCGGCTTCTTCGGCAGACAGGAAACGTTCCCGGGCATTGTTCAAGGGCTTGCGGGCGATGCCTCGGGTCGGGTTGGTTTCAGTCCCCGGGATGCTCCAGCGCCGTCCTAGCTCGAAGGACCGGCCGAAGATGACCCGGATCTTCTCGACCGTGGCCGGGGCCAGCCCTGCAGCGCGCTTCTCGCCCAGCCAGACTGCGACCGCCCGACTGTTGATGTCCGACAGCCGGACCTTGCCCCACCGAGGCAGGATGTGGACCCTGATGACCATCTCCGTGGTGGCATAAGACTTCTGATGCAGCTTGGCGTCCTGCAAGTGCATGTCGGCCAGGTCGCGATACAGAGGGATGGACTTGACCAGGGCCTTCTGAGCGCCCGGGTCGCCGCCCAAAACGACTTCCGAACGCAGCTTCTCCGCCGTCTTTCTGGCCACGGCGACGGTGATGTCCTCGGCGCGACCGATCTTGTGCTGACATTGCCGGCCGCTTTGGTTCTGGTAGCGCAGGTAGAAGGTCCTGCCGCCGCCGGACCGGCATTCCAGAATGAGGCCGGTGATGGTGTCATCGTAGTAGTCGGTCTTGGACTTGCCCGGTAGGGCTTGAGCGTTGGCCACGAAGGCGTGGTCTAAGTGGGCCTTGGGCATGGTGTCTCCTTTCGTTTGAAGGGGCCGCGCCGGCGACGCAGGGTCAGGGGCGCGGCGGTTGGCTGGGTGCGGGCTAGTCGGGGCCGCAGGGGCCCAGAAACGGGCCTAGAGGGCGCGCGGCAGAGGTCCGGATGGCCGGGCATCCAAACCCCCGCCTCGGCCCTGGCGGCCGTTTTTTCGGGGGTGCCGGCCGGGGGCGGCGAGGCCAGAATTCTAGTTTTTCAGTCTGCCGCCTGGCCCATGGACGGCTAGGGGCGACGAAACTACCAAACTAGAAAACTGCTCCGCCGCCCCAACTGGATCAGGTCTGATCGATCAACTCGTAGATCCGGACGCCCCGGTCACCCTTCTTGAAGTTCCACAGGTGCCTGTTGCGGGTGGTCCCTGTATGGTCCTGCAGAACCTGAAGCGCTGT
>CAMAVA010000130.1 GCA_945861515.1 Brevundimonas vancanneytii | reverse complement strand
GGGCGTGACGGTCGTCGCCGCCGGCGCGACACCGGGTGTTGGCCAGTATGCCAACCCGAAGGAAAAGTACGGGAACATGATCCAGTACCCCTTCCTGATCGCCCCGGTCACCATCGCCTATGACCCGGTCTACAAGAAGGTCCGTCAGGGCAACGGCACCATCAAGGAATATGTCTTCAAGCTGTCCAACGGCCGCAGCAGCGGCGGCCTTCGCCTCGACCAGGACACCTACTGCAAGATCTTCAACGGCCAGATCACCAACTGGAACGATCCTGCCCTGAAGGCCCTGAATGGCGGCGTCTCCCTGAAGGACTCCAAGGACCCGACCCCTGAAAGTTCCTGGTCGGTGCCGATGCAGATCGTCGGGCGTTCGGACAGCTCGGGCACCACCTCGCTCTGGACCCGCCACCTGGCCGCTGCCTGCGCTTCGCTGGTTGGCAATGCCTATGCCGACTCGACCTCCACCCTGCCGGCGAGCCTGCAGGGCGTCGTCTATGACAAGAGCACCGCCAACACCTCGGTCGCCGGCACTCCTGGCCTCTATGTTCGCGCCGCCGGTAATGACGGCGTGGCCAAGTACCTCGACTTCACGGCCGAACCGTCCATGACCAATGGCGATACGGTCGTCCAGGGCCGCATCGGTTACGTCGGTCCTGACTTCACCCTGCCGGCGTCCGCAATTACCCTGTCGAACAACTACAATCTGCACACGGCCACCCTGCAGAACGCGTCGGGCTCCTGGATCGCGCCGTCGCCGACCTCGGCCTCTGACTCGTTCGGTGCGCTCCTGCCGCCGGACAGCAACGCCAAGGGCAAGTATGACGCCGGTTCGCTGGATTCCCGCAGCCGCACCAACCCGGCCGACTGGGTCGAGCCTGCTTCCAAGACCTCGGCTCTGGCCAATCCGACGGCCATCAAGGGCTACCCGATCGTCGGCACCTCCAACATCCTGCTCTACACTTGCTATGCCGACAAGAACCAGTTCAAGGGCCTGTTTGGCTACCTGAAGTGGTACAACGACTCGGCCGTCGTCAACGACAAGACCCTCGGCATCCTGGCAAATTCGGGTTTCTCTCCGATGCCCAAGGCCTGGACGACTGCGATCCGCGAAACCTTCCTGGGCAATGGCTCGGGCCTGAACCTGGCCATCGCCCAGGACGGTACGGGGGCCTCGGGTTGCACCGCCTCCACAGTGGTCGGCGCCTAAGCGATCCAGACTGACGAAAGTCGAAGGGCCCCGGGACATGTCCCGGGGCCCTTTTCATTGTGCGATGAGAGTCCAGCTTCTGGCCGGTCCCTCGAGCTCCGGATCTGGCAGGCTTTCAGCGTCCGGGGTGCTCAACCGTCAGGCCCCAGACCGTGAAGGCTGATGCCCTTGAGGGCTTCGCCGCCGGCCGGGATTGAGGTCTTCCAACTGCCTGGCGCCCCGCTGCGCCTGCGGTTCGGACGACCAGGGTTTCGCCGCCGCCATAGGGCCGCTCTGCAGCCGATCCCGGCATGCGGTAGAAGACGTGAGCGCCAACCTCGCCCAGCCGGATGAGGGAAGGGCTCCAGTAGGGGCTGATCCAGCGGGTGTGATAGTGTGTTGCGGCAGACACCTCGGCGGCCACATGGCCGCCCAGGGCGCGCCGGGCCACAGCGCTGGCCCTGGCCCAGCCGCTGGCTGAAGGTCGGCGGTTCAGAGATCCATCGCAGGTGAAGGTAAATTGGCAGCCGGTCCGGCGCTCTGATCCCTGATAGACCACGCCGCAGACCGATTTCGGATAGCTCGGGTGGCGCATGCGGTTCAGGATGACCTGGGCAACGGCCTCCTGGCCTGCCGTCGGTTCGTTGGCCGCTTCGTAGTAGATGGCCGCTGTCAGGCATTCCTCGGCCCGGGTCCTATCGGGGCCGGCGCCGGTCAGGCGGAAGGCGGAAGGTCTGGCTCCGGGGGCTCCCAGGGCCGGACGTCCTTGCCGGGAAGCGGCTCCCTGGGGGATGAACAGCTCCGGGACCTGGGTCGGCTCAAGCCCATCACCCGGTGTCGGCTCCGCGACTGAGCCGGCCGCCGCCAGGTCTGCCATGCCCGGTCCGGATGGGCCGGACTGGCTCCACAGGTTGGGCCTGGATGCAGAGGCCGCTCCGGCCACGACCGCTGCGACGGCCAGAACGGCGGCTCCATGCCAAAGGTTCAGACGGGAAGAGGACATGTTTCAAGCCGTGGCCGGGATTGAAGACGCTCTTGCGTCAGTCCTGTGACGCCTGCGTGAAGCTGGAGGTGCAGGCATGGCGGATGGCCTCGGTGTCAGTTGGCGGTCATGCCGCCGTCGACCACCAGCTCCGAACCGGTCATGAAGGCGGCCCGGTCGGAGGCCAGGAAGACGATGGCGTCGGCAATATTGATCACCTGTCCCATGTGGCCCAGGGGATGGCGCTGGGCCAGGGCGACCCGGGTTTCGTTGTCGCCCATGCCGGAAGCGGCGGAGAAGCCGGCGACCACCTCTTCGCCCATCATGGTCTCGATCACGCCGGGATGGACAGAATTGACCCGCACATTCTGGGCGGCCAGTTCCATGGCCAGGGATTTGGTCAGAAGGCGAACGGCGCCCTTGGAGGCGTTGTAGGCGCTGGTGCCCGCCGACCCCACCAGGCCGGCGACGGACGAGAGGTTGATCATCGCGGCGCCGCCGCGCCATTTCGGGGCCCGTTCAGCCAGCAGCGGCGCGGCATGTTTGGCGCCCAGGAACACGCCATCGACATTCACGGCCTGGATTCGCCGGAAATCCTCGAGGCTGGTCTCGGCGAGGGACCGCATCAGGAAGAGCCCGGCATTGTTGACCAGGATATCCAGGCCGCCGGCTTCGGTTCGGGCGAAGGCCATCACCGACTCCCAGTCGGCCTCGCTTGTGACGTCATGGGACAGGGCCCAACCGCCAAGACTGTCGGCCAGGGCGTCCGGGGCGGTCAGGTCAGTGAGAATGACCCTGGCCCCTGCTGCGGTCAGGGCCCGGGCGGTAGCTTCACCGATGCCGCGCCCGGCCCCGGTGACAAGGGCGATCCGCCCATCAAGATCCTGCATCATGTCCATCCTTCTTTGGCGTTGCGCCCGGGAGGCGGTCGTTTCCAACCGGCCGCCTCGGGTCGAGCTTCCGGTCAGGCGTTGAAGTTGAGCTTGAGACCCGGCCGGGGCCAGCGGGCGCGGTAGAGCTTTCCGGTGCCGGACGCCGTGATCCAGGCCGTCTGCATGTCCTCGCCGCCAAAGCAGATGTTGGTGACCAGGATATCGGGGAAGGGGTAGTGCTCTGTCGCACCGCCCGGATCAAAGGCGGTGATCCCGCCATTGATGATGGTCGCCACACAGACCTTGCCGCCGGCCTCGACCGCCAGGCTGTCCAGCAGCTGGTAGCCCGGAAGGTTGCAGACCACGCGGCCCGGCTGGAAGGGCGGGGGCTCGGCCAGCTGGCCCGGGGCGGAGATGTCGAAGGCCCAGAGCCGGCCCAGATTGGTGTCGGCCATATAGACGACGTCCTCATCCGGTGAGAGACCCACGCCATTGGGCGAGACAAAGTGGTCGCGCAGCCGCGTGATGCTCGAGCCGTCCGTGCGGGCGTAGTAGAGCGCGCCGAACTTGCGGCCCTCCGGCGTGGAACAGCCGTGATCGGTGAACCAGAAGCCGCCGGTCCTGTCGAAGACCAGGTCGTTGGGGCCGACCAGACGCTTGCCGTCGCAGGAGTCATAGAGGGTTTCCACCTTGCCGGTGGCGATATCGACCCGCTGGATCGAGCCGCCGACATGTTCGGGCGGGGTAGGGCCGGGAATCAGCAGGCCCTGCTGTTCCAGCCACTGGAAGCTGCCGCCGTTGTTGGTGACGTAGATGGCGCCGTCCGGACCGATGGCCGCGCCATTGGGGCCGCCGCCGGTCTCGGCGACCAGGCTGGTCCGGCCGTCGGGGGTGATGCGGGTCAGGCGCTGGCCGGCGATCTCGGTCAGGATGACCGATCCGTCCTGCATGGCGATGGGGCCTTCCGGGAACTTCAGGCCTTCCGCGACCAACTGGATATCCATGGGGCGTTTCCTCGAGATCTGGTTTTATCGTTGGCGAGGATAGAACCGCCTGACGGAACGTCAGCGCAAGGCCTCTCGGGCCAGGATCCGATCAGGGCCGCTCGAGAACCCGCAACACGAAATCATGATCATCGCCCTCGCCGGCGGCGCGGGGCTCGCTGCTGACCTCCCGCCAGGCAGATTCGTCGAAGTCCGGAAACAGGGTGTCGCCTTCCGGATCAGCCGCGACCTCGGTCATGTAGATGCGGCGGGCCTTGGGCAGGGCAAGCGCGTAAAGGGCGGCGCCGCCGATGACGCAGATCTCGGAGGCGCCGTCCTCCTCGGCCTGTTCCCGGGCGGTGGCGACCGCTTCGTTGAAGTTCTCGAAGGCAAGGGCGTGGCGGGATTCAAAGCTGCCATCCCGGGTCAGGACGATGTTCAACCGGCCGGGCAGGGGCTTGAAGGGCAGGCTGTCCCAGGTGCGCCGGCCCATGATCACGGGCTTTCCGACGGTCACGGACTTGAACCAGGCCAGGTCGGACTTGAGCCGCCAGGGAAGGCCGCCGTCGCGCCCGATGACGCCGTTGCGGGCCCGGGCGGCGACGAGTGAGATGGGAAGCGGCATGACCGGGGTCTATCCCGCCACAGCCGGCGCGTCGAGGGCGGTGGTGCTGGGGCCGTGGCGCGAGGCGTTGCGGCGGTCGCTGCAGACGCTAGGGTGCGAGCGCGAAGCGCAGATGAAGGCGGACGGGGAACCGGTGAATGACTGACATAGCCCAAGAGATGCATATGGCCCGGACCGGGCCGGCAAAGGTTCTGAAAGCCCGCGAGGTGACGCTTGCGGCGCCGTCTGCCGGCGAGGTGCGGGTGGCCATCGAGGCGGCGGGCATCGCCTTTGCAGACATCGTCATGCGCCAGGGCCTGTATCCGGGGGTGAAGGCGCCTGTGACGCCGGGCTATGACCTGATCGGGCGTGTGGAGGCCCTGGGGCCCGGGGTTGAAGGCCTGACGGTCGGGGACCGCGTCGCCGGCCTGACCGTGACCGGCTCCTATGCCAGCCGCCGGAATGTCGAGGCCCGATGGCTGGTGCCGGCGCCCGAGGGCGTGGCGGCCGAGACCCTGGTAGCCGGGGTGCTGAACGGCCTGACCGCCTGGCAGATGTTTCACCGGATCGCCGTCGCCCAGCCGGGGGAATGGGTGCTGGTGCATGGCGCCGGCGGCGGGGTGGGCAGCCTGTTGCTGGAGCTGGCCCGCAGGGCTGGCGTCCGGGCCATCGGAACGGCTTCGGCGGGCAAGCGCGGCGTGGTCGAGGCGCGGGGCGGGGTTCACCTGGACTACCGCGCCGGAGACGTCGCAGTCGCGGCCAGGGAGATTTCCAGCGGCGGGGTGGTGGCCGCCTATGACCATATCGGCGGCAAGCACCTGAAGACCGTGTCCATTCCAGCCCTGCGCAGCGGTGGAACAGCGGTGCTCTATGGCGGCTATGACGCGACGCGCGGCGGCAAGCTGCGGCCGGGCGCCGTGCTCGACATGCTGCTGAACAACAGCCTGTCCGTCCTGGGCCTGTTCAGCGCCAGCCAGGGGGTGGTCGGCTACAATGTCACCAGCTGGCGGGACGCCCGGCCCGCGGCCTTTCGACAGGATCTGACAACCGTGATGGACCTTATCGGGTCCGGAGAACTGGACCCGATGGTCGCAAGGGTGCTGCCCCTGTCGGAAGCCGCCGAAGGACAGCGTCTGCTGGAAGGCGCGACCCTGGCGGGGAAGATCGTCCTCAAGCCCTGACGGATTCAGCCGATCAGGCCTGTCAGGGGATTGACCGGCGAGCCGCCGGTAAAGACCCTTGAGCGCAGGTCAGCAGACTCCAGGCCCCATTGCTGGTTCAGCACCCCAGCGAACAGCGCCCGCAGATCGTTTGCGGGCGAAAGGTCGCGGCCTTCCAGCAAGGCGGACGGGGCCAGACCCGGCCAGTCGCCCAGAATCCGACCGCCGCGAACCGAGCCGCCCAGCAGGAAGGCTGCCCCACCGGCGCCGTGATCTGTGCCGCCCGTGCCATTGGCGGAAACGGTTCTGCCAAACTCGGTGGCGACGATAACCGCAGTATCAACCCAGATGTCGCCCAGATCGCTCTTGAGGCTGGCCAGGCCCGCGTCCAGGGACTGAAGTCGCAGGGCCAGGCCGCCTGCTGCAGCACCCTGATTTGCATGGGTGTCCCAGCCGTCGAGGGAGATTACCGCCGCAGCCGGACCGCCTGGAGCGCCGAGGATGCGCGCCGCCGCCTGGGTCAGAATCCGATAACCGCCAAGGCCGCGGGCTCCTGGCCGGTCATTGGTGTTTGCAATAGCTTGTTGCTCCACCAGGGCCGAGGTCTCAAGCGCCATGGCCAGAGCCGGAGACAGCAGGGTGTCGCCCGCGTAGAGGTCTGTGAGGCGGGCGATGGTCGAATCCGGGACGTCCGGCTGGGTCGACGGAGCCCAGGATGTGTATGGGGTGCGTCCCCGAAGCACCGTGGGGGCGGCCAGTCCAATGGCTACGGCGTTCGGCGAAGCGGTTGCCTGCACAAGACCGAGAGCGCGGTTCATCCAGCCGTCCCGGAGGCCAAATGCGGTGTCGCCGCCGTTCTCCAGAACATCCTGACCGTCAAAATGCGATCGTCCGCGATAGGGCGAGCAGGCCGCATGGAGGATCGCCAGTTTTGCGGCCCGCCATTCGGCGTGCAGAAACTCCAGACGGGGATGAAGCCCAAAGCCCCCGGCGATGGGCAATACCCCGTCGACCTCGCCAGGCGGGGACAGGGCAAGGCGACCCCGGGCAGGTCGATAGTGTGGGTCTGCATAGGGCGCCACAGCCGCCAGCCCGTCCAAGGCGCCACGCAGGATCACGAGGACGATCTTCTTCTGTCCGGTGGATCGGGCGAACGCCAATTGGCCGGCGGAGGTCGCCAGCGCCAGGCCGCCCAGGCTGCTCACCACCGCGCGGCGTGATGGGTTCGAGGTGGTCATTGCGATCATCTCCGCTGAAATTCCGGGCTCATCAAGGCCAGCACCAGACCCTCGACAGCCGATTCGGAGCGCTGAACGGCTTCCACCGTCCGCCCGGAAAGGGCTGGTCCAAGGGCGCCTTGGGCCAGGGTCAGGGGGCGCTCGTTCAGGGTGATTTGCCTGGCGTAGGCCTGGCTCCATTCGAGACGCTTCAGAATGGCGTCGGCTCCGGCCCAGCTTGCCGCGTCGTCCGGCCATCCGGCTGGCGAGGGTGCGCGAAAGGGAACCTGGCCCAGGGCGCCATAGGCCTCGACGATCTGGCGAGGCAGGGGTGGAGCGCTACCCGTTGCCCGCAGGCTGGATATCAGAAAGTCGTTGGAAGACTTGAACTTGCCGGACGGCATACGCCAGGTTTCCGGATGGTCGATCAGGGTGCGATGCAGAGAGGGAAGATCCCCCTCAGTCTTGATGAAGCTGGCTGTCAGGGCCTCCACCAGATCCGATGGCGGCGTGTCGGCGACAAAATGTGTCGCAAGCTTGACGGCAACATGTCTCCCAGTGGCCGGGTTGCGCGCCAGGTCTTTCAGAATGGCGACCGCCTGGTCTTCTCCGGATTCCGCGTAGGACCGGCCCATGACCTTGCGTGCGCCCGGTTCGTGCAGTGCCGCGACAAAGGCAAAGTCACCCGGTGTCGCGCCCGGCGCCAGCGGTAGCAGCCGTTCTCCGACGATGGTCCAGCCGGTCAGGGCACGGGCCAGTTCTGTCACATCCGCCTGGCCGTAACCGCCGCGAACCCCGACCGTGTGCAGTTCAAGAATTTCGCGGGCGAGGTTCTCATTGAGTCCGCCGCCGCGACGCTTTCCCAGCGTTGAGCCCGGTCCGATCGACTGCGCCTGATCCAGAAACAGCAACATCCCGGGGTGACGGACCACCGCCAGGAGTAGTTCCGAAAACGAACCGGTCAGATGGCCACGGATGGCTTCCCGTTCAAACACGCCCGGGTAGGGCAGGGTCAGGGCCTTGGTGCCGGCGACGGTGAAATGGTTGGACCAGAAATAGACCAGCCGCTCGGCAAACCCGTTGGGCGTCGATACGGCGTGATGCGTCCGGGCGACGACATCGGGGAAGGCGAACTGGAGCATCCTGCGGATCGGACCTGCCACGGCTTCCTGTTGCGCCTCAGGGCTGAGCGTCATGGTCATGTCAGACTTGGACATGGCCGGCGATCCCGGTCGTTCTCTCAGGTAGGTCGCCAGGACGGCGCCCGCCTGCGTCCGATCTGGCAGAGATTGGCCGGAGAGGAGAAAGGCCCGGGGCGACGAGCATTGAAGTGCAAGGGCATCGCGCTCGGTCTGGGACGGGTCGCGAAGGTCACCCTGCCTGGCGCCCAAGCCCAGGCGGTTGACGGCAGTCACAGCATCAAGAGCGATCACAACCAAACTCCAGTATCGACCTGCCACGGTCGGCCCATGGCTGTTCAACGCGGGTTCGACAGAGCTCCGTCTGGGCCGACGGCAATTTTGTCGCTTGGCTGTATTGGCGATGTGCGCCGGAAAGGTCCGCTGCTCGCCAGCCCCTGCCCGAAGCGGATACGCTCCTCAGGCGGGAGGGTTGCACTGAACGCGATCAAGGCCGTTTCCAGTCGCCGTCGGACCTCAAGGTCCGCCTCCCGCGACCTAGCCATCGCAGAGGCAACGGCTGCAGGATTGAAGCTGGAGGCGGAAAAGGCAACGGCAGCCTCGCGGCGGGACTTCTGCGAAATCCTGGCAAGGGGGGCAATCTCTCGCCAAGCCCGGAGCATGGTCTGTCGGTAGGCCCGGCGATTTTCCGGCGTCAGTTGATCGGCCGCCGCCCTAAGTCGTCCGATCGGTCTTATACCGGCGTCCTGCCTCGCCGCCTGTTCCTGATGACCACGCAATGCGCCGCCGACAATCACCCCCACCAGCAGCATGTTGAGCATCAGCGAACCCACCAATGCGGACTTGAGGATTGTCGGTCTCATAGCGGGGCTCCTTGTCCGGATGGGAGGTCTTCGTTCCAGAGCTGGTCCAGATACTCGCCGGTCAGGACGACGGTCGAACCTGATGGCGGAAGCTGGGCGCCTATTGCGATACCTGCGGCTACACAGGCTGCCATGGCGGCAGCGGGCCACAAAAGGGGACGCCATCGTGCTAGAGGTGCGGATTGGGGAAAGGTGTTTACAATCTGGCCGACCAGAAAGGACGAGGTTTCGAGACGAGGACTGGCCGCTGCGTCCAGTTCCTTGTCGAGTTCAGTTGCCCACCTCAGGGTGAGGGCGCAGCGCTCGTCCGTCGTCATGGCCAGAGCGGCCAGCCGCTCGTCGTCCGGCCAGCGGTTCGAAGCCGCGCCGTAGGCTTCGACGATTTCGATGAAGCGTTCCGGGGTCATGGGGCTGGTCATCTGTTTCACTCGCTCAAAAGCTCCCGGAGGC
>CAMAVA010000129.1 GCA_945861515.1 Brevundimonas vancanneytii | reverse complement strand
TACCGGCTCTATGTGCTGATCTTCCTGACGGTGGTCTACACCCTCAACTTCATCGACCGGAACCTGCTGGGCGTCGTCTCGCAGCCGATCATCGACCAGTTCGGGCTGTCGGACACCCAGTACGGCTTCCTGACCGGACCGCCCTTTGCCCTGTTCTACGCCTTCATGGGCGTGCCCATCGCCATGGCGGCGGACCGCTTCAATCGCGTGGCCATCATCGCCCTCTGTATTGCGATCTGGTCGCTGATGACCGCCCTGTGCGGCTTTGCCTCCGGGTTTGTGTTCCTGTTGCTCTGCCGGGTCGGGGTGGCGATCGGCGAGGCGGGCAGCACCCCCCCGTCCAACTCCCTGATCGGCGACTATTTCAAGCCGAGCAGCCGGGCCGGCGCCCTGGGCATCTTCGGCATGGGCGTCACCATTGGCGGGGCGTTTGCCTATGGGTTTGGCGGCCCGATCGGCGGCCTGACCAACGAGACGGTGCTGGCCCTGCTGGCGCCCATCGGCCTGGCGGGCCTGCCTGACCAGATGGGCTGGACCGGCTCCTACGGCTGGCGTTTTGCCTTCATCGGGCTGGGGGTTCCCGGACTGATCATCGCCGCCCTGATGTTCTTTACCGTGAAGGAGCCGCCGCGCGGATATTCCGACCCACCGGGCACGGTGCAGATGGAAAAGGCCAGCATCCTGGACACGTTTCGCCAGCTGGGGGGCAAACCGACCTTCTGGACCATGGCCGCAGGGGCCTCGCTGGTGGCCTTCGTCGGTTATGGCCTGTTCAGCTTCCAGGCGCCGATGGCCCAGCGGGTCGCCGGCATCGGCCCCGGCGAATTTGCCCTGACCTTCGGCCTGCCCCTGGCCCTGATCTCGGCGCTGGGCACCTTCCTCGGCGGCTGGCTGACCGCGCGGCTGTCAGGCCGCTTCAGCACGGCCGTGGCGGTGATCCCCGGGGTGGGCCTGCTGCTGGCCATCCCCTTCTACCTGACCGCCTTCTACCAGATGGACCATGCCAGCGTGGTGGTGTCGGCCAGCGGCGCCAAGTCCGTGCAGGGCCACTGGCCGGCCCTGATCACCTGGGGCCTGGGGGCGATGTTCCACTATGCCTATATCGGCGCCCAGTACACGATCGGTCAGGGGGTCGTCTCGGCCCGCTCCCGCGCCTCGGCCATCGCCATCCTGCTGGTCATGGTGGCCCTGATCGGCAACGGCATCGGGCCCCAGGTGGTCGGGGTGCTGTCCGACCTGTTCATGGGCATGCAGCTGCAGGCCCAGGGGGCCGGCGGCGACCTGACCAATGCCATCTGCCGGGCGCGCGACCTGTCGGCCCTTGCCGAGACCCAGCAGCAGATCTGCCGCGCCGCCTATGGCGAGGGCCTGCGACAGTCGCTGGTCGCCGTCACCCTGGTGTTCATCCCCGCAGCCGCCTTCTACTTCCTGGCGGCCCGCACCCTGGACAGGGACATGGTCGCCAGCCGGCACTGAGGGTCTGCGGGTGGTTGGGGGGGCGGGGGTCAGGGTCCATCCCCTAGATCGTCGTCCCGCCTCCGGCGAAGGCGGCCATGCGGGCAGGCGGGCGTCCGGGTCCTCGCCGGAAATTTTTGGTGAGACGCGACCCAGGCCGGACTTCTGCGAAGTCCGCTTCCACTTCAGGCTGACCTGAGAGTTGTGGTGGTTGCTCGATCCTGGACTGTCGATAAACTATCGCTTGTGGAAAGGCAGGGGAACGCCTTGAATACGTGGCATATTGGGTTGGCAGACCTCTTCACAATGCTAGTAGTCAACATTGTGTTGGCTGTTCGCGTTGGGGCACTAAAAAAGCAGGGGCGGGCACTCAAGAATCCGAGCCTGCGCTCGACTATGTTCAACAATTTGCCCTATTGGCGCTTTTTGTTCGGTCGGGAGCACTTGGACATTGGGGATACAGTAGTCAGTTTTTGCGTGTGGGCGATTAGACTGGGCGTGGTGGTCTCTTTAGGTGTTTTTGTCTCGCCGTGGCTGGGCGCGTGAATGTGCTCGGCCCCACTACCGAGGCCAGCGTTCTCTGACCCCCACCTCAGCCGTTCCGAACGCCCGCTTCATGGCGCTGCCGGTCCAACGCCGCGCGGACGCCGGGCGTCACAGACCAGCGGTCAGATCGTCTGCCCCGCCCTCGGCGATGGCGGCCAGGCGGGCATAGCGGCCGCCGTCGGCTTTCAGGGTCCTGTGGGTCCCCTCCTCAACCACCTTGCCGTCCTCGAAGACCAGGATGCGGTCGGCGTCCCGGATGGTCGACAGGCGGTGGGCGATGACGATGGTGGTGCGGCCGGCCATCAGCTCTTCCATGGCGCCCTGGACCAGCCGTTCGGTCTCGACATCCAGGCTGCTGGTGGCCTCGTCGAACACCAGGACCGGCGCATCGGCCAGGAAGGCCCGGGCGATGGCCACCCGCTGGCGCTCGCCGCCGGACAGTTTCACGCCTCGCTCCCCGACCAGGGTGTCATAGCCCTTGGGAAGGCGCTGGATGAAGTCATGGGCCCGGGCCCGGCGGGCGGCCAGTTCGATCTCGTCCTGGCTGGCCCCGGCCCTTGCATAGGCGATGTTCTCGCCGATGCTGCGGTGGAACAGGGCCGGGTCCTGGGGCACCACGGCGATGGCGGCGCGCAGGGAGGTCTGGACCACCCCGGCCACATCCTGGCCGTCGATCAGGATGCGTCCCGACTGCAGGTCATAGAGCCGCTGGATCAGCTTGACGAAGGTCGACTTGCCGGCCCCGGTGGGCCCGACCAGGGCCACCTTCTCGCCCGGCGCAATGCGCAGGGAGAAGTCCTCATAGAGGGGCGACTCGGCGTTGCGATAGCGGAAGGTCACGGCGTCAAAGACGATCTCGCCCTGGCCGCCCCGGAGGGCGGGCGCGCCCGGCCGGTCGGCCACCTGCGGCGCCTCGCGGGCGAAGCTGGCCACATCCTCGGCGTCGTCCAGCCCCTTCTGCAGCATCCGGACGTTTTCCCCCAGATTGCGCAGATAGCCGCTCATCAGCATGAAGGCGGTGATGGCAAACGCGATGTCGCCGGCCGTCGCCTCGCCCTTGAGCCACAGGTTCAAGAGGATGCCGGTGGTCCCGGCCTGGAGGACGATGGTCAGCAGGTTCTGCAGGATCCAGACATCCATGAACCGGTTCCAGGTGACCTTGACCGCCTGTCGCCAGTCCTCGGTCACCTGGCCAAACCGCGCCTCTTCCCGCGTCTCGGCGCCGAAGGCCTTGACCGTCGGGTTGGAGGTGACCGCATCCGCAAGCGCCCCGCCGATGCGGCTGTCCAGGGCGTTGGACTTCAGGTTGGCCGGCCGGACATAGACGTTCACCAGCCAGAGATTCACCCAGAGAAACCCCACCACCACCAGAAAGGCCAGGCCCCCGACCAGCGGCCATTTCAGCGCCATCTGCAGGCACAGGCCAAACAGCACCAGCAGGGCCGGCATCAGCCACAGGATCAGGGCGTCAGACACCTCATCATAGCCCCACATGGCCCGGCTGATCTTGCGCACGGTGGAGCCGGCAAAATTGCCGGCATGCCAGTCGGCGGAAAACCCCTGGACCCGCTGGAAGGCTTCGTCCGTCAGATCGCGCATGTTGCGGGCTGACAGGGGGTTCCAGAACCGGAAGGCGACATTGCGGGTGGCGACAAAGGCCACATAGACCCCGACAAAGAAGACCCAGGCGCCCCAGGCCCGGTCTGCATCCCGCGCCGGATCGGCCACGGCGTCGATCAGGGCCTGGGCCGCCGTCGGCAGCAGCAGGTCAAACAGCACCGCCACCACCATCAGCCCGGCCGCCGTGGCCAGCAGCCAGGGCCGCCGCAGCCACAGCCGGGCGACAAAGGCCAGGACCTGGCCATTGGACAGCACCCGCCCCCGGGTGACCTCCTCATCCTCGTACTGTTCGCTCATGGCGGTGCTGATAGCGCCAAATCCCCTGGGGCGGGAGGCCGCCGGGGCGTTTGCACGCGAGAGCGGCATTTGGGCGACAGGGGGCGGTTGGGCATCAGGGAGACGATCCCGCTGGACAGTCGCGCCCCTATCCGGTCCTCTCTGCGCAAAATCAGGGGAGACGACCGATGGATCTGGGACTTAAAGGCAAGCGCGCCCTGGTGACGGGCGGAACACGCGGCATCGGCCGGGCGATCGCCGATCTGCTGGCCGAGGAGGGCTGCGATGTCGCCCTCTGCGCCCGCAATGCAGACCAGGTGAGCGACGCCGTCTCCGCCCTGTCGGCCAGGGGCGTCCGGGCCTGGGGCGAGACGGTTGATGTGTCCCAGGAGGGCGCCCTGGCCGGCCTGGTGGGCCGGGCGGCCGATGCGCTGGGCGGGCTGGACATCTTTGTCTCCAATGTCAGCGGGGCCATGGGGCTGGGCAATGACCCGGCCGGCTGGAAACAGGCGGTGGAGGTCGACATCCTGCGCACCGTCGAGGGCTGCGAGGCGGCGGCCGAACGGCTGGCGACCGGCGGCTCCATCGTGGTGATCGGCACCATCTCGGCCGTCGAGGTGCCCGGTCCCCGGCGCCCCTACGCCTCGGTCAAGGCGGCCCTGCTGCCCTATGTCAAGAACCTGGCCCGGGACCTGGGGCCCAGGACCCTGCGGGCCAATGTCGTGTCGCCGGGCCCCATCTATTTCAAGGGCGGGGTCTGGGACATGATCGAGCAGCATATGCCCGACCGTTTCCAGGCCACCCTGGAGCGCAGCCCCCTGGGGCGGCTGGGCGGACCCGAAGAGATCGCCAGCGCCGCCGTCTTCCTGGCCAGCCCGAGAGCCAGCTACATCACCGGCGCCAACCTGATCTGCGACGGGGCGGTGACCCAGAGGGTGGATTTCTAGGCGGCGCCCCTCAGTCAGCCGCTGCGCGTCTGACGGCTCCCCCAAACCGGGCCTGCGGCCCTTGGGGGAGCATCCGCTCGAATCCTGCCCCTTTCGGAGAAGGGGGATTCTCGCCAAGCGATGGTGGAGGGGGTCCTCGCCAGCTGTTCAGACGCCAGGGGCTGGACAGCCGCCGGCCCCCGGCTAGAACCGGCCCATGACCGACGCCCGCTATGACTTCGCCTCAGACAATGTCGCCGGGGCCATGCCCGAGGTGATGGAGGCGATGATCGCCGCCAATGCCGGGACCGCATCCGGCTATGGAACCGATCATGTCTCGGCCCGGGCCGCCGACCTGATCCGCGCCGCCCTGGACGCCGATGCGGAGATCCGCTTCACCGCCTCGGGCACCGCCGCCAATGCCCTGGCCCTGGCCTGCCTGGCCCATCCGCACGAAGCGGTGCTGGCCCATCACCATGCCCATATCTGCACCGACGAGACGGGCGCCCCGGGCTTCTTCGGATCGGGCGTCGGGCTGATCGGCCTGCCCGGCGACAGCGGCCGGATCGACCGGGCGGCTCTTGCGGACGCTCTGGCCCAGCCGGACGTGTCCTACCGCCAGCCGGCCGCCGCTCTGTCCCTGACCCAGGCAACGGAATATGGCACGGTTTATGGATCCGCCGACCTCGCCGATCTGGCGGGCCTTGCCCGCGCAACAGGTTACGGCGTGCATCTGGACGGCGCGCGCCTGGCCAATGCCGTGGCGGCGGGTTTCGACCTGAAGGCCATCGCCGCCATGGGGGTCGATATCCTGGTCATGGGCGGCACCAAGGCCGGCTCGACCCCGACCGAGGCGGTGGTGGTCCTGAACAAGGCCCTGGCCCGACGGCTGGACGCCCGGCTGAAACATGCCGGACAGCTGGTCTCCAAGGGCCGCTATCTCGCCGCCCCCTGGATCGGCCTGCTGTCCGACGGCGCCTGGAGCCGCCGCGCCGCCCATGCCAACGCCATGGCCCGGCGCCTGGCCGCGGTCATGCCGTTCCCCCTGCGCCATCCGGTGGAGGCCAACGGTCTGTTTGTCGACATGGACGAGGCCGCCCTGGACCGTCTGAAGGCGAAAGGCTGGTTCGTCTATCGCTTCCTGGACGGCACGGTGCGCTTCATGTGCAGCTGGGCGACGACGCCGGAGATGGTGGACGAACTGGGCGAGGCCTTGCAGGCGGTGGTTTGAGCGATTGGTTCCAGGCTATCCCCGCCGTCTGGGCCGTAGCGAGGCGCAGGGCCGGGATCCAGGGTTGCTGGGCAGGCTGTTGGCGGCGGCGATAGCGCGACGGCGGCCCCGCGCCCCGGATCCTCCCTGCGGGCCGTCCGGGGTGACGATTTTGGAAGGCCTAAGACCATTTATGCGCGACGGCGCGATCATGACTTCACGCCACCCGCCACCACGGAAACAGCTGTTGATCGCTGCGCCCTTTCGCCAGGCCCCCGGAAGAGTCATATGCAGTCCATGTCCCATGATCCCCATACGCTTCCCCGGCGCCCCCTCGGCCTGGCGATCCGGCGCGGCCTGAACTATCGCTGTCCCAGCTGCGGCGAAGGCCGGCTGTTCAGCCGCTATCTGAAGGTGGTTCCGGCCTGCGAGGCCTGCGGCCATGACCTGTCGCAGTATCGCGCGGACGACGGTCCGGCCTATCTGACCATCCTGCTGGTCGGTCATCTGGTGATCGCGCCGATGTTCTTCTTTCCGGTCATGTGGGAGGCCTCGCCCTGGATCGTGGCGCCCGTCGCCCTGACGGTCCTGACCGCTCTGGTGCTGATCGTCCTGCCGCGCGTCAAGGGCGGGTTCATGGGCCTGCTCTGGGCCAACAGGATCAGCGGCGACCCGATGAGCTGAGAGCGCCGCGTTCCGGCTCGGCGGAACTTCCTGGGCCGTTCGGGGATTGAGCAGGGGACCTCTTCCGCTGTTCAAGGACCACTCTGATGCTGGGCACTATTTTGATCATCGTCCTGATCCTGGCCCTCATCGGCGCCTTGCCGACCTGGGGCCATTCGAAGTCCTGGGGTTATCTTCCCAGTGGCGGGCTTGGTCTGGTGGTGGTGATCCTGATCATCCTGGTGCTGATGGGCCGGATCTGATCCGCGTCTGGGAATCGCCGCCGCCGGAAGCGCTGATTTTTCAGCAACCGTTCCCTTCCCGGACAAACCCCTCTATAGGTTTCCGCAACACCCGCCCGGCCGAAAGGCCGGGCGCCGCTGTTTCTGGAGCAAGTTTCATGTCCGATCCGATCCTGATGCCCAAGGCCACCGCCGTCTGGCTGGTGGACAATACCTCCCTGACCTTCGAACAGATCGCCGCCTTCTGCGGCCTGCATCCGCTTGAAGTGCGCGGCATCGCCGATGGCGAGGTGGCCCGCGATATCCGCGGCGCCGACCCGATCACCAACGGCCAGCTGAACCGTGAAGAACTGGACAAGGCCACGGCGGATCCCAAATACCGCATGCGGGTCCAGAAGAGCCGCCACGCGGAGCTGCTGAAGCCCGTCAAGAAGACGCCGCGCTATACCCCCGTCTCCCGCCGGCAGGATCGCCCCGACGCCATCGCCTGGTTCGTGCGCAACCACCCGGAAGTGACCGACGCGCAGATTTCCAAGCTGCTGGGCACCACCAAGTCGACCATCGAGGCGGTCCGTGACCGCACCCACTGGAATTCGGCCAACCTCAAGCCCGTCGATCCGGTGACGCTTGGCCTGGTGGGCCAGCTGGAGCTGGACAGCGTTGTGCGCAAGGCCGCTGACAAGAAGGCCAAGGACGACGCCCGCAAGGGGATCGTCAGCGATGGTCCGTCCCTGCGTCCAGCCGGCGAGGTCGAGGCGCCACAGCCCGATGCGGGCTATGACGACGAGGACCGCGGCGCCAGGGTCGACCTCAAGAATGTCTTCGCCAACACCGGACCTGTGCATCACGACGACGAAGACGAGGACTGAGCAGGACCGGGCGAAGTCCTGACCGGCTTCGCCCGCCGGCGGCCTCCGGGGGGCGAACCAGCGTCCCGATATTCAGCCCGTTTACCCGGCCGGCCTGTCCAGCGGATGCATTCAGTTCGACTGGACGGCTGAGCGCCGCTGTCCCGCGACCCGACCGGGACCCCAGATAAAAAATTTCGCTCGTCGGGATTAAACGCCGACCGCCGACCGTTGTCGGAGGCGTGACAATCAGGAGCGAGCCATGAGCCTTCGAAACAGCACCAGCACGGATAGCCTTGCGGACGAGGGACTCTACGCCCTCGGCGAAGAGGTGTCGGCGCGCCCTATGGAAGCGGCGGCTTCCGGGGAGAAGAAGAGCAAGGACGACAAGCCCGGTAAAGACGGCAAGGATAACAAGCCCGGCAAGGACGGCAAGGACGACGACGACAGCGGCGACGACGTGGACGATGACTCCGACGACAGCGATGACGATGTCAGCGACGACGAGGAAGACGACTCCGACGACAGCGACGACGATGTCAGCGATGACGAGGAAGACGACTCCGACGACAGCGATGACGATGTCAGCGATGACGAGGAAGACGACTCCGACGACAGCGACGACGATGTCAGCGATGACGAGGAAGACGACTCCGACGAGGACGACAGCGGCGACGACGTTGGCGATGACGACCTGGACGATGACACCGGAGACGATCTCGACGACGACGATGGCGGCGGCGATCTGTCGGATGATGACGGTCCTGTCGGCGCCCGGCGCAGCGAAGGCTTTTCGCTGGGCGGCGACGACATGCTCGACTTCGGAGGAAACCCCTCAGACGCAGGCGACTATGGCAGCCATAGGTTCACCAATACGGATCTGACCCCTGCTGAATCCGGACTGGATTTCTCCGGGCTGGGCGCTGGCGACAGCCATGCGGTTGGGGGCTTCGAAATGTCCCTGCCCGCCCTTGGCGAGGCCGGCGCTGACGATGGCTGGTTGATGTAAGAGACCGGTTGAAGGGCCCCGGGGCGTAGCGTTCACCCGGGGCTCCACGACCGAAAAGCCGGCTCCAGGCCCCCACGGAGCTGGCAGCGCGCGGGTCCATCGCCTGGACCCGCGCGCACTTTTTTGCGGATTCAGCCGGCTGGCCGCATCCATTCCATCATCATGAACCAGGGCGCGCGGCGGTACTCCGACCGGCGGACCGGGTCGCCGCCGACCGGTTCGGGCTCGGCGAAATGGGTCAGGACCAGGCCCTGGTCCAGCAGGCAGGTCATGTAGGCGCTCAAGGGCCGGTGCCAGTTCTGGATCCGGATTCCCCGCCATTCCACCCAGTCGACCCGTTCGTCCAGGTAGCGATCGATCGCCAGCCGACCCGGCGCCGGTCCGGTCATCGGCCGGTCGTAACCCACCGCCGCCGAGTTGAAATTGGTCAGGTTGCCGATCAGCAGCCGGCCGCCCGGCGCAAGGACCCTGGCCATCTCGGCGATGGCCGCGCGATAGTCCGGCATGTCGATCAGGGTCAGATAGCTGACCACCATGTCGAACGCGCCATCCTCGAAAGGCAGGTCCTCGCCCCGACCGGGCCGGTAGTCGCCGCCCGGATCGCGCCGGCGGGCCTCGGCGATCAGGGCCTGTGTGGGGTCGATGCCGATGACGCTCCGGCCCGGGGCCGCGATCCGCCGGCAGAACCGCCCCTCGCCGCACCCGACATCCAGCACCGACAGGGGCGCCGCCGCCTGGACCCGCGCCAGCATGGGGGCGTCCAG
>CAMAVA010000128.1 GCA_945861515.1 Brevundimonas vancanneytii | reverse complement strand
CAGCCGGACAGGTCCGATATCGATCGTATCGGCAAGCTCGCCCGGCAGCGCCGCGGGACCGTCCGCATCATGATTGCCGACCACCCAGACCAGGGTGCGGCCGACCGCCAGCGCCAGTATGGCTTCCCTGTCCGGCGCCGCCATGCGGGCCTCCGACCGGCGATCGTGAAAGCTGTCTCCCAGCAGGATCAATGTCCGGGCTTGCGTCGCCGCAACCTCTGCTGCCAGTCGTCGGAGGGTTTCGGCGCTGTCATAGGGCGGCAGGAGCTGGCCACGGGTCGCGAAGGCGCTGCCCTTTTCCAGATGCAGGTCGGCGACCACGAGGGTCTGCTCTGAGGCCAGCCATAGGGCGCCGGAGGGCCGCATGACGGTGTCGAGGCCGTGAACGGACATGGCAAGGCCGCCACAGGGACTTGTGGCAAAACCCCGTTCCTTGAGGACTGCAGCGTTCACGTCATGGCCTCGGCGATCAGTTCGTCTGCAGCCTCGGCCAGCATCATCTCGGCGGCGTCGCCGCCGACCCGCTCCTTGCCGATCTCCAGCATCAGGGGCACGGCGAAGGGCGACACCTGGCTGAGAGTGGAATGCAGGATCTGGCCCCGGATCCTGGCCAGCATCTGTCCGACCCGCGCCACATCGATCATGCCTGACGCGGCATCGGTACGGGCGCAGCGGAGCAGGAGATGGTCGGGCTGATGACGCCGCAGGACGTCGAAGATCAGGTCCGTGGAGAAGGTCACCTGCCGGCCCGATTTCTCGGAACCGGGCATGCGGCGTTCGATGAGGCCGGACAGCAGGGCGCAGCCCTTGAAGGCCCGCTTCATCATGAAGCTTTCGTCCAGCCAGGCTTCCAGATCATCTCCGAGCATGTCCTGATCAAACAGCGAGTCGAAATCCAGATCATCCATCGGCTTGAGCGACCAGATGGCCACGGCGTAGTCGTTGGCCACAAAGCCGAGGGGACCCACCTTGAGGCGGTCGAGGCGGCGGGTCAGCAGCATGGCCAGGGTGGTGTGGGCCAGGCGCCCCTCGAAAGGATAGCAGACCAGAAAACAGCGCTTTCCCCGGGTGAAGGTCTCGAGCAACATCTGATCGGGCCCCGGGATGCGGGACCGCAGTTGCTGTATTTCCAGCCATTCCCGCACATCGCCGGGCAGGGCGGTCCAGGCTTCGGGGTCCGACATCATCCGGCGCACCTTGGCGGCCAGGAAGGTGGACAGGGCAAACTTGCTGCCACCCCAGCTGGGCAGCTTGGGGTCGTCATGGGGCGCGGCCGTCACCAGGGCGTCCGTGGCCGTCACCTGCTGCAGCCGCCAGACTCCGCCTGCAAAGATGAAGGTGTCGCCGGGCTGCAGCATCTCCAGATAGCCTTCCTCGACCTCGCCGATCTTGCGCCCCGGCTGGCCCCGGCGCCCGGCCATGCGGATGGCCAGGACGGCGGGCGACAGGATGGCGCCGACGTTCATGCGATGACGCTGGGCGGTCTGGGCGTCGCGGACGCTCCAGCGTCCATCGGCCCGTTTCACGATCCGGCGGAAGCGGTCATAGGTGCGAAGGGCGTAGCCGCCCGTCGAGACAAACTCGAGGACCGCTTCGAAATCCTCCCAGGACAGGTCGTGGTAGGGGCCGGCGGACCGGACCTCTTCATAGAGTTCCAGGGGGTCGAAGGGCTCGGAAACGGCGCATCCCATGATGTGCTGGGCCAGGATGTCCAGGGCGCCGGTATGGGCCGGCTCGCGGTCAAAGGCGTTTTCGGCGATGGCTTCCCGGGCGGCCTCGCATTCCAGCACCTCGAACCGGTTGGCCGGTACAAACAGGGCCTTTGAGGGTTCATCCAGCCGATGATTGGCCCGGCCGATCCGCTGCACCATGCGCGAGGCGCCCTTGGGCGCCGCCAGCTGGATGACCAGGTCGACATTGCCCCAGTCGATGCCCAGGTCCAGGGTCGAGGTGCAGACCACGGCGCGCAGGTCGCCGCGCGCCATGGCGGCCTCGACCTTGCGGCGCTGTTCTGCCGCCAGGCTGCCGTGATGCAGGGCGATGGCCAGGCCGTCGTCGTTCAGTTTCCACAGTTCCTGGAAGGCGAACTCGGCCTGGAAGCGGGTATTGACGAAGATCAGGGAGGTGCGGTGTCGCTTGAGCACCTCATAGACGTCCGGCATGGCGTGATGGGCCGTGTGGCCGGCCCAGGGGACCCGGTCGTCCGCGATCAGGACATCGACCTGGGGCAGGGGGCCCGGGGGCCCCCGAACGAGGCGAACGGCCTGGGCGGAATCCAAAGGCGCTTCATCAAAGCCTGCTTCTAAGGCGCGGGCAGGCGACAGCCAGCGGCGGATCACATCGGGATCGTCCACCGTCGCTGAAAGGCCAACCCGCCGCATGGACGGGGCGAAGGTCTGGAGCCTGGCCAGGGCCAGAGCCAGAAGGTCCCCCCGCTTGGACGGCCAGAGGGCGTGAACCTCGTCGATGATGACGCAGCGCAGGTCCTCGAAATAGCGCCGGGCGCCCTCCCAGGCGCAGAACAGCGCCAGCTGCTCGGGCGTGGTCAAGAGGATGTCCGGCGGTTTGAGTTTCTGCCTCTGCTTGCGGGAGACGCCGGTGTCGCCGGTCCGGGACTCCGCGACAATCTTCAAACCCATCTGGGTGATGGGGGTCAGCAGATTGCGCTCGACATCGACGGCCAGGGCCTTGAGCGGGGAAATGTAGAGGGTGTGGATGCCGCGCGGCGTATTGGCCGGCGGTCTCTGGGTCAGTTCGATCAGGGTGGGCAGGAAACCGGCCAGGGTCTTGCCGCCGCCAGTGGGCGCGATCAGCAGGCTGTGTTCGCCAGCCAGGCCAGCCGCGGCCATTTCCAGCTGATGGCGCCGGGGCGCCCAGCCGCGCGACGCAAACCAGGTGTTGAAGGCGTCGGGGAGGGGCGCCAGGGGCGCAGCGGAATCCATCTCGGCGATATATCATGTTCCTGTTCTGTTTCGAGGGGGGAGGTCGGCGCTGTTTCCCGATCTGTCGCCAAGGGGGCGCCGGATTTCGAAGAGGAAGCTGACAAAGAAACACGAACGGCGCTGCAGTTTTCAGTAAATGGTACAGGGCCTTTCAGTATCGAATTTTTACTGAGATGAGCGCCTGTCCATGGATCAAATTATTGATCTGGGCATTTCGGTCGGTGAACCTTCCTCAATAGAGGGTGGCGCAGGAGACTGAAGATGAAAAAGACCCTCGCTACGGCGCTTGTTCTGGCCCTGCTGGCCGGCACTGCGTCCTATGCGCAACAAGGACAGAATTCGTCCGGCGCGCAGGTGGAAAATCAGAAGCGCGAAGACAGGCAGGACCGTCAGCAGAAGCGGGATCGCGCTGACAAGCCGACAAAAACGCCGAAGGCCGAACCGGCCAGGGCCGACAAGCCGCAGGCGCCCAGGAATGACCGGCCGGACGGCAAGGCCCAAGGCGACCGCGACGGCCCGGGCAGGGTGCAGCAGAAGAACGATCGTCAGGCTGGTGAGCGGCCGGCCGTCAAGCAACAGGTGATCAAGCAGCGGACGGTGGTGAAGCGGCCAGGTGAAGGCCGGGCGCTCAGGACGCGTGATCAGGGCCGCCGTGCCTTCGATCAGAGCCGCTGGCGTCCGACCTACGTTTCGCCCCGCAAATACCGGATTTCCGCCTACCGCAGACCCAATGGCTGGTACGCCAAGAGCTGGTCGCGCGGCGCCTATCTGCCGCGGGGCTGGTTCATCGCCAGCTACTATCTGAACCGGGCCAGCTACGGTCTTCCCTATCCGCCCATCGGCTGTGAGTGGGTCCGGGTCGGCGAGGATGCCCTGCTGGTCGATATCTGGACCGGGCGCGTCCTGTCGGTCTACCGCAACGTCTTCTGGTGATTGCGAGCAGGACCGGTCCGGAGAGTCCCGGCCGGTCCTGTCAATCGGATGGATCGGAACCTGGCCCGTGGTCCTTCCCGGGACCTGGTTTGGCGCCAGCTACCATCTGAACCGGGGCCCTGTGGACTGCCGGTCCCGCCCCCTCGGACGCGAGTGGGTGCGGGTCGGCGAGGATTCGGTCCGCGTCGATGTCTGGACGGGGCGGGTCGTCTCGGCCTACCGTAACATGATCTGGCAGTCAGGCCGGACTGTCTATCGAGGGGCTCTGAAGGCGATTCTGGGTCCCATCGGTCGGGTTGGAAGTCCATCGTCATGTCGCAGCCGGAGATCGTCTTTTACGCGCCGGACACCGGGCCTCCGGTATCGTCCGTGGATGATGCCCTGTCGATGCTGGGTGACGCCATGTCCATCGGCGCAAGCCGGGTGGTGATTCCCGTCGCTCGCCTGTCGCCGGCGTTTCTCGATCTGTCTTCGCGACTGGCCGGGGACATCCTGCAGAAGTTCACAAACTATCGGATGAAGGTCGCCCTGGTCGGGGACATCACATCGGCGCTGGAGGCCAGTTCGGCGCTGCGCGCTTTCGTCGCCGAGTCCAACCGGGGCGAGGGGGTCTGGTTTGCGCCGGACCGGGCATCCCTTGACATCTGGCTGGCCGGCAGCCGGACCCGAGATTGATGTTCCTGTTTCGTTTTGGGCGGGACGGGGGTAGTCAGGCGCGGTGACCGCGCTGCAATTCCTTCCAGATTCGGTGGCGGCGCTCGTGGTGCTGCCGGGACCCAAATGCGCGGTGGCGGATGAGGCCGGCGCCAGAACGCTCAAGGCCCCCGACGCCAGGTCGTTGGCCGAGGCCGGTCCTGTGCTGGTCGCCCATGCCGCCATGACAGCGCGGCGGCTGGGACTGCAGCCGCCGGTGCGGACCCGGGGTGTACTGGACGCGTTGGAACTCTTTGCCTTTGTGCGTCCGGCGCGGTTTTCCGCCCCATCGGCGGCCGGGCTCGCCCAGGCCCTGGGGTTGCCGGAACCGATCGGTGCGCCAGCCCAGGCTGGGGCCCTGAGGTCCGTTTGCCGGACCTTGCTGGCTGAGCTGTCCGAGCGGCCCTGGCCTTCGCGCGAAGAGGCCCTGAACCTGGCCGAGACCATGGATCGGGCCGGCTGGGCCTGGGGGCCGGCCGTGGTCAACGCCCTGCGCAGCCGGACTGTCGGCGAGGCGGGTCGGCGGGGATCGGGCCTGGATGTCTGGGCCCGGGTCTCGGAATGGGAAGACCAGCCGCCGCCCGGCGAGCCGGGGTCAAGGCCGGTCACCTCGGAAGCGGCCCAGGCGCGTCTTGCCGAGCTGTTGCAGCAATCAGGCCTGGATGAAGCCCGGCCCATGCAGGCGGTGTTCGCCGCCGAGACGGCTTTCGCCTTTTCGCCCAGGGACCGGGAGGGCGAGCCGCGCATGGTGCTTGCCGAAGCCGGGACCGGCATCGGCAAGACCCTGGGATACCTGGCGCCAGCCTCGATCTGGGCCGAGGAAAACGGTCCCGCCGTCTGGATCAGCACCTATACCCGCGCCCTGCAGCGCCAGATCGAACGCGAGAGCGCCGCGATCTTTCCCGACCCGGAGGTTCGCGCCCGCAAGGCCGTGGTCCGCAAAGGGCGCGAAAACTATCTCTGCCTGCTGAATTTCCAGGAACAGGCCCAGGCCGCCATGCTGGGCAATGGCGATCTGATCGGCATGGGACTAGCGGCGCGCTGGGTCCGGGCCAGCCGGGACGGCGACATGACCGGCGGTGATTTTCCGGCCTGGCTGCCGACCCTGTTCGCCATTGCGCCTTCGGTCCAGGCCAGCGCCGCCAATCTGGTCGACCGACGCGGCGAATGTGTGCATGCCGCCTGCGGCCACTACCGGGCCTGTTTCGTCGAGAAGGCCGTGCGCGCCAGCCGCCGGGCGGACCTGGTGATCGCCAACCACGCCCTGGTCCTGACCCAGGCCGCCTTCGACGGCGCCCGGCGGGCCCGGGGGTCCAAGGGCGATGTCGAGACCACCGCCCTCAAGCGGATCGTGTTCGACGAGGGCCATCACCTGTTCGAGGCGGCGGACAGCGCCTTTTCCACGGCCCTTTCCGGCGCCGAGGCCGCCGAACTACGCCGCTGGATCCGGGGTCCGGAGGGCCGCGGCAGACGAGGCCGGGGCCTGGAGACCCGGCTGATGGATGTGCTTGGCGACCGGGAGGATGCGCGCCGGGCTCTGCAGGACGCGACCCGGGCTGCGGCGATTCTGCCTGGCGAGGGCTGGTCCGGCCGGATTGCGCCGCCGGGCGGGGAGATCAATCCCATGGGGCCGGTTGAAACCTTCCTGGCGGCCGTCCTGGAGCAGCTGCGGGCCCGCAATTCCGAACGCAACGCCGGGGCGGCGGACCTCGGCATGGAATGCGCCGCCCGGCCGGCCATCGACCGGGTTCGAGAGACGGCGGCGGATGCTGCGTCCGCCCTGGCCGGGGTTGAAGCGCCGCTTCTGGCCCTGGCGCGGCATCTGGAGGATGTGCTGGACCGGGATGCCGACGAGCTCAACACGTCGGAACGGGCCCGGATCGAGGGCGCCCTGCGGGGGCTCGATCGCCGGGCGCGGATGACCCTTCCGGCCTGGCGTTCGATGCTGAAAGCCATCGAGGAGGACGCCGAGGACGACCCGGACTTTGTCGACTGGTTTGACGCCACCTTCCTCTATGGCCGGGTGGTGGATGCGGCCAGCCGCCGCCACTGGGTCGATCCGACCGAGCCCCTGACCGCCGCCGTCATCGCCCCGGCCCATGGCGTGCTGGTGACCAGCGCCACCCTGACAGACCCCGCCTCGGACGATCCCTTTGCCCTGGCGGAGATGCGCACCGGCGCCGCCCGGCTGCCGGATCGGCCCAAGACCCTGAGGCTGACCTCGCCGTTCGACTATGCCCGGCAGGCCCGGGCCTATGTGCTGACCGATGTCGCCAAGGACGACGCCCGTCAGGTGGCGGCCGCCATGCGGGAGCTGTTCCTGGCGGCCGGGGGCGGGGGACTTGGCCTGTTCACGGCGATCCGCCGGCTGAAGGCCGTTCACGAGCGGATCGCCGCGCCCCTGGCCGACCGGGGCCTGGCCCTCTATGCCCAGCATGTCGATCCGCTGGAGGTCGGCGCCCTGGTCGATATCTTCCGGGCCGAGGAAGATGCCTGCCTGCTGGGGACGGACGCCGTGCGGGATGGGGTGGATGTGCCTGGCCGGTCCCTGCGGCTGCTGGTCTTTGATCGGGCGCCCTGGCCGAGGCCGGACATTCTGCACAAGGCGCGCCGGGCGCGATTTGGCGGCAAGGGCTATGATGATGCGGTGGCCAGGTCGCGGATCGCCCAGGCCTTTGGCCGGCTGATCAGGAGGGCGGATGACAAGGGGGTGTTCGTGATGCTCGATTCCGCCTCTCCAACGCGGCTGTTCGCCGCCCTGCCAGAGGGTGTGGAGATCCAGCGGGTCGGACTGGTGGAGGCCATCGAGGCGACGGCGGCCTTTCTGGGCAGTGCGACCGCAAGCACTCGGGATAGTGAAGCCGGCTGAAGGGCAGGGGCTCGCCAACCCGGTTCGCTGCGGTCCCTGCCGCTCGACGACTCTGCGCCACCGTCCGATGCCGCCTGCATCCGCGCCGTGGTCCGGAGGGTGAGATGGGCGACGGGATAAGCCGGCAGCGGTCAGCCCGATGGACTGACCGCCCGGAGCCGGAGCCCCGAAGCCTGGCTTACCCCTTGACGCAGACGACCTGCCGGAGCGTGTGCACCACGTCCACCAGATCTGCCTGGGCGGTCATGACGGCGTCGATGTCCTTGTAGGCCATCGGCGTCTCGTCGATCACCTCGGCGTCCTTCCGGCATTCGACACCGCGGGTGGCGGCGATGTGGTCTTCGACCGAAAACCGCCGCCGTGCTTCGTTCCGGCTCATGGCCCGGCCGGCGCCGTGCGAGCAGGTGCAGAAGCTGTCCGGGTTTCCCTTGCCCCGCACGATGAAGGATTTCGCCCCCATGGAGCCGGGAATGATGCCCAGATCGCCAAGTCCTGCCTTTACGGCCCCCTTCCGGGTGATGAACACCTCCTTGCCGAAGTGCTTTTCCCGGGTGACGTAGTTGTGGTGGCAGTTCACCGCCTCCTGGGTCACCGCCAGGTCGGGAAACGACTGCCGGAGCACCGCCAGCACCTGGTCCATCATGACTTCCCGGTTGGCCCGGGCGTATTTCTGCGCCCAGCTGACCGCCCGGATATAGTCGATGAACCCCTCCGTCCCTTCGGCGAAGTAGGCCAGGTCCTGGTCCGGCAGGTTGATGAACCACCGCCGCATCTCGTGTTTGGCCCGCTCGATGAAATAGCTGCCAAACCGGTTGCCGACGCCGCGGGAGCCAGAGTGGAGCATCACCCAGACATCGCCGGCTTCATCGAGGCAGAGCTCGATGAAGTGGTTACCGGTCCCAAGGGTGCCGAGGTGACCCAGCCCACGGGGATGCGCCGCCTTGGGGTGCTTTTCGACGACGGCCTCGTAGCCGGCCTGCAGCGCAGACCAGCGGTCAGCCGCCGCTTCTGGCGGGGTGTCGCTCCAGGAGCCCTTGTCGTTGCGACCGCCATTGTCCGTCCGGCCGTGCGGCACGGCAGCCTCGATCCCGGACCGGATCGTCGACAGGTCATCGGGCAGGTGCTCGGCCCGGATGCTGGTGCGAACCGCCATCATGCCGCAGCCGATATCCACGCCCACGGCGGCCGGGATGATCGCGCCGACCGTGGGAATGACGGACCCTACGGTCGCCCCCATGCCCCAGTGGACATCGGGCATGACCGCCAGATGCCTGTGGATGAAGGGCAGGCTGGCGACATTGCGCAGCTGTTGCATCGCGGCGTCCTCGATCGGTACGCCCCGGGTCCAGGCCTTGATGTGAACGCCTTCGCTTTCGAAGGCTTCGTAGCCGCTCATGGCGGTCTTCCTTTTCGCTTTTTCCATGCCACCCCGGCGTCACGGACTGGAAAAAGGAAACCCTCTGAAACGAGGAACCCCTCCAGGCCGGGCCGGGAGGGGTTCTTTCGGACATCTCAAGATCGCGATGATCCCTAGACGAAAACCCACTCCCACGCGCCCGCATCGTCGCTCTCTGGCTGGCGGCCGAGAGGGCGATTGACGAACAGGCAGGTCAGGGCTTTGCAGGCCATGGTCATCTCGTTGTTGAGGGCGCGGCGGATATCACCGGTTGTCGGGGATGCCAAGCGCCAAATTGTCCCCTTCTTCAGGCTGACGTCATCCTGGTGCGCCGGGGCTGGCCAGGATGACGAAGCCTAAAGACCGGGGATCAGCCCATGCGGTGGAGGCCGCAGAGCTTGTTGCCGTCCGGGTCGCGCAGATAGGCGAGGTAGAGCTTGCCCATACCGCCTTCGCGGACGCCGGGGGGATCTTCACAGGTGGTTCCACCATTGGCCACGCCGGCGGCATGCCAGGCGTCGGCCTGTTCGGGGCTGCTGCAGGCGAAGCCCACGGTGCCGCCATTGGCGAAGCTGGCGGGCTCGCCATTGATCGGCTTGGAGACCGAGAAGACGCCGGTCGGGGTCATGTAGAAGATCCGGTGGCCGTCGACCATGGCCGGGGAAACGCCCAGCGTGCCCAGCACCGCATCATAGAAGGTCTTGGCCTTGTCCAGATCGTTGGCGCCGATCATGATGTGCGAGAACATATTGTTTTTCCTTC
>CAMAVA010000127.1 GCA_945861515.1 Brevundimonas vancanneytii | reverse complement strand
GGGCCAGAAGGCGGCCGCAACGTGATTGCGCTCAGCAACGGCCAGTTCCCAGCGACCCGGATGCAGGGCCAGAATCTGCCGGACCGCGGCCTGGCCGGCGCCGCCCCGCCGGAATTTCCGGACAATGAAGAACTCCGCCATGTTCCGGTCGGGCGTCCCGCCCCGGTGGGACAGGGTGTTGAGCAGAGCAAAGCCCGCCGGGCGGCCGTCCGCCTCTATCACCAGCGGCCAGTGGCCTGGTTTCGACCAGTAGGAATCCAGGGGCGGATAGCGGGCGAAGAGGCCGTCAGGTCCGACATCGAACCGCAGGGATGCGGCCGGCTCCATCTCCGAGAAATCATAGGTGTAAAACTGCATCAGCCCGGCGATCAGCGACCGGTCGGCGGCGGAGGCCGGCCGGACTGTCACCTCGGCAGAGGCCTCAGGCGCGGCCATAACGCAGTTGGGCCAGGGCGCCGACAACCTCCTTGGCGAAATCGGCCGGCTTGATGCCCGCCTTCCAGACCTCGAAATCCATGACGTTCTGGATCCGGGCGTCCAGATAGGACAGGGCGGCGGTCCTGCCCGCTGTCATATCCAGGGCCAGGCAGGAGATCAGGATTCCGGCCAGAAGCGCCCGCTTGGAATAGTGGTTCTCGTCGGTGGCTGTATCGCCGGCCCAGCGCCAGAGGCTGTCGCTGCTTTCCCAGACCAGGCGCAGCGCCAGGGGCAGGTTCAGGGGCAGGGTCAGGAATCCGGCCCAGCGGCGCACAGCCTCACGGTCAGGGCTGGCGGCTTCCAGCCGCGCTACGACGGCATGACGGATGCGCTGGCGAATCTTGAGTCCGGCCGGATCGGGCAGGGCGGCCAGGGCGGCGGCGTCATGGCGGCGCGACAGGAGGGCGGCCAAGTCGCGCGGTCCCCCCGGGAGCAGGAGGTCCGCCTCGCCCCGGCTGAGGCCGACGCGCCGGGCGGCGGCGAGCGTCATGGGCCGGGTCCAGCCCTGGGACGGCGTCAGCAGCAGGGCCTGGTCGAGCACGGCCTGCTCGGTCTTGTCAGCCCAGTCCTGGGCCGTTGGGGGGGGTGCGCCATCAATCATGGACAATCCTTACAACCTTTCGGCCGGACCTGCGCCTGACTCCGTCAAGCATTTCCGGCCTGCTTCCATTGCGACAGGGTCATTTCCTCGGGCGCCTCGGTCGGGCTTCCGAAATCGAGGATATAGCCCTCCGGATCGACCAGTCGCGTCACCCAGAGACCGTTTCCGACAAAGGGCTCCTGCGGCGACAGATTGCGCACCAGGGCTTCCTGGTACAGGGCGCAGGCGTCATTGCAGAACAGGCAGAAGGTTACACCGGCGCCCGGGACCGGCGCTGTTTCCGGCGTCTTGGCCGCCATGGCCGTCTCGAGCATGAGTCCCGCGCCGCCTTGCTGCAACCGGCACCAGCGGATTTCTCCCTCGGGAGACCAGGACTGGGTCAACACGAATCCCAGGCCGTCGACATAGAAGGCCAGTGAAGACGCCATGTTCCGGACGACAAGGAGTGGAACGATGTCCTGAACCTGGAAGGGCGACGTCGTCATGGTGGACTCCATCAAGGGCTACCGATTGCTTCGATAAGAAAAAGCATCGCGATGGACAAGGCCGCTGGCCTCTGCTATCCCGCCCGCCTCGCTCCGGCAGGGTTTCCTTCCGGGCGCATGAGTTATTTGTTTTCGACCGCCCTGCCGCGCAGGCGTGCGGCGGGCAGCCGAAGGAGAGAGACCCCTGGTTCAGATTTTCGTCCGCGACAACAACGTCGACCAGGCGCTTAAAGCCCTGAAGAAGAAGATGCAGCGCGAAGGCTCGTTCCGCGAGATGAAGCGCCACGTGCATTATGAAAAGCCCTCGGAAAAGCGCGCCCGTCAAAAGGCCGAAGCTGTCCGCCGGGCTCGCAAGCTGGCCCGCAAGCGCGCCCAGCGTGAAGGCCTGATCGCTGCGCCGAAGAAGCCCCCGGGCCGGATGTAGGCGATACGCCAAAGACTTAAAAAAAGGCCGCCGGGCGACTGGCGGCCTTTTTTTGCGTCTGGCTCACGGTTGGGCGGGACCGCTCCTATCCGCCCTTGATGCGAACCCTCGCCCGGGCTTCATGGCCGGCCGCATCCACAACGGTCACGACATAGAAGCCCGCGGCGGCCGGTCGCCAGACGGGTCGGCCGCTGACCGGCTCCAGGGCGATGGGCTGGCCATCGACATACCAGCTCAGGTTCTCGCCACCGGCCGCCAGCACCAGGCCTCTCGACCGGGGCCCAAAGCCGTCCACCTGGACGCTGGCCCGGTCCGGCGGAAAGATCAGGCGCGGCCCCGCATTGGCCTTCTCCAGTCTCTGAAGGGCGGTGGGAGCCCCCTTCGGCCGGACCGGCGGCGGCGCCGAGGGCCGGGCGGCCACGAGGTCGGCGACATCGAACAGCAGGGGCAGGGCCGCTTCCCGGCCGGTCAGGCCGCCGCGCGCCCCGCCATCGGCGCGGCCGGTCCAGACAATGATGACATATCCGCCCGCCACCCCGGCCGCCACCGCGTCGCGGAAACCATAGGAGGTGCCGGTCTTGAACGCCATGCCGGGGCCGCCCCGGGTCAGGGCCGAGGGGATGCGGCCCCGGGGCCCAGGGGCGTCCTTCAGGATGTCCAGCACCTGGGCGGCGGCCTTGGCGCCCACCAGACGCCGGCCGCCGCCGGCATTGCGGTCCACAGCCTGCCGGGTAAAGGCCAGGGGCTTGGCCAGGCCCTCGTCGCCAAGGGCGCAATAGAGCACCGCCATGTCCCGCAGGGTGATTCCCTCGCCGCCCAGGGCGATGGCGAGGCCAGGTTCCGGCCGGGCAGATCTGGGCTGCACCAGTTTCACCCCGGCGCTTTCAAGCCGCCCCAGGAAGCTGCGGGGACCTATCTTCTCCATCATCGCCACGGCGGGCACGTTGAGCGAATGAGCCAGGGCCTCGGCGGCGGTCACCTCGCCGCGAAACACCCGGTCGAAGTTTTCCGGCTGATAGTCTGCAAACCGGGTGGCCACATCCTGGATGCGGGTGTCGGGGGCCGCCGTCCCGTCATCGAAGGCCATGGCGTAGATGAAGGGCTTGAGGGCCGATCCCGGAGACCGCAGGGCCGTGGTCATGTCGATCCAGCCCCCGGGGCGTTCGAGCCCGCCGGACCCGACCAGGGCCCGCACGGCCCGGCCCTCGATCTCGACCACTAGGATCGCGGCGGTCGCTTCCGGTCCCTGGCTGCGGGCATAGCTGGCGGCCAGGGGCTCGAGGCGCGACTGCAGGCCGGCATCCAGGGTGCTGTGGACCGTGGCTTCGCCCGGCGGAGCCTTTCGGGCCAGTTCGCCGGCGATATGCCAGGCGCCCGCCGGAAAGGCGCTGCGGCGGGGCAGGGGCTCGGTTTCCGCTTCCAGGGCCGCAGGTTCGGCGATCAGCCCCTTGCGGATCATCAGGCCAAGCACGGACGCCCTTGCCCGACGGGCAGAGTCCGGAAAGCGGTCCGGTCGCCGGCCTTCCGGCGCCTGGGGCAGGGCGATCAGCAGGGACTGCTCGCCGGGTGTCAGGCTTTCCGGCTCATGGCCGAAATAGGAGAGACTGGCCGACCGCACCCCTTCCAGATTGCCGCCATAGGGGGCCAGGGTCAGATAGAGCGCCAGGATCTGGCGCTTGCTCAGCCGCGCTTCCAGCTGCATCGCCCGGGCCATCTCGATCAGCTTGGAGCCCAGATTTCGCGGCCTGGGTTCCAGCAGTCTGGCGGTCTGCATGGTCAGGGTCGAGGCCCCGCTGGTCACCCGCCCCCGGACCAGGGCCGAACCCGTCGCCCTCGCCACGGCGATGGGGTCGACCCCGGGATGGATCCAGAACCGCGCATCCTCGATGGCGATCAGCCGCTTCTGAAAGCTGGGGTCCGTGCGTTTCAGGTCGGCCCGGATACGCCAGCGGCCATTCTCCACCGGCAGGGCCCGAAGCCAGGCCCCGTTGCGATCCAGGGTGACCGGCGACGACCGCTGCACCCGGCCCATGTCCGGGGGCAGTGCCAGGTCGACCACCGCCAGTGCGGCCTGAAAGGCCACCAGTCCGATCAGGGCCCGGACGAGGAGGGGAATCGCCCGGTCCAGGCCCATGGTGGAAACCGTCCTCATCACAGCAGTGGGGCCAGGGTATCCTTCTCCAGCGGGAGAGGGATCTGGCCTAGCCCCCCGTTCCGATCACCACGCGGCCTGCATTCGCCCGGGCCGTGATGGCCGGACGGTACATGTCGCGGGCTTCCGGTCCTGGCAGGAAGAAGTCGCCCGGGGTCACCGCCCGGGCGATGTAGGCCAGGGCATAGGGACGGTTGCCGCCCAGGTCCAGGGCCGCGATGTAGCGGTCGTCGCGGGATTCCTGGACATCGGCGCCGGTCAGTTCGCCCAGGAACCGGAACGGACCATCCTTGGCGTCTTCGGGACTGAGGACCGTCTCGATCTCGAAACCGGCCGGCAGCGGGTCATCCACCACCAGGGCGATGGTCCGTCCCTGCTGCGAGCGACCCGACAGCAGGATCACCACCCGGTCGCCCTGCCGGACATTGGCCAGGTCGACGGGGCCGCCCTGCAGGGTGAACATCCGCTTGTCCAGGTTCAGGCCATTGGCCGAGGCGCCGGGCGCCTGGATGGGCGTCCCCCGGACGGTGACGGTCCGCCACAGGGCGCCGCGACCCTGGTTGGTGAACCGCGCGCCCTCCAGCTTGCCGACCGCCCAGCGGGGCGCCCCGCCGGCTGGTGTCAGGGCTGTAGCGCCAACCGCGTCGATCTTCAGCGGACCGGCAGCCTTCATCATGGCCGCTGCGGCCTGCAGCAGACGCGCCTGTTCCTGGGTGTTGAGGCTGTCGGGGTCGCGGACGACGTTTTCCAGCCGGTTGACCAGGCCCTTGGCCATGCCGCCCTCGCCGGCCTCATAGGCATAGGCGATGACCGCGGCGATGTCGCGAAGCGGGCTCTGATACCAGTCCGCCTCGTCGCGATAGCCCAGGGACCCGATGGCGGCCTTCAGGGCCGACCGGGCGCGGGCCCGGTCTCCCATCAGGGCCAGGCCTGCGCCGACCTGGGCCCGGGCCACGGGGTTGTCGTCCTTCTTCATCTGCACGTCATGCCACCAGCGCAGCCGGGCCAGGTCGCCCTTTCCGGCCTTGGCCAGGACATAGAGGGCATAGGCAGATGCCCGAGACCGCATCCGCTCCGTGGACTTCTTGGCCTCATCCTCGTTGCGGCCCCACCAGGCGGGATACTCCATGCGATAACCGACCGACACCCAGCCTTCCGGCCGGCTGACAGCCCGCATGGCCGACAGGGCGCGTTCCATGGCGCTGTCCGGAACCGGCGCGCCACGAGCCTTGGCCTCCCAGAGGAAGTCGGTGGCGTAGGCGCCCAGCCAGGCGTCCGCCTCGCCGTCTCCGACCCGCCAGAGCCCGAAGGCGCCATCCAGGGTCTGACGATCCAGCAGCTTGCCCACCGCCTCATTGAGGGCGGCGCTGGACTGACGCTGTTTGGGATCGGCTGCCACCTGACCGGCATGGAGCAGCGGATAGGCCACCGAGATGGTCTGTTCCGTGCAGCCATAGGGATAGCGTGACAGGGCCGCCGCGATCGCCGCCGGGTCAAAGCCCCTGATCGGCGAATAGCTGACCTGGAGGGTTACCTCGCCGGCCGCCATGCCGGCCAGAAGGCCCTGGCTGGGCGACCAGACCGCGCCCGGCTGCTGCAGTTCGGTCGTGGTTCGCGTCACCGCGCCCCAGCCCAGCCGGCTCTGGATCGGATAGGACTTGGCTGTGCTGAAGTCGGGGCCGGTGACCTTGAAGTCCACCTGGCCGATGCCGATGCGGTCCGGCGCCAGGAAGGGAATCTTCTCGGCGATCCGCTGGCCCAGGACGAGACGGAACACCTTCTTGAAGGCCATGACGACCCCGCCGCTGCTGCTGGTCTCGGCGGCATAGTCGCCGGGCTTGCCCTCGACATTGTGCAGTTCGAGGGTCGCAACCGGCTTGTCGCCAGGGCTGAGGAAGCGCGGCAGGTTGAGGTCCGCCACCACCGGCTCGCGCACCGTCATGGGCCTGGAGGCCGAGCCGACGGCTTCATCGGTCCAGGCCACCGCCATGATCCGCAGTTCGCCGTTGAAGTCCGCCGCCGGAAGCTTGACGGTCGCCTTGCCGAACAGGTCGGTCTCGACGATGCCTGACCAGAGGGCCACGGACTTGATGGGGGTCACGGTCAGGCCCTCGCCGCCCAGCTGGTCGGCGCCGAAACTGACATTGGCCGGCGCGCCCAGATTGGCATCCAGAAGCCGCCCGTAGTCGTCGCGGTAGTCCAGGGTCAGGGCCCGCTTGCCGAAGTACCATTTGGCCGGATCGGGGCTGCCGAACTTGGTGAGCCGCAGGATGCCTTCGTCAACGGCCGCCACGGTCACCCGGGCTGTCTGGCCCATGCCCAGTCCCTTGATCTGGACAGGGACTTCAACCTCGGCCCTGGAATTGAGCTTTTCGGGCGTGCCCAGGTCGACCGTCAGCTTGCGGGCCTTGGGATCCAGCGGCACATAGAGCAGGCCCAGAGCCCGGCGGGGCTTGGGCGTGGCGGTCGGGTCGCGCGGCTGGACCACGCTGACCAGCACATAGGCGCCGCCGCCCCAGGCGGCCGAGGTCTTGAGCCTCAGCGTGGTTCCGCCTTCCGGCACGCTGAAGGTCTTGAAGTCGATGACCCGGTCGGTGGCCACCGCCACCTGGGCCTCGCCCGCATAGGGGCTCTTGATGGTCAGGTCGATGCTGTCGCCCTGGCCGGGGTCTTTCGAGGACAGGCCGATCCGGACCTGGTCCGGCGCCTCGCCATCGCCGGCGGCAGCGCCCCAGCCGGAAGAGAAGCGGATGACGGTCTTCGCGCCCCCGGGGCCTTCCAGTTCAAGCCGGTAGTCGCCCCATTCCAGACGTCTGCCGATCTTGGCGGGCGCGCCGGCGGCGATGGAGATGGCGCCCTTGGCGACCACGGCGTCGCGGCTGGTGCGCCGCCACTGCCAGCGGCCATCCTGCTGGAACCAGTCATAGTCCCAGTTCTCGCTGATCAGGCTGTAGGTGGTTCCGGGCGCCGCGATGCGGGCGCCGGCGCCGTCCACGGCGATGACATCGATGCCGATGGAGGGGTTGGAGCCGCCGCCCTGGGCTTCATCCACCTTGACGCCGAGATAGACGGGACGGGTGCGGACCTTGAGGAACAGGCTTTCCCGCACGGGCCGACCGCCGGGTTCGAACACCGAGGCCGTGACCGTGGCTTTCAGGGGCGCCGTGGTGTCGCCGGCCTCGGCGCTGTTGATCGCCAGGACCGCCCGGCCCTCGCCGTCGGTGACCGAGGTCCCCAGTTCGAGGAACTTTTCCTGGAAGAGCGATTTCTCGTCGCCCCAGCGATAGTCCTTGAAGGCGGGGAAAGGGTTGGGATCCGCGGCCAGCCGGGCTTCGCCCTGGGTCTGCAGGCCGGCGCCCACCGCGCCATAAAGGAACCGGGCGGTCACCCCGACCTGGCGGGTCTCGCCCGAAACGACCGGCGTGGCCGCCTTGCCGTCCGTATCGACAGCCAGCCTCTGGGGGGCAAAATCCTCGACCGAGAAGGACAGTTCCCCGGCGGCGACGTCCAGGCCCTCGATTTCCAGTTTCGCGGTCCAGCGACCGCGCGGCGCACTGCGCGGCAGGGCCACATCCTGCGCCAGGGCGCCCTTGGGGGCGCCATCGAAGGCAAAACGCTTGAACTCGACGCCGGAGGGGCGACGGACCACGATCTGCCCCTTGCGGTCCTTGACGGCACGGGACTGCAGGTCCCGGATCATGGCCGTCAGGTGGACGGTCTCGCCCGGGCGATAGATGCCCCGGTCGGCATAGAGATAGCCGTCGATCTCGGAGGCGGCGACCCGGCCGCCGGTTTCATCCTCGTCGGGCGCGGGGCCATTGCGGCCGCCGACGCCCTGTTTGGACAGGTCAACCGGCGAGCGGTCCAGATCCAGGATCGACAGATCTCCCTGCGGCCCATAGGCCATGACCATCTTGGGCTTGAGGGCGTTTTCGCCCTTCAGCAGCGGTCTCAGGAACCGCACCCGGCCCTGGCCGTCGGACTTGGCTTCGGCCAGGTCCTCGCCGTTGCGGGCCACCAGGGCGACCCGGACTCCGGCCATGGTCTTGGCGCTCTTCAGGGAGCGGACCACGACATCCAGGGACTCGGCGCCGTCATATCCCGCAAGGGCCATGTCGGTGAACATGATCCAGCGGCGGGCCTGGGCCGGCTGCACGCCTTCGCCCTCGTCATCGTCGCTCTTGACGCCGGAGGAGGCGTCGCGCGCCTTGATCACATAGCCGCCGGCCTTCATTTCCCTCAGCACGGCGCCCAGCGGGAACACCGTGGTGACCCGCTCGCCCTGGCCGCCGGAGACGGCGACCTCGCCCTTCCAGACCACCCGGCCCTCGTCATCGGGGCTGTCATCGCCATAGTCGCCTGGCCAGTCGCCTTCTCCGGTCGGATCGGGCGCGCTGATCGACTTGCGGACCAGGTTGCGGTCCGAGATGCGCCAGACCTCGATGGACAGGCGCGAAACATTGACCGTCTCGATCCCGACACCGTCGGAATCCTCACGCGGCAGGATCACGCCATTGCCGGCAAACCCGACATAGGGCGGCTTCTCGCCGAAGGTGAAGTCGACATCGGCATTGGCCGCCAATGTGTTTCCGCCCTTGCCGGGCAGGCCCTTCAGCAGGGTGATCCGGCGATCGACAAAGCCCATGCCGGCGATGCAGAGCTCGGCATCGTTCTTGGGATTGACGCTGACGGCCGGGGTCCCGCCCAGATCCGGCGAGACCAGAACATAGTCGCCATAGGCCTTGGACGCGTCGAGGGGCTTTGACAGCTCGATACAGGCCCGTGGCTCGGCGGCGGAGGTGTCCAGACGCTGCCGCCAGACGGCGAACCCGTCCGGCCGGGGGATGCCGCGACGCGGGGCGCCGGCCGAGCGGGGCTTTCCGAACAGGTTCCAGGTCAGGGCGCCAGGGGTGCGACCGTCGGCGGCGACATCGGCCACCGAACCACCGGGGCCCTTGCTGCCGCCGCCAAAGATCTCGCCGCCCTTGGCGGCAACCCAGCCGCCGCCAAAACCAAGGGCCAGGGCTGCGGCCACAGCAACGGCCGCCGTGGCGCCAAGGCCCTTGGGCATCCGGAAGCCAGACCTGCTCGCTGAATTGTCGGAACCCGCGCCGGGCGTCTCGTCGTTTGACGTCATGGACTGGATGTCTCCCAGACTCTCATCTCCGATCGAGTGTGAGGCCAAGGCGGAAGGCGGGTCAATGCGCTGTGGAATGAACTCGTCCGCTGGGCGATTCAGAAGGGCGCCGGCTCGCCTCCTGCGAGACCTTCTCCGACAACCGCGAAGCGGTTACCGGAGCAGGCTCACATCTAGGGGCAGAGATTGGCCCGCGCGCTGACCCCGGTGGTCGATCGCAGCTCTATGAAGGTGCCATTGCCGGCAGTGAGGTTCGCCATTGTCAGTCCGGCCCCAGGCAGGGCCACCGACGACCAGCCTGTTCCGGGCAGGTTCTGAAGGC
>CAMAVA010000126.1 GCA_945861515.1 Brevundimonas vancanneytii | reverse complement strand
GTGGTTTCCGAAGCGGCCCAGTACGCCTCTGCTGGCGGCGCGACCCAGATCATCGTGGTTGGCCACGCCGACACCTCCGGCAGCGCCAAGTACAATGTCGGTCTGTCCCAGCGTCGCTCCAAGGCCGTCGCTGACGCCCTGGTCGGCATGGGTGTCGATGGCGGCAAGCTCGCCGTCGACTGGAAGGGTGAAGCCGCTCCTGCCGTCGCCACCGGCGACGGGGTCAAGGAACCCCTGAACCGCCGTTCGACGATCTCGATCAACTTCTGATCCTGATCTGAAAAACGATCTCTAAAGCGAGGGCCCGGGGGAAACCCCGGGCCCTTTGCTATGGGCCGGCTGTATGCGGCCTCATGGATATCGATGGAGACCGGAGAGCGGCCTCAGGCCGCCAGGCCGGCATGTTTCAGCAGGCCCTTGACCCGCATGGCCGCCTCGGGGGAGCGGCTCATCTCGGTGCGAAGGTCCGGGGCCTTGAGCAGTTTCAGCGCCTCGGCCCTGGCCCGGTCGGCCGCAGGACCCAGCGGCGCGGCCTCGCCCACGGCCAGACGCAGCAGCAGGTCCAGGCGGTGCACGACCGGCGCCTTTGCCCCCGCCAACAGGGTCACCAGTCGGCTGTCGGCCTCGACAAGGCCGCCAATCTCGCCCAGCTTGGCCTGCAGCATGGCGCAGTCCTCGGCCGCAAATCCGACCCTCGCCAGGGCGCGTTGCAGTCCTGCCAGACTGGCCAGCCGCGCCGGCGGGGTTTCAGGGCTGACGCGGAACTCCCGTTCGAACTTCAGACCGCTGATATTGGCCGACAGCCATCGGGACGCCTGCCGCTTGTTGGCCCCGCCCGTGACGTTTTCCGCCAGGTGGATCAACAGTTCCACCTCGTCCCGCGCTGTCCGGTCATGGCCCAGCAGGGCCTCGACAAAATCGCTGGCGACCAGCAGGCCCGAGCGGATGGCAAAGGCGCCATGGATGTCGTCCAGCGACAGCACCTGCCCATCGGCGGCGGTCAGGGCCATGGCGAGGCCCCTCAGGGTGCGTATTTCCGCCTCGGGATCGCCCGGCTTCAGGCGGCGAGGCCCGACCAGTTCCCGCAACACCCTGTGGGCCAGGGCGACCCGGACCGCTTCGAACTGCGGGCCTTCCAGCCACCGGGCCAGGCGTTCGGCCGGACCGGACAGGGGCGGCATCATCCGGGCGACGGCAGGGTCCACGCGAATCAGGGATTCCACGGCGGCAGAGCCGGCCAGTCGGGTGACCGCGGCCAGGGTGTCGCCCGGGTCAAGATCGCCGCCCAGCAGATTGTTCAGCCCCGACCGTCCGCCCAGTATCTCGGCCAGGGGCTGCTCCAGCACGGGCAGCAGGGCGGCGGCGATCTGCGGGCTGGCAGAGGCTTCGTCGGCCAGGTCCAGCAGCCGGTTGATCTTTTCAATCCAGGACTCGGCGCTGGCGATGTGGCGCGCCACACTGCCGCCGATCAGATAGGCCCGCTCGGGTTCGGTCCAGATTCGCTCCAGCCCAGCGACCACACCCTCCTTCCCGATGTTCGGAAAGGCCCCGCGTCGGTCATCCTTGAGCACCCGTTGCACTGTGCGGTCTGCAAGGGACTGAAAGCTGCGGATGATTTCATGCACGACAACGCCCCTGGCCTGGGCCTCGGGCACGGAAATCTTCTGGATCGCATGCTGAAGCTCGACGCCTGACGCATCCAGCCTTTCGATCAGGTCCGCCCGGTGCAGCAGTTCGAAGGGCGTCACCCGGTGTCTTGCCAGCCAGCCGTCCAGCAGGCGGGCGATCCGGTCACGGGCATGGCAGTTGTAGAGGTCCTGCGGGCTGACGCAGATCGGATCGCGCTGTTCGATGACCTTGCGACTCTTGCCCCGTTCCGGGGCGCCCTTGTTGAGAATCGTGACGGACCGGAATTCGCGGGTTTCAGGGTCCAGGACCTCCTTGGTAACCCGGACCGCCGCCACAAGGCCCTGGCTCAGAAGGTCTTCGGCCGTCTCCACAATCCGCGCCCGGTCTTCACTGGCCAGATCCAGCACCCATCCGGACGCAGCCTGCCTGCGCACGAAAAGTTCATAGTGGATCTGACCTGGATTCATCGGGCAGGCGACTCCTGCAACCCCAGTTATCCCAATCGCCTTAAGCGCCGGTTTAGACTGTTGCCGGGCGGGCACGGTCCTTTTCTGGACGCAATGCCGCTCCCATTGGCGCCATCACTGCCAAGGATGCGTTGCGCTGGAGGCGGGGGGCGCCTAGGCTTCTCCCAATTTCCGAACCCGAAACACGGCGTCGGCGGACTCAGGACATCCCGCCGCTGGAGAAAAGGATATCATGGCGAACATTACCCTCGTGGATGATGACGAAAACATCGTGGCGTCGGTGTCCCTGGCGCTGGAGAGCCATGGTCACCAGGTGAAGGCCTATTACGACGGCGCCTCGGGCCTGGAAGCCCTGCAGAATGATCCGCCGGACCTGGCCATTCTCGACGTCAAGATGCCCCGGATGGATGGCATGGAACTGCTGCGCCGCCTGCGCCAGACCTCGGAAGTCCCGATCATCATGCTGACCTCCAAGGACGACGAGATCGACGAGATCCTAGGATTCAACCTCGGGGCCGATGACTATATGCACAAGCCCTTCAGCCAGCGCCTGCTGCTGGAGCGGGTCAAGGCGGTCCTGCGCCGCGGGGCCCCCAGCGAGCATGTCACCGCCGAGGCACAGGCGGCGGCCAGCGCCAAGATGATGCGGCGCGGCAAGCTGACCCTCGATCCGGAGCGCCATGAAAGCCTGTGGGAAGGCCGCCCGGTCCGGTTGACCGTCACGGAATTCCTGCTGCTGCAGTCCCTGGCCCAGCGTCCGGGCTTCGTGAAGAGCCGCGACAACCTGATGGACGCCGCCTACGACGATCAGGTCTATGTCGACGACCGGACCATCGACAGCCATATCAAGCGCATGCGCAAGAAGTTCCGTCAGGTCGATTCCGAGTTTGATGCAATCGAGACCCTGTATGGCGTTGGCTACAGATACCGCGAGTCCTGAGCAAAGGGTCAGTCGCTGGCGGTTCTGGTCCCGGGGTTCACGGTTGGGCCGACTGATCGTCGGCCTGAACCTCCTCGGCCTCGCCGTGCTGATCAGCGGCGCCCTTGTGCTCAACGAAATCCGGCGAGGCCTGGTCGAGGCCCGACTCGACAGCCTCAGCCTGCAGGGCGAACTGATCGGCCAGATCCTGGCCGAGGCGGCCACGGTCGGCGAACCGGCCCCCTATCTGCAGGCCGACCGGGCCGCCGGCATCCTGCAGTTCCTGCATGTCCCGAGGTCCCAGCGGGTGCGACTCTATGATGTCCAGGGCCGGCTGCTGGCCGACAGCTATGTGGTCGATGACCGGGTCGAGTTCCAGGTTCTGCCGCCCGCCCGTCGAAGGGGTGACCAGCGGCCCGCGGTGCAGGTCCGCGACGCCGACGCCAAGCCCGAGATGGTGGAGAAGGCGAGAAAGGCCCTGGCCGACGAATGGCGCACCGCCATCCAGGGCGGGGTGGTTCGCGGGACCCGGATCGCCGAAAATGGCAGTCGCGTGGTCTCGGTGTCCCTGCCGGTGCAACGGGTGAAAGCCGTGCTGGGCGTCCTGACCCTGGAGGCCGGAGATGTCGACGAGATCATCGCGGCGGAGCGCCGGGCCCTGATCCCGTTTGCCCTGATCGCCATCGCCGTGACGCTGCTGTCGTCGTTTCTGCTCTATGCCCTGGTCGCCCGGCCGATGTTGCGCCTTGCTGAAGCGGCCGACCGGGTCCGGCTGTCCAGGGCCCGGGCCATCTCCCTGCCCGATCTCGCCCGCCGGAAGGACGAGATCGGCGATCTGTCGCGCTCCCTGGAAGAGATGACCGACACCCTGTCGCAACGGATGGACGCCATCGAACGGTTCGCCGCCGATGTGGCCCACGAGATCCGCAATCCCCTGACCTCCATCCGCTCGGCGGTCGAGACCCTGGAACTGGTGCCGGATGGGCCGGGACGCCCGCGCCTGCTGGCGATCCTGAAACAGGATGTCGGCCGGCTGGACCGGCTGATCGGCGACATTTCCAACGCCTCGCGGCTGGACGCCGAACTGTCGCGGGAAAGCTTCCGGAAGGTCGAGCTGACTCGCCTGCTGACTGACATCCTGGCTATCTATGACTCCGCCGCCAAGCACGGCGAGGCCCGGGTCACCCTGGCCGCCCCGGCCGGCGAGACCCTGACGGTCCGGGGCCAGGAAGGCCCCCTTGGCCAGGTGTTCCGCAACCTGATCGACAATGCCCGCTCCTTCAGCCCTGCGGACGGCCTCGTGCAGGTCATCCTGGCCCGCGACAAGGGGCAGGTGGTGATCCGGGTCGAGGATGACGGCCCGGGCATTCCGCCGGACAATCTGGAAACCGTGTTCGAGCGGTTCTACACCTCACGGCCCAAGGGCGCGGCCTTTGGCGGCAATTCGGGCCTTGGACTGTCCATCGCCCGCCAGATCATCCAGGCCCATGGCGGATCGATCCAGGCGCAGAACCGCACCGACCCGGCCGGCAAGGTGTCGGGAGCCCGGTTCCAAGTCATCCTGCCGGAGGCCCGGGCATGATCTGGCACGGCGGTCTGGTGGCTAGGCCCGTTCGCGGTCGATGGGTCGGCGCCCTGATCGAAGGCCCCTCGGGAATCGGCAAGAGCGACCTGGCGATGAGGACCCTGGGCCTGGGCGCCACGCTCGTGGCAGATGACCGGGTTATCCTCTGGCGGTCCGGCGGCAGGCTCTATGGCCGGGCGCCGGCCGCCCTGGCGGGATTGCTGGAAATCCGCGGCGTGGGGATTGTCCGGCGCACGCCCCGGATACTGGCCGAGGTCAGCCTGGTGATTGCCTGTCAGTCGGGCCCCCAATCGGTGGAGCGCTACCCGGAACAGCGTTTCGTCGAGCGGATGGGCGTGCGGCTTCCCCTGCGTCCGCTGTGGCCTTTGGAACCCGCCGCGCCCCGTAAACTGCTGGCCTTGATGGAACAGGTTTGACGCCGGACGCGACAGGCGTATCAAGGCCTCTCCACCGCTGGCCTCCTCGCCGTCGGCGGGGACGGGGGTAACCGGTGAGAAAGCGGGCATGATCGGCCTGGTGATCGTCACGCACGGACGGCTGGCCGAGGAATTTCTCTTCGCCATGGAACATGTCGTTGGGCGACAGGAGCAGGTCGTCCCGATCTGTATCGGTCCGGACGACGACATGGAAAAACGTCGCAGGGATATCCTGGCGGCCTGCAAGACCGTGGATACGGGGGATGGCGTCATTCTGCTTACCGACATGTTCGGCGGCACGCCCTCCAACCTGGCGATCAGCGTCATGGAACAGACCCGGGCCGAGGTGATCGCCGGACTGAATCTGCCGATGCTGATCAAGCTGGCCTCCATCCGCACCCGCGAACCGCTTCAGACCTGCGTCCAGCACGCCCAGGACGCCGGCAGAAAATACATCGCGGTGGCCTCCTATATGCTGTCGGCGGAAAAGTGAGCCTGAGCCGGACCGTACCGATCATCAACGAACGCGGACTTCACGCCCGCGCCTCGGCGAAGTTCGTCAAGCTGGCGACCAGTTTCGACGCCGAGATCACCGTCCAGCGCGAAGGCCAGACCGTCGACGCCCGCTCGATCATGGGATTGATGATGCTGGCCGCCGGGATCGGCGCCTCCATCGAGATCACGGCCGACGGCCCCGAAGCCGCAGCCGCCCTCGAGGCCCTCTGCGATCTGGTCGGCAACCGGTTCGAAGAAGAGCGGTAAGCCGTCCCGCCCACTGGACAGGCGCGGATCGAAGCGCACATATCCTGACATGACCCAATCGTACGATGCCGACGTGATCATCGCCGGGGCGGGCATGGCCGGCGCCACCCTGGGCCTGGCCCTGGCCAGCGCCGGACTGAACGCCATTCTGGTGGATCCGGCGCCGTTCGAGGACCAGCTGGCGCCCACCTTTGACGGCCGGTCCTCGGCGATCGCCTATTCCTCGTTCCGGCAATGGCGGGTCCTTGGCCTCGGCGAGGCGCTGGAACCTCACGCCCAGCGGATCGAGCAGATCCTGGTGACCGACGGGGCGGCGCCCGGCGCCGCCTCCGGTCGGCCGGGCACGGCCTTCCTGCGGTTCGACAGCGCCGAGATCGGCGACACCAGCGATGGCGAGCCGCTGGGCTATATGCTGGAAAACCGGCGGATCCGCGCCGCCCTCGCAAAGGCGGTCAAGGCCAACCCTGCCCTGACGGTCCTGGCCCCAGTCTCGGTGACCGGCCTTGAGGTGACAGCGGGCTCGGCCAGCGTCACCCTGTCCGACGGCCGGGTCCTGTCCGCGCCGCTGGTGATCGGCGCGGAAGGAAGGGGCTCGGTCGTGCGGGAAGCCGCCGGCATCGGCGTTATCGGCTGGGGCTATGGCCAGTCCGGCGTGGTGGTCACCGTGGCCCTTGAAGAGGATCATCAGGGCGTCGCCCATGAATATTTCCTCCCCGGAGGTCCCTTCGCCATCCTGCCCCTGACCGACCAGAGGGCCAGTCTGGTCTGGACGGAACGCACCGCCCAGGCCGAGGCCCTGCGCGGCGCCCGGCCGGAGATCATCCACGCCCATATGCAGCGCCGGTTCGGCGACTTCCTGGGCCGGCCGGAGATCGAGGGACCGGTCTTTGTCTATCCCCTGTCCCTGTCCCTGGCGGAACAGATGAGCGCCCCGCGCATCGCCCTGCTGGGGGACGCCGCCCATGGGGTCCATCCCATTGCCGGCCAGGGCCTGAATCTGGGCCTCAAGGACGCCGCCGCCCTGGCCCAGGTGCTTCTGGAAGCGACCCGGAACGGCGAGGATATCGGGTCTGAGACCGTGCTGGAACGCTATGGCGCCTGGCGACGGTTCGACAATGTCATGCTGGCGGCGGCGACCGACGTCTTCACCCGGCTGTTTTCCAATGACCTGGCGCCGGTGCGGTTCCTGCGGGGCGCCGGGCTGGCTGTGGTCAATACCATTGCGCCGGCCCGGAAGTTCTTCATGCGTGAAGCTGGCGGCGCCATTGGCGACCTGCCCAGACTGCTGCGCGGCGAGCCTCTTTAGGGATTCGCCAAGCCCCTTCCCCCTGCCGTCTCAGTCTTCCAGGACCCGGGCTTCCTCGGGCAGCATGACCGGCACGCCGTCACGGATGGGATAGGCCAGACGGGCGTTGCGGCTGATCAGTTCACCGGCGGCGCGATCCAGTTCCAGGGGTCCATGGGTCACCGGACAGACCAGGATTTCCAGCAGCCGGGGATCGACGTCGGCGGTCACGAGGGGTTGGGTCATGGCTCTGTCCTAGAGCATGTTCCGATAAGTGTGAAGCGGTTATCGGATCGAAACATGCTCTAACACTTTGAATCAGAGCCTGTTTTTCCGTTAGGATCGGTTCGATCATAACGGAACAGGCTCTAGCAAGGATCGACGGGGCTGGCGCGCAAAACCGACAGGCCGGCCTATTGCAGGGTTGGCTCTTCGTCATCGCCAGCGACCGCGCCGATCTGCATCAGGGTGGTCAGGATGGCCGCGCGGTCGGCATGGGTCAAAGCCTCCAGCAGCGCCTGTTTCTCGGCCGGCTCGAAGGGCAGGCCCATGGCCAGGCTGTCGATCAGGGAGTCTGCCGGGGCCGCCTGGGCGGCATCCCAGTCCACCGCCAGGCCCCGGGGCTGCAGATAGGCCCGAAGGGCCGACAGGAGCAGTTCCCGGTCCAGGACCGCGGGCGGCGGCGATTTCAGGTCGCCGATATAGTCGGCATAGTCGGCCCTCACCTGTCGGTAGGGAAACCGGACATTCAGTTCCTCGATGGTCCGGAACCGGCAGACCCCGGTCAGGGTGACCAGGTAGCGACCGTCTCCGGTTTCGGCGAAGGACGTCACCCGGCCGGCGCAGCCCACCGGATGCAGGGCCGGCCGCTCGCGATCGCCGCCGGCCCGGGTCTGGACCATGCCGATCATCCGCTCGCCGGCCATGGCGTCGTCGAACATGTTGAGATAGCGCGGCTCGAAGATGTTGAGCGGCAGCTGGCCGCCGGGCAACATCACCGCGCCATTCAAGGGAAAGACCGGAATGGCCTGGGGCAGGTCTTCAATCTTGCGATAGCCGGTAAGCATGGTTCCAGACTAGCTGAACAGTATCGAGGACAGCCGACGCCGGCCGTTCTTTGCGATATCCGATGTAAGTCCCGCCGCCTCGAAAACCACAAGAAGCTGCTTGCGGGCCGCATCGTCGTTCCAGGTCCGGTCGATGGCGATGATGTCCAGCAGGTGGTTGGCCGCCGCCTCATACTGTCCCTGGCCCGCAAGAGCGCCCGCCAGGTCGAACCGGGCCTGGTGATCGGCCGGATCAACCTTCAGCCGGGCGATCAGGGGCGCGGTCTCCGAGACGGCGCTCTGGGCCAGGGCCAGGCTGGCGCGGGCGGCGTCGAGATCGGGGTCCTTGGCGCCCGGTGCCGCCATGGCGATGACCTGGGCCGCGCCCTCGACGTCGCCTGTAGCCAGGTAGCAGCGGGCCAGGCCGCCGATCGCCTTGACGTTCTCCGGGTCCATCTGCAGGGCCTGGGCAAAGCCCTGGGCTGCGCCGCCAAGGTCGTTCAGGTCCAGGGACTCCTTGGCCTGGGCCAGGACCTCGTCAATCTCGCTGGCCGGCGGCGGTCCCGCCACCCGGTCGATGAACTGCCGGACCTGGCTTTCCGGAAGGGCGCCCTGGAAGCCGTCGACCGGCTGGCCGTTGACGAAAGCATAGACCGTCGGGATCGATTGTACGCGAAGCTGCCCGGCATAGCCCGGGTTCTTGTCCACATCGATCTTCACCAGCTTCACCGCCCCGCCCATGGACTTGACGACCTTTTCGAGGGTCGGGGTCAGCTGACGGCACGGTCCGCACCAGGTCGCCCAGAAGTCGACGATGACGGGCTGGGTCTTCGAGGCCTCTATGACATCGGCCATGAAACCGGCGTCGGAGCCTTCCTTGATCAGATCGCCGGATGCGCCGCCGGGCGCCTTTTCACCAATGAGGGTCATGAGTCTTCCGTAGTCAGGGGTCGGTCGCGGCTGAAGCCCGCAAGATGGTCGTCCTTGGCGACAGGTTCAACGCATCTCACGCCTCAACGCAGCGCATTTGTTCAAAATCGACGACCAGCGGCTCGCGGTCCAGCGCGTTGAGAAACCGTCGGAAATCGGCCTGGCTCAGGGCCGTGGTCGCCGTGTTGGTCAAGGGGTGGAAATTGACGGGATCCGCCGTCGCCAGGGCGGCGTCCAGCACAAAGGTGACCTGACGGGCCTTGTCATTGACCAGGGCCAGGGCGGTCACCGATCCTGGCGTGACGCCGAGAACCGCTTCCATGAGCTCCGCAGACCCGAAGGACAGCCGCGCGGACCCGATCACCGGATGCAGGTGCTTCAGGTCGATGCGCGTCTCGCCCAGGGCCGAGATCAGCCAGAGCCGACCCTTGGCGTCCTTCAGGAACAGGTTCTTGCTATGCCCGCCGGGCAAGGCCGCCTTGATCTCCTCGCCCTCGCCGACGGAAAACACCGGTGGGTGGTCCAGCGTGCTGTGGGCGATCCCCAGATCATCCAGGCAGGCCAGCATCTGCGCCTTGCCGGTCAGCATCTCAGGAACCCTGCGGCCCGCGCCGGGGCCCGGCCGGACCCGAGGCTGGCGCCGGCGACAGGGGCGAGGCGGCCGGCACGGCCCGGTAGCGCGGCGCCGGCTGTGACCCCGCCGGGCCGCCAGCGGGACGCGCGGTCTCACCGGCTGCAAAAGCCGCGGGGCCGGCAAACTTCAGGCCTCCCGCTGTGGCGGGGCCGCCGGGCAGGGCTGAACCGCCCAGAATTCCGCTCTGGCCCGCAGCGAAGGGCGCAGCGGGCTTCAGGACCAGGGGGGCGGCCGTCGGCGTCGCGCCGGTGAAGGTCATCCGGGGACCTGGCCGGGCGATGCCAGGGCCTCTTGGCAGGGGCGTCACGGTCAGGGGCGTTCCGCGTCCCCAGCCCGAGGCCGGCGCGGGAGCC
>CAMAVA010000125.1 GCA_945861515.1 Brevundimonas vancanneytii | reverse complement strand
GGCGCAGATGAAGCAGCTGGGCGGCATGCGGGGCCTGATGGCCAAGCCGTCGGGCGAGATCATCGAGACCCCGATCATCTCGAACTTCAAGGAAGGCCTGACCGTCCAGGAGTATTTCAACTCCACCCACGGCGCCCGCAAGGGCCTGGCCGACACCGCCCTGAAGACCGCCAACTCCGGTTACCTGACCCGCCGCCTCGTCGACGTGGCCCAGGACAGCATCATCACCGAGGAAGACTGCGGCACCACCCGGGGCATCACCCTGCGGGCCGTGGTCGATGGCGGCGACGTGCTGGTCTCCCTGGGCCTGCGGGTCCTGGGACGCTTCACCGCCGAGGATGTCCGTGACCCCAACAGCGGCGATCTGCTGCTGCCGGCCGACACCTACATCACCGAGGACCAGTCCGACCTGATCGACAAGACGGGCGTCCAGTCCATCAAGGTCCGGTCGGCCCTGACCTGCGAGGCCAAGATCGGCGCCTGCGGGGCCTGCTACGGCCGCGACCTGGCCCGGGGCACCCCGGTCAACATCGGTGAGGCTGTCGGCGTCATCGCCGCCCAGTCCATCGGCGAGCCCGGCACCCAGCTGACCATGCGGACCTTCCACATCGGCGGCACCGCCCAGGTGGCCGAACAGTCCTTCTTCGAGTCCAGCTCGGACGGCGTGGCCCGCATCGTCGGTCCGGTCGTCACCGCCTCGGACGGCGAACTGATCGTCATGAGCCGCAACACGGCCCTGACCGTCCAGGTCGATGGCAAGGACCGTGAGTCCTACAAGCCGCCTTATGGCGCGCGGCTCAAGGTCAAGGACGGCGACAAGGTCAAGCGCGGCGCCCGCCTCGCCGAATGGGACCCCTACACCACTCCGATCATCACCGAAGTCGCCGGCCGGGTTCGCGCCGAGGACCTGGTGGAAGGCTTCTCCGTCCGCGAGGAAACCGACGAGGCCACCGGTATCGCCCAGCGGGTCGTCACCGACTGGCGCACCAGCACCAAGGGTTCGGACCTGCGTCCCGGCCTGGCTGTTCTGGACGAGGCCGGCGCCTACAAGCGCCTGGCCAGCGGCGGCGAGGCTCGCTACCTCCTGCCCGTCGGCGCCATCCTCTCGGTGGCCGATGGCGAACTGGTCAAGCCGGGCGAGATCATCGCCCGGATCCCGACCGAAGGCGCCAAGACCCGGGACATCACCGGCGGTCTGCCCCGCGTCGCCGAACTGTTCGAGGCCCGCCGGCCGAAGGACTGCGCGGTCATCGCCGAGATGGACGGCCGGGTCGAGTTCGGGCGCGACTACAAGAACAAGCGCCGGATCAAGATCACCCCGGAGGACGGCGGCGAACCCGTCGAGTTCCTGATCCCCAAGGGCAAGCATATCGCGGTGCATGACGGCGATATCGTCCGCAAGGGCGAGTATATCATCGACGGCAACCCCGATCCGCATGACATCCTGCGCATCCTGGGCATCGAGGAACTGGCCAACTTCCTGGTCGACGAGATCCAGGAGGTCTATCGCCTCCAGGGCGTGCCGATCAACGACAAGCACATCGAGGTGATCGTTCGCCAGATGCTGCAGAAGGTGGAAATCCTCGAGCCAGGCGACACCGGCCTGATCCGCGGCGACCACCTCGACAAGTCGGAGTTCGACATCGAGAACGCCAAGACCGAAGCCCGCGGTGGCCGGCCGGCCCTGACCCAGCCGATCCTGCTGGGCATCACCAAGGCCTCGCTGCAGACGAGGTCCTTCATCTCGGCCGCCTCCTTCCAGGAAACCACCCGGGTCCTGACCGACGCCTCTGTCCACGGCAAGGTCGACACCCTCGAGGGCCTGAAGGAAAACGTCATCGTCGGACGACTGATCCCGGCCGGCACCGGCTCCTACCTCCGCGGCCTGCAACGGATCGCCACCCGGCGCGACGAACAGCTGGCCGCCGCCCGCGAAGAGGCCATGGAACCGCTGCCCGTCGAGATCGTCACCGAGCCGGCCGAAGCCTAAGCCTTCTCGCCGACCCATTCCTAGCGACACGGCCCGGGCGCAATCCCGGGCCGTTTTCGTAGTAGGAATTGACATCGTTGATCCTTGAAGCTGACGATTTGATTTGGAAGGGCAGCGAAGGGGTCGTGTCGAAGCACGCTAGCCCGCCCGTCTGACGCCCAAATCCCCCGTCCCCCTCTGGCAAAATCACGGCGCCTCCCCACATCCGCAGCATCGACAAACCTCCGGAGCCCCGACCATGCCGCTGCTGATGTGCCCCAATGACAATGCCGCCATGCAGAAGGTGGTGCGCGACGGGGTGGAGATCGACATGTGTCCGACCTGCCGGGGCGTCTGGCTGGACCGCGGCGAGATGGAAAAGATCCTCGAGGGCGTGCGGGAAGACCGGCGGGAGATCGACCAGTCCCGGGAGCGCCTGACCCGCGAGGCCGACGCCTTCCGCCGTGATCCCGAGGAATGGCGGCGCAGCCATCCCTATGACGAGCGGGAAAAGCGCTACCGCTCCGACGATGACGATGACTACCGCCGACACGGCAAGAAGAAGCGCGGCTTCGACCTGTTCGACATCTTCGACTGACGGCGGCCGGCGACGCTTGCGTCTGGCGCCCGGGTGTGGTGCAACTTTTTGGTTGTGTTCTACCGGGGGATCTGGCGTGCGGTTGATGGATGTGAAGCGGGCGGTCCTGGCCCTGGTCCTGGCCATGGTCGGCGGTGCGGCCGTTTCCCAGACCCCGCCGCCGGCGGCCCCGGCTCCTCCGCCCGTCGCGGCCTTCGCCCGCCTGCCGGCGGTGCAACAGGCCGAGATTTCGCCGGACGGCCAGCGGATCGCCATTCTTGGCGGCAGTTTCGACCAGCGCCAGATCGTCATCAGCCCTGTCGACGGCCAGCAGTTTGTCACCGTTCCCCTGGGCGCCGTGGATGTGAAATCCATCCGCTGGGGCGGCGACGGCTTTCTGATCGCCACGGTGCGGATCTATGATTCCCGCACCAATTTCGGCGACGGCCGGGTCTACAGCTACAATCTCCAGCGCGACCTGGTCTTCGACATGGCCGGCAATATCAAGGGGATGCTGCTGGACGGCGTCAGCTGGGCCGGGTTTGCCATCAACCGGCCGATTCTGGGCGACGTCGCGGGTGACAAGCCCGCCGTCGTGATGCTGGGTCTGGATATGGGCTCGGCGGCCGGGGATGATTTCAGCCGGCTCAAGCGCAAGGAAGATGGCCTTGTCGCCGCCCTCTACCGGGTTGACGTCGCCACCGGCAAGGGGCGGATGATCGAGCGGGGCAACCCCAACACCGGGTTCTACGCGGTTGACCGGGCCGGAGAGGCCCGGGTCAGGGAAGACTCCGACAAGGGCATGACCAGCCTGTTCGCCCGGCGCAAGGGAAGCCAGGCCTGGACCCTGATCGACCGCTCCGACAGCATGGCGCCGACCGTCCGGTTCATGGGCTATTCGGACGCCGAGGACGCCATCTATCTGGCCACGGGGTCTGAAACCGGCGTTCGAATCGTCCGGCGCAGCCTTGTGGACAACAGCCAGACCGACGTCGGCCCGGTCCGCCCGGCGCCGGCCCCCTTTCTGTTCTGGGACGAACACCTCGATACGCCCACGACCATCGTCGGCGGGCTGGAGCGTCCGGAATACCAGTGGCTGGACGCAAAGCTGGGCGCCATCCATGCCCGGATGTCCCGCGCGCTGAAGGGCCGGGATGTCCATCTGCTCAACTGGTCCAGGGACCGGGCCAGATTCATTGTCCGGGGCGATTCACCGTCCCAGCCGCCGGTCTGGCTGCTGTATGACGCCACCACCAACCAGCTCTCGCCCATCGGCGAGGGATATCCCGAACTGACCGGCTGGACCCCCGGCGTCACCACCTGGCACAGTTTCAAGGCGTCCGACGGGTTCGAGATGGGAGCCTATCTGACCCTGCCTCCGGGCGCCGGGCCAGGCTCGCCAGCGCCCCTGATCGTCATGCCCCATGGCGGGCCCATCGCCCGCGATTCCTTCGAATTCGACTGGTGGGAGCAGTTTCTGGTCAGCCGCGGCTACGCCGTACTGAAACCGCAGTTCCGCGGCTCCGGCGGCTTTGGCCTGGACTATGTCCAGGCCGGCTATGGCGAATGGGGCGGCAGGATGCAGTCCGACCTGGTCGACGCCGTCACCGCCATGGCGGACAAGGGAGTTGATCCGGCCCGCGTCTGTATCGTCGGGGCCAGTTTCGGCGGCTATTCGGCCCTGCACGGGGCCACGGTGCGCTCCGACCGCTACCGCTGCGCCATCTCGGTCAATGGCGTCTCGGACCTGCGCACCATGATCGGCCACGCCAGGATCTATTCCGGCGGCGACCCCGAAACCGTGCGCTATTATCGCGATGTGATCGGCGACACCCGGGTGGATCAGGCTGCGGTGGACGCCGCCTCGCCCTATCGCCGGGCCGGGGCCAGGACGGCGCCCATCCTGCTGATCCATTCGGTCAATGACACAACCGTGCCTCTGCAGCAGTCCCAGCTGATGGAAAGCGCTCTGAAGACGGCCGGCAGCCCTTATAAGTTCCTCCTGCTCGATGGCGACGACCACCATCTGTCCAGCGCGAAAAGCCGCCAGCAGATGCTGGAAGCCTCCGAGGCCTTCCTCGCCCAGTATCTGCCGGTGAAAAAATAGGTCCTACGGCTCCAGACCCACCAGGGCGGCGCTGCCGACCCACAGGGCGGAGGCCTTGGTCCGGTCATAGCTTTCCTCCGAGGATCGCTCACCCCGGTCGATGGAGACATAGGCGCCGCTGACCCCCGCATAGGCCGGGTCGATGGCCATGGTCGCCAGCATCCGTCCCGACCGGCGGGGCGTGGACGGACGAAATCCGGTCAGCCGGAGCAGGGGGCTCAGCAGCGGCACGCCGATCTGCCAGATCTGCTTGATGGGGAAGGGCGCTTCCCGCGCAAGACCCGTGGAGGGCATGGTGCCAGGATCAAAGGCGGTGACGTCGATGTCCAGGGTCCCCGCCGCCTTCAACCGGCGGTCCAGCTCATAGGCCGTCATGACATTGCAGAGCTTTGAGGTGGTGTAGCGCCGGGCGCCGAACACCACAGGGTCCGGCTCGTTCAGGGGCGCCAGGGCCAGGTCGCCCGCCGCCTCATAGATGGGTGTCGGCATTCCGGTGCGCTGGGCCGGATCATGGGTGCCGCTGGCCACGAAGATGATCCGTCCCGGCCTGGCCAGGGCCGGCGCCAGCAGCCGGGCCAGCAGGTAATGGCCCAGATGATTGGTGGCAAAGGTCAGCTCATAGCCGTCCACCGATCGTCGCAGGGGGCCCGGATACTGCATCCCGGCATTGGCGACCAGGGCGCGAACCGGCGGCAGGCGGCCCATGGCCAGGTCGCTGGAAACCTCGGCCGCAAACCGCCGCACATCGGCCAGGGACGACAGGTCCAGGGCCATGACCCTGACCCGCCGTTCCCCCAGTTTCCTGCAGGCGGCGGCCGCCTTGGCCAGATCGCGGCAGGCCAGAACCACTTCCACGGCTGGATCCATCGCGAGCAGAAACCGGGCGGCCTCTTACCCAAGGCCGGTATTGGCGCCGGTGACAATGACGGAACTGGACATGGGGCCTCGCACAGGTTGGTTGACCAACCAAATAACATTCAGGCGCCCCTTGGCAAGGGGCCGCAGTCTTTGAACGGCCGAAAATCTATCGCTGTGCGACCAGCGCCTTGGTCATGGCCAGCAGCACGTCCCCGGCGGCGTCCAGCGAATAGTCCGGATCCAGCAGCCGCTGGAAGGCCAGCCCGTCCATCGCCGCCTTCAGGGCCTCGGCCATGGCAAGGTCTTGCGAATCGGGCGCCGCCGCGCCCCGGGCGGCGGCCAGGTTCTGGGCCGTCTGGTTCCTCGCCTCGACCAGCAAACCCTTCACGGCCTCGCCCAGCTGCGGATTGGCCAGCCCCAGATGCATCAGCTCCAGCCGCAGCCGCCAGGGGCCGGTCCGCTGCTCCAGGTCCGCCGCCGCCTGGGCGAACAGGACCGGCAGCCCGCCCCTGGCCAGGTCGCCACGCAGGGCCGTCGAGCTGGCCACATAGTCAGCCACCTGCCGCCGCAACAGCTCCAGCAGCAGGGCCTCCTTGCTGGCGAAGTAATAGTGGAACAGCCCCTGCCGCAGCCCCGCCGCCTCGGCCACCGCCTTGGTCGTCGCCGCCTGGGCCCCCCGCTCGGCGATCAGCCCTTCCGCCGCCCGAAGGATCCGCTCCCGGGCGTCCGGCGCAGGCAGGTTTGGCGGCAGGTCCGGTGCGCTCATCCCGCCCTTCTGGCCCCATGGCGAACGCTCTGCAAGCGCGTGGACGGGCCCGACTCCCCGTCCTGAGTCACAAGCCTTGACCTTGCGGGTCCCCGCGCGTATCTAGCCCGCTCTTTCGAGGCAGGGTCCGCAACGAGCCTGTCGCCTTGAGGAACAGGACGTCCAGCGCATCGCCGGGCAGGCCCGTCGGAACGTCATCCCAGGCGTCCCGGCGAGTTTTCGTGTTTCGCAGGTCCCTCGAAGGCGAACGATTGAACCCAGGACCCTGAAGCGCACCGGCCGAAAGGCACACGCTTCCACGAGCACAGAGATAAATGCCAACAGTTAACCAGCTCATTCGCAAGCCGCGGCAACCCAAGCCCGTGCGCAACAAGGTGCCGGCCCTGAAGGGCTGCCCCCAGCGTCGCGGCGTCTGCACCCGCGTCTACACCACCACGCCGAAGAAGCCGAACTCGGCTCTGCGGAAGGTGGCCAAGGTCCGCCTGACCACCGGCGTCGAAGCCGTGTGCTACATCCCCGGCGAAGGCCATAACCTGCAGGAGCACAGCGTCGTGCTCATCCGCGGGGGCCGCGTGAAGGACCTTCCCGGCGTTCGCTACCACATCCTGCGTGGCGTCCTCGATACCCAGGGGGTCAAGGACCGCAAGCAGCGCCGTTCGCACTACGGCGCCAAGCGCCCGAAGTAAGGAAGAGATTACATGTCCCGCCGCCGTCGCGCCGAGAAACGCCAGGTTCTGCCCGATCCCAAGTTCGGGGACCTGATCGTCACGAAATTCATGAACTACGTCATGTACGAAGGCAAGAAAGCCGTCGCCGAGAACATCATCTACGGCGCCTTCGACATCCTCGAGAACAAGCGCAAGGACCAGGGTCCCCTGGAAACCTTCCACTCGGCCCTGGACAACGTCGCCCCGGCGATCGAGGTCCGGTCCCGCCGGGTCGGCGGCGCCACCTATCAGGTGCCGGTCGAGGTCCGTCCGGACCGTCGCCGGGCCCTGGCCATCCGCTGGCTGGTCACCGCTGCGCGCAAGCGTGGCGAGAACACCATGACCGAAAAGCTGGCTGGTGAGCTGCTCGACGCCTCCAACAATCGCGGCACCGCGGTCAAGAAGCGCGAAGACACCCACAAGATGGCCGAAGCCAACCGCGCCTTCTCTCACTACCGCTGGTAAAAGGTCCGGACCTCTCAGGCTTTGGCGCCGACTGGCGCCAAAGCGACATGAAAGGTCTGTACCGAGATTTCTAGGCGGGGCAGGGCGGCGGACATCAAGTCCGGCGCCCTCTCCGCACAAGCCCCGTCCGGACGTTCAGGCGCGGGCGGTTTGATCCTTCAAGCCGCCCGCTCCGCCCATTCAAGAACCGAGCTCTCCCATGGCCCGCGCCCACAAGATTGAAGACTACCGCAACTTCGGAATCATGGCCCACATCGATGCGGGCAAGACGACGACGACGGAGCGGATCCTCTATTACACCGGCAAGAACCACAAGATCGGCGAAGTCCATGATGGCGCGGCCACCATGGACTGGATGGATCAGGAGCAGGAGCGCGGCATCACCATCACGTCCGCCGCGACGACCGCCTTCTGGAACGAAAAGCGCCTGAACATCATCGACACCCCCGGGCACGTGGACTTCACCATTGAAGTCGAACGCTCCCTGCGCGTGCTCGACGGCGCCGTGACGGTGCTGGACGGCAATGCCGGGGTCGAGCCCCAGACCGAAACCGTCTGGCGCCAGGCCGACAAGTACAGCGTTCCGCGCATCGTGTTCGTCAACAAGATGGACAAGACCGGCGCCGATTTCGTCAAGTCGGTGGAATCCATCCGCGACCGTCTGGGCGCCAAGGCCGTGCCGATCCAGCTGCCGATCGGTTCGGAAAGCTCGCTGCGCGGTCTGATCGACCTGGTCCGCATGAAGGCCGTGGTCTGGGACGGCGACAATGTCGGCGCCACCTTCCATGACGAAGAAATCCCTGCCGACATGAAGGACGAGGCGGAAGCCGCCCGTCACTACATGATCGAGAACGCCGTCGAACTCGATGACGAGGCGATGGAATCCTACCTCGGCGGCGAAGAGCCCTCCGTCGAGGTCATCAAGAAGTGCATCCGCAAGGCCGTGCTGACCGGCGCCTTCTACCCGATCCTCTGCGGCTCGGCCTTCAAGAACAAGGGCGTCCAGCCCCTGCTCGACGCCGTCGTCGACTATCTTCCCTCGCCGGTGGACATCCCGCCGACCAAGGGCATCGACTACAAGACCGAGGAAGAAATCGTCCGCAAGGCGTCGGATGACGAACCCCTGGCCGTGCTGGCCTTCAAGATCATGGACGACCCCTTCGTCGGCTCCCTGACCTTCTGCCGCATCTATTCGGGCAAGCTGGAAACCGGCATGGGCCTGCTGAACTCCACCCGTGACCGCAAGGAACGGGTCGGCCGGATGCTGCTCATGCACTCCAACAACCGCGAAGACATCAAGGAAGCCTATGCCGGCGACATCGTCGCCCTGGCTGGCCTCAAGGACACCCGCACCGGCGACACCCTCTGCGATCCCGGCAAGTCGCCGGTCATTCTCGAGCGGATGGAATTCCCGGCCCCGGTCATCGAGATCGCCGTGGAGCCCAAGTCCAAGGCTGACCAGGAAAAGCTGGGCGTCGCCCTGGCCAAGCTGGCCGCCGAGGATCCCTCCTTCACCGTCTCCACCGACCACGAGTCGGGCCAGACCATCCTGAAGGGCATGGGCGAGCTTCACCTCGACATCAAGATCGACATCCTGAAGCGCACCTACAAGGTCGAGGCCAATATCGGCGCGCCGCAGGTGGCCTATCGCGAGTCCCTGGGTCGCAAGGCCGAGATCGACTACACTCACAAGAAGCAGACCGGCGGTACGGGCCAGTTCGCCCGGATCAAGCTGGTGTTCGAACCGGGTGAACCCGGCTCGGGCTTCGTGTTCGAATCCTCCCTGACCGGCGGTTCGGTGCCGAAGGAATACATCCCCGGCGTCCAGAAGGGCCTGGAGTCTTCCAAGGAAAACGGCCTGCTGGCCGGTTTCCCGCTGATCGACTTCAAGGCGACCCTGATCGACGGCGCCTATCACGACGTCGACTCCTCGGTGCTGGCCTTTGAAATCGCGGCCCGCGCCGCCTTCAAGGAACTGCGCGAAAAGGGTTCGCCCAAGCTGCTGGAGCCGATCATGGCCGTCGAGGTCGTGACCCCGGAAGATTATCTGGGTTCGGTCATCGGCGACCTCAACGGTCGTCGCGGCATGATCCAGGGTCAGGACACCCGCGGCAACGCCATCGTGGTCAATGCCTTCGTGCCCCTGGCCAACATGTTCGGCTATGTGAACACGCTTCGCGGCATGTCCCAGGGCCGCGCCGCCTTCACCATGCAGTACGACCACTACGATCCGGTACCGCAACACGTCGCCGACGAAGTGATCAAGAAGTATGCCTAAGGGATTGCCTGCAATCTCGCCTCACCGAGAAAGAGATTGCTTGCAATCTTGCCCCGCTAAAGAGACACACCCAACCCTAGTTTAGAGGACAGGCCCGGACAGGGCTGGAGCTTGAAATGGCCAAAGAGAAGTTTGAACGCAACAAGCCGCATTGCAACATCGGCACGATTGGTCACGTTGACCACGGCAAGACGACGCTGACGGCGGCGATCACGATGGTGCTGGCGAAGTCGGGCGGTGCGACGGCGAAGTCCTATGCGGACATTGACGCGGCTCCGGAAGAAAAGGCCCGCGGCATCACGATCAACACGGCGCACGTGGAATACGAGACGGC
>CAMAVA010000124.1 GCA_945861515.1 Brevundimonas vancanneytii | reverse complement strand
GCACGGATTTCGAGACGAAGGCGAAGACCATGGCTTCCGACTATCACCGCGGCGAGATGGACATCCAGGAACAGGCGTCGACCTATGACGCCTTCATGGGCCTGACCAAATGGGGCAGCCTGGCCATCGCCGTCTCCCTGCTGATGGCGACCCTGTGGTTCTGCACCCCGGCCGGTTTCGTCGGCGGTCTGGTCCCCGGCCTGGTGCTGGCCGTCGCAGGGTTCTTTCTGCTGCGTGACAAGAAGGACGGCGGCCACTGAGGCTGACGTCACACCGAACGGCAGCCGCCACCCGGTTCGCGACGCATTGCGGAATGTTTTTCCGCAGTGCGGCGCGTTGGTCTCGACAACGGGTGAGACTATCCCCTAAACAGAGGTCTTGGGCCGGATGTTATACCGGCGTTCGGGGAGGCTGACGGCATGGCCGTGATTGCGGTGACCAGGGAAAGCCGGGCAAACGAGACCCGCGTCGCCGCTACGCCGGAGTCCGTCAAGAAGCTGATCGCCGCCGGGTTTTCCGTGGTGGTCGAGGCCGGAGCCGGCGGCGCCGCAGCCTATCCTGACGCCGACTATGCCACCGCCGGGGCGTCCCTCGAACTCTCCGCCGCCGCAGCCATCGGCAAGGCCGATATCCTGTTCAAGGTCAGGGCGCCGGAAGCCGCCGAGATCAGCGCCCTGAAGCCCGGCGCCATGGTCGTGGCCACCCTCAATCCCTATCAGGACCGCGAGACCCTGGATCTGCTGGCCAAGGCCGGGGCCAGCGCCTTCGCCATGGAATTTGTCCCCCGGATCACCCGGGCCCAGGTGATGGACGTCCTGTCCAGCCAGGCAAATCTCGCCGGCTATCGCGCCGTGATCGAGGCCGCCGAGGTGTTCGGCAAGGCCCTGCCCATGATGATGACCGCCGCCGGCACCGTCGCCGCCGCCAAGGTGTTCATCATGGGGGTCGGGGTTGCCGGACTCCAGGCCATCGCCACCGCTCGCCGCCTCGGGGCTGTGGTCACAGCCACCGATGTGCGGCCGGCCACCAAGGAGCAGGTGGAAAGCCTTGGCGCCAAGTTCCTGGCCGTCGAGGACGAGGAATTCAAGAACGCCCAGACCGCCGGCGGCTACGCCAAGGAAATGAGCGCCGAATACCAGGCCAAGCAGGCCGAGCTGCTGAGCGGTCACCTGACCAAGCAGGACATCGTCATCACCACCGCCCTGATCCCTGGCCGGGCCGCGCCCCGGCTGGTCAATGCGGCCCAGGTGGCCAGCATGAAGGCCGGCTCGGTCATCCTCGACCTGGCGGTCGAACAGGGCGGCAATGTCGAAGGCGTCAAGCTGGGCGAGGTGATCGAGACCCCCAACGGCGTCAAGATCGTCGGCATCCCCAACCTGCCTGGCCGGATCGCCACCGATGCCTCTGCCCTCTATGCCCGCAACCTGATGGCCTTTGCCGGCCTGCTCCTCAACAAGGAAGGGGCCCTGGCCCCCGATTTCGAGGACGAAATCCTGAAGGCCGCCCTGGTCACCCGGGACGGCAAGATCGTTCACCCGCAACTCGCGGTCTGACCCTCATCCGGGACGGCGGGCCAGGGCCTGGCCGTCCCAAGACCTGCAGGAGCCATCGATGGACGCCGTCGATCCCACCATCTTCCGCCTGGCCATTTTCGTTCTGGCGATCTTCGTCGGCTATTATGTCGTCTGGAGCGTCACCCCTGCGCTTCACACCCCCCTGATGGCCGTGACCAACGCCATCAGCTCGGTGATCATCGTCGGCGCCCTGATCGCGGCGGCCGCCCAGGGCGCCGGCGCCGAGGGTCTGGCTGGCGGCGCGGCCCCCGGGGTCAATGTCTGGATCTCCAAGGGCGCCGGCGCCGTGGCGGCCGGCCTGGCCGCCGTCAACATCTTCGGCGGCTTCCTGGTCACCCAGCGGATGCTGGCCATGTACAAGAAGAAGGACAAGGCGTGAGCCGCTCCGCCTCGACCTCGATCCAAGCACCTACCCTCAAGGGGACGGGAACACCCGCATGAACGCCAATTTCGCCGCCATCGCCTATATCGTCTCCGGGGTGCTGTTCATCCTGGCCCTGCGCGGCCTGTCCAGCCCGGTGACCAGCCAGGCCGGCAACCGCTATGGCATGATCGGCATGGGGATCGCCGTGGCGGTGACGCTTGGCACCCTCTGGAGCCAGAAGCTTCTGGATCCGCTCACCATCGGCCTGATCCTGGGCGGGGTTGTGGTCGGCGGCGGCATCGGCGCGGTGATCGCCCGTCGGGTGGCGATGACCGCCATGCCGCAGCTGGTCGCAGCCTTCCACAGCCTGGTCGGCTTGGCCGCCTGTCTGGTGGCGGTGGCCGCCATCTACACCCCGGCCGCCTATGGCATTTCCGAGGGCGGCCATATCCACGGCCTGTCCCTGGTCGAACTGTCCGTCGGCCTGGCCATCGGGGCCGTGACCTTCACCGGTTCGGTCATCGCCTTCGCCAAGCTGAACGGCAACATGAGCGGCGCGCCGATCCTGCTCCCCGCCCGGCACCTGCTGAACATCGCCATCGCAGCCGCGATCGTGGTGCTGGTGGTGGTGCTGGTGATGAGCGGCGGCGAGGCCAAATGGGCCTTCTGGGCGATCTTCGCCCTGTCCCTGCTGATCGGCGTGACCCTGATCATCCCCATCGGCGGCGCAGACATGCCGGTCGTCGTCTCCATGCTCAACAGCTACAGCGGCTGGGCGGCGGCGGCGCTGGGCTTCACCCTCGAGAACGTCACCCTGATCATCACCGGCGCCCTGGTCGGCTCCTCCGGCGCCATCCTCAGCTACATCATGTGCAAGGGCATGAACCGCAGCTTCGTCTCGGTCATCCTGGGCGGCTTCGGGGCCGATGACAGCGCCGCCGCCGCCGGCGGCAGGATCGAGACCCGCCCCGTCAAGCAGGGCAGCGCCGAGGACGCCGCCTTCATCATGAAGAACGCCAGCAAGGTGATCATCGTCCCCGGCTACGGCATGGCCGTCAGCCAGGCCCAGCACGCCCTGCGCGAGATGGCCGACAAGCTGAAGGAAGAGGGCGTCGAGGTGAAATACGCCATCCACCCCGTCGCCGGCCGCATGCCGGGCCACATGAACGTCCTGCTGGCCGAGGCCAATGTGCCCTATGACGAGGTGTTCGAGCTGGAGGACATCAACAGCGAGTTCTCCACCGCCGACGTCGCATTCGTCATCGGCGCCAATGACGTGACCAATCCGGCCGCCAAGACCGATCCGACCAGCGCCATCTATGGCATGCCGATCCTGGATGTCGAAAAGGCCCGCACCGTGCTGTTCGTGAAGCGCGGCATGTCTTCGGGCTATGCCGGGGTGGAGAACGAGCTGTTCTTCCGTGACAACACCATGATGCTGTTCGCCGACGCCAAGAAGATGGTCGAGGGGATCGTCAAGGGGCTCTGAGGTCAGGGGCCGCCCCAAGGGCGGCGCTCAGGCGGCGGCGCATTCCTGGAGCATGTTCCGATAAGTGTGAAGCGGTTATCGGATCGAAACATGCTCTAACACTTTGAATCAGAGCCTCTGCCTCGGCGATGTCGGCATGCAGGGCTTCCGGGCTCCTGTCGAAGCCGTTAGGCTAGGTCAAGGCGCCGAGCTCGAGGAAGACGCGGTCAAGGCAGACCGGATCCCTGAGCGGCGCCACCATCGGACCGTCCTCGAGTGATGGCCCCGGGAAAGCCCGATCCCCGGCGCGGCCGACCGAGAGCCAGTGTTTCAGTCATCAGGGCCCGATCCGCTCCAGGCGGCGTGACTGAATGAAGTCCGTCCTGGCATCGAGACCCGGCATGGGTTCCCGCAGGCAGGACTCACGCCGCCGAGGGCTGGGCCTCGCGCTGCAGCAGGGCCTGGATGGCCTCCGACGAGCGGGCCTGGCGGAGCTGGGCGCGCAGGTCCGGCTGGCGCATCAGGCGGGAAACCCTGGCCAGGGCCCGCAGGTGATCCGAACTGGCCGAGGGCGGCGCCAGCAGGGCGAACAGCAGGTCCACCGGCTGACCGTCCACGGCCTCATAGGGGATGGGCTGATCCAGCCGGACAAACACGCCGCGGATCCGGTCCAGGCCCTCGACCCGGGCATGGGGAACCGCGATGCCATAGCCGACGCCAGTGGATCCGGCGGCTTCCCGTTCGAGCAGGGCCTCCAGCACCACCGCCGGGTCCAGATTCAGGGTGCGGGCGGCGACATCGGCGATGACCGACAGCACCTGTCGCTTGGTCCCGCCACTGGCGCGAGGCACGACGGCCCGAAAATCCAGGAGATCACCGATGTTCATGAGACGCGAAACTCGGAAAATGGACGGGTTACTGGGCTGGGCTGGAGGCAGCGGGCCCCCGGGGTGCTACCCCCCGGCGCCCGGACCGTTCAGAGACTTGGTTCGTTCCGGATCGATCCATCCGATATTGCCGTCGGACCGGCGATAGACGACGGACAATCCGCCATGCGCCGCGTTTCTAAACACAATTGTTTGCGATTCAGTCAAGTCGAGTTCCATGACCGCCCCTGAAACGGTCAAAGTTTTCACCTGGGTGTCATTTTCCGCAATGATCATGGCGCTGGGCGGGCCATCCATCTCGGAATCATCCAACCATTCCTCCAGATCATCGGCTTCGTCTGGCCACTGGATGGTGGTGTAGAGCGCGGTGGTCTGGGCCATCTTGGCCGTGGCCGCGACGCTGTGATCCTTGAGCCGCCGCTTGTAGCGACGGACCCGCGCCTCGATCTTGGCCAGGGCGTCGCTGAAGGCCAGATGGGCGTCACCGCCCGTGCCATGGCTCTGAAGCCTATGGCCAGACGCCAGATTGACCAGACAGTCGACCCGGAAACTATGACCCTGACGGCTGACGATGACGTCAGCGTCACCCCCCCGTTCAAAGAATTTCCCGATGCCTGAGGAGAGTTCGTCGGTGATGCGGTCCCGAAGGGCGGCCCCGACGTCGACGTGCTTGCCGGCGACTTGGATTTGCATCCCCATACAACGCGCCGGTCGGCGAAAACTGTCAAGACGGCTGACGGCTGCTCTCCGGTTTGTGAGATCACCCCTGTGGAATCACACCCTGGGTCACCAGGAAGGCCTTGATCGCCGCCGTGACCAGGCCAAAGGCCAGCACCAGAAGACCGCCGCTGATGACCGTGACGGCAAAGCCCAGCAGGGCGAGCAGTCCGTCGCGCTGGACCATGGCCAGGCCGAACAGGGCAATGGCGGCCGCAGGCGCCATGTTGCCCAGCGGGATCGGCAGCAACAACACCAGGGACAGGATCAGGCAGACGCCCCCGATGATCCGGTCGCCGACGGGACCAAACAGAAAGGTCAGCCTGGGCCGGGAGACCCGTTCGACCCTCTGCAGCCAGGGGATCAGGACGCCGAAGGCCCTGGCCAGGGTGGCCCGCTTGAGGGGCCGGTCTGCAATGAACCCGGGCAGCCAGGGGCTTCGCACCCCGACCAGGAGCTGCGGCGACAGGACCACCAGGGGCGCAGCCAGGAAGGTGGAGGATCCCGGCGGCAGCGGTAGCCAGTTGGGCGCGGAGAACACGAACAGCATGGCGCCAAAGGCCCTGCGGCCCAGGTGCTGGACAATTTCACCGACCGTGACCTGGGGTCTCGGGTCAGCAGCGATGTCCGCCATCACCTGGGACAGGGGCGTCCGTCTGTCCGATGGATCCATGAGCCTGTCGCCTCGTGCTTGCGCCGGTGCTCCGGTCAGATCCCGTTCGCCCGCTTCACACAGAAGCCTTGAGCATCCGGCGGCGTTCCACGGAGGAGGGAATTCGCATGGCCTCGCGATACTTGGCCACGGTCCGGCGTGCAATGTCCACCCCGGCCTGTTTCAGGATCTCGACGATCGTGTCGTCGGAATGGACTTCGGTCTCGCTGCGCTCGGCGTCGATCAGCTGACGGATTCGGTGCCGGACGCTCTCGGCCGAATGGGCCTCGCCGCCGCTGCTGGAGGCGATGGCCGAGGTGAAGAAGAACTTGAGCTCGAAAAGTCCGCGGGGGGTGGCCATGTACTTGTTCGAGGTCACCCGGCTGACGGTCGATTCATGCATGCCGATGGCGTCGGCCACGGTCTTGAGATTGAGCGGCCGGAGATGCTGGACCCCATAGGCCAGGAAGGCGTCCTGCTGCCGGACGATCTCGCTGGACACCTTCAGGATCGTCCGGGCCCTCTGGTCCAGACTGCGGACCAGCCAGCCGGCGCTGGCCATGCAGTCGGACAGGAAGGTCTTGTCGGCCTCGGTCCGGGCGCTGCCGGACACCCGGGCGTGATAGCGCTGGTCGATCAGCACCCGGGGAAGGGTGTCGGTATTGAGCTCCACCAGCCAGATGCCGCCCGGCCCCTCCCGGACATAGACGTCCGGCGAGACGGCGTGGGAAGGCTCGCCGCCAAAGGCGGCGCCGGGACGGGGGGTCAGGGCCTTGAGCTCGGCCAGCATGTCCCGCAGGTCCTCGTCATCGACCCCGCAGGCCCGGCGCAGGGCGGCCATGTCGCGGCGGGCCAGGCTGTCCAGATTGTCCAGCAGCGCGGCCATGGCGGGATCGAGCCGGTCACGCTCCTTCAGTTGCAGGGACAGGCATTCCCGGACGTCGCGCGCAAACACCCCGGTCGGCTCGAAACCCTGAAGGACCTTCAGCACGGCCTCCACCAGAGGCAGTCCACAGCCAAGGCGCTCCGCCAGGTCGGAAAGATCGGTCCGCAGATAGCCGCCCTCGTCCACCCCGTCGATCAGGACCGCCGCAATGGCCCGCTCCGCAGGGTCCAGACCGGCCACGGCCAGCTGGTCATGCAGGTGTTCCGTCAGGGACTTTTCCCGGGTCAGCCGGCTTTCGAAATCATCGTCCCCCTCGAAGGAGCCACCCTTGCCAGCCCGGGACCAGTCGACCTGGCCGGCCGCCGAATCGCCATTCTCGCCGCCGTCGCGCTCGCCAGGACTGGCGTCGTCAGGACCGGCGTCCATGTCGGCGGCAGCCGCGCCGTCCGGCATCTGGTCTGCGGCCGCCTCGGCCCGATCGACCGAGGGCGCCTCTTCCTGGGCTTCCGGCTCGGGGCCGTCGCGCTGCAGCAGGGGATTGCGCTCGAGCTCCGCCTCGACAAAGGCCTCGAGCTCGATGTTGGACAGCTGCAGCAGCTTGATAGCCTGCTGCAGCTGCGGTGTGATGACAAGGCCCTGGCCCTGCCTCAGCTCTAGTCTCGGACCGAGCGCCAAAAGCCGACCCTCCCCAGGCCGCGTTGAACAGAACGACACTCTTGGCGGGGGGAGGTTAACAGGGTGCTTAAACGGCGCCCTTCTTGCACAGCCCGATGACGAACCCTTCAGTCGCCGCGCTTGGCCGCCGTGATCTGGGTGACGATTTCATCGGCAAGGTTATGGGGCAGGGGGCGCACGAAGCGGCCCCGGGGGTCCATCAGATAGACCACCGTTGAATGGTCCATCAGATAGTCGGAGCCCTCTCCCTGCTTGATCGCCACCGCGCGATAGGCCTTCACCGCAGCATCCACCTGGGCCTGGGTTCCGGTCAGGCCCAGGGTGCCGGCAGGGGCGCCATTGGCGGCCAGCCAGTCGCTGATCGCCCGGGGCGTGTCGCGACCGGGGTCGACGGAAATGAACACGATCCTCACATCGCGCCCCAGCGGTCCCAGCTGATCCCGGGCCCTGACCAGGGTCTGCAGGGTTCCGGGGCAGATGTCCGGACAGTAGGTAAACCCGAAGAAGACGGCGCTCCATTGGCCCTTGAGAACCTCCTGGGTCACCGGTCGGCCGGACTGGTCCACCAGGGCGAAGGGGCCGCCAACATCGGCTGGCGCCGGTCGGGGGCGGAAAGCGCCGGTCTGGAAGGCCAGAACCAGGGTGATCACCAGGCCAATGCCGACCAGGGCCCAGATCAGGGCGCGGCTGCGGGTCATGGGAGCAGTCTCCTCTCATCCGGACTGGCGCAGCCGGGCAATCTCGACGATCCTCGGACGGCATGACCGCCCCGCCCCCAACGCCAGCGCCAGACCTCGAGGAGCGGGGCTTCGATAGGCCGGCAGCCCTTGAACGGCAAGCGGCGCCGTCCCTGTGGCGACTCAGCGGCGCGCGGCGCGCCCGATTGCGTATCCGCACCCTGGTCAATGTGCGCTGGCTCGCCATAGGGGGTCAGCTGGGAACCATCCTGTTTGTCGCCTATGGACTGGGGTTTCCGATGCCGACCCTGGCCTGTCTGGGACTTGTGGCCCTGTCAGCCGGGCTGAATCTCGCCCTCCTTCTGGCTGGACCCGTCCAACGTCAGGCCAGCGACCGCGAAGCAACCGCCCAGCTGGCCTTTGATATCCTGCAGCTTTCCGCGCTGCTCTATCTGACGGGCGGGGCGGTCAATCCATTTTCTGTCCTGCTGATCGCCCCCGTCGTTCTGGCGGCGGCGACCCTGCCGCTTCGCCAGGTTGTAACCCTGGGCCTGCTTGCCGTGGCCGGGGTGATTGTTCTGTCTGTCACCGCCCTGCCCTTGCCCGCGCCCCATACCGAGCCCTTCGATCCGCCGTTGGTCAACCGTCTGGGCGGGGTGCTGTCGCGCGTGCTCGGAATCGTGTTCTGCGCCGGCTATGCCTGGCAGGCGGCCAGCGAAGCCGCCCGGATGGAACTGGCCCTGGACACCACCAACGCGGTCCTGGCCCGGGAGCAGAGACTTTCAGCTCTGGGGGCTTTGGCTGCCGCGGCCGCCCATGAGCTGGGGACGCCCCTGGCGACCATTTCCATCGTGGCCAAGGAGCTGGCCCGGGAGGCGCCGGAGGGCCACGCCCGCGACGACGCCGAACTGCTGGTCAGCCAGGCCGAGCGCTGCCGGGAAATTCTTCGGCGCCTGACGGCCGATCCCCGCGCCGTGGACGAGGTCCATGGATCGATGGGACTTGCCCAACTGCTGGCGGAGGCCATAGCCCCCCATGTCCGCGATACCCACGTGCGGGTCGAGGCGGTGATTTCCGGCCCTCCGGACGGCGCCTCGCCGGACATCAAGCGCCTGCCGGAAGTTCTGCATGCCCTGACATCCTACGTTGAAAACGCCGTGGATTTTGCGGACGGCGAGGTGCTGGTCACGGCAAGATTCGACAGTCGCCATATCGCCCTGGAAATACGGGATGACGGCCCGGGGTTCGCCCCCGAGATTCTGGCCAAGCTGGGGGAGCCCTATGTCACCAGCCGGCCGGCCGCCGAGGGCTCGCGCAGCGGCCATACCGGCATGGGCCTGGGGTTCTTCATCGCCAAGACCCTGATGGAGCGCACCGGGGCTGTGGTGACCTTCCGGAACGGGCGGAAGGGGGGCGCCGTTGTCACGGCCCGATGGCCGAGGGCCAGTTTGACGGTCGCCGGAACCGAAGAGCCCTGAATCCTCCGGAACGGCCTGCACGGATGCGCATTACGAATCCGATCAGGATCCCAAATCATCCTGTGCTTGCGAGCAAAATATCCCTTATATTGGAATCGGCTTTAAGGAGTCGAAGCGGACTGCTGTGGCTGGTGTTGAAAGTTAAGAATAATTCTCACCAAGAAAGCCGTCTCAAGCTTGTCCGGGAATGCCCGTTGGGAGTGTGTGTCGAGACATGACTGAGGCCCCGGGTTCCATCCCTGATCTCGATGATCGCAGTCTGCTCCTGCTGGATGACGACGTCCCTCTGCGTACCCGGCTGGGCAGGGCCCTTGAACAGCGGGGGTTTGATGTCGCCCTGGCGGGAAGCGTCTCGGACGCCATTTCCGAAGCGCGTCGCCGCCCTCCGGCCTTTGCCGTCATCGACCTGAAGCTCGAGGATGGTTCCGGCCTCAAGGCCGTTTCCGCCATCCGTGAAGTGCGGCCCGAGTCGCGGGTCATCATGCTGACCGGCTACGGGAATATCGCCACGGCCGTGGCAGCGGTGAAGGCCGGCGCCATCGACTACCTGGCCAAGCCGGCCGATGCCGACGATGTCTTCCGGGCCCTGATGGCCCAGACCGGCGAAGCGCCGGTTCCCCCGGAGAAGCCGATGAGCGCCGACCGGGTGCGCTGGGAACATATCCAGCGGGTCTATGAACTGTGCGAGCACAATGTCTCGGAAACGGCCCGCCGCCTTTCCATGCACCGCCGCACCCTGCA
>CAMAVA010000123.1 GCA_945861515.1 Brevundimonas vancanneytii | reverse complement strand
TGGGCCAACGGGGTCATCGACATCCTGGCCGACGACGAAGCTCATGCCACGGCCCTGGCCAAACAGGCCATGTCGATCTTCCAGGGAACCCTGGCCCACTGGCAGGCGCCGGACCAGCGGGACCTGCGCCGCGCCATCCCGGAGAACCGCCTGCGGGTCTATGATATCCGCAGCCTGATCGGGACACTGGCCGACCAGGGGACTTTCCTGGAACTTCGGCGGGGCTTTGCCGCCGGCATGGTCACGGGCTTTGTCCGGATCGAGGGCCGTCCCCTGGGGCTGATCGCGAATGATCCTAAGCATCTCGGCGGCGCCATCGACTGCGAGGGAGCCGAAAAGGCTGCGCGGTTCCTGCAGCTGTGTGACGCCTTCGATCTGCCGGTCCTCAGCCTCTGCGACACGCCTGGCTTCATGGTCGGCCCGGAAAGCGAGGATGCGGCGGCCGTCCGCCGGGTCTCGCGGATGTTTGTGGCCGGGGCCAAGTTCGGTCCGCCCCTGTTCACTCTGGTCCTGCGAAAGGGCTATGGCCTGGGCGCCCAGGCCATGGCCGGCGGCGGCTTCCATTCACCCTTGTTCATTGCCGGCTGGCCGACTGGCGAGTTCGGCGGCATGGGTCTGGAGGGCGCCGTCAAGCTGGGCTACCGCAAGGAGCTGGAGGCCGAGACGGACCCGGTCAAGAACAAGGAACTCTATGACCGGCTGGTGGGGCAGATGTATCTGCGTGGCAAGGCGACCAGCATGGCGGCAGCCCTGGAGATCGACGCCGTGATTGACCCCGCCGAGTCCCGTCGCTGGGTCATGGCCGGGCTGCAGTCCTGCAAGACCCGGAAACGGCCGGCCCGTCACTGGGTCGATATGGCCTGACCGCTCTCCGGAATCTGGACCTCAGGCCAGAAGATCCGGCGTCAGCATGTTCTCGAGTTTCACGATCTGGTCCCGCAGAATCAGCTTCTGCTTCTTGAGCCGCGCGATCTGCAGCTGGTCCGGGGTGGGCATGGCGGCCAGGGCTTCAACGGCGGCGTCCAGATCCTGGTGACGCTGCCTGAACTCCATCAGTCGTCCCCGGACCTCGATGTTCGGCAAGGGGATCATTTCCCCGTTGTTGTCAGCCATCAACGCTCCCCGGACGCCAGACTCGGAAAGTGAAGGCTAGCAGAGGGAGGCGGGCCTAGACCAGCCGCTCCGCTAGGCTTTGCAGGACGGACCTGGGCGGTGGGTCGCCCCAGGCATCTGCCGCCCGCAAAAGCGCCGAAAAGGGTGATGGACCCCGGGCATCCCTGCTTGCCATGGCTTCCAGGGTTTCCATCAGCAGCCGCTCGGCGGACAGTTCCACCCTCTTGAAGTCTTCCCCCAGCGCCAGCCGGGCCTGATCATCGACGGGCGGCAAGGGCCGCTTGAGCGATCGCCGCGACTGCCGGATCGGCCCAAGAATCTCGAGATCCCAATGGCGCGCCAGTTCCGCCCCCCGGGAGAGATCCCCATCGGACGGCGCGGAAAAGGCCGCCCAAAGCAGAAAGGCGGTCTGCTGCCCATGATCATCCTGAAGCGACAGGCAGAGCTCCGGAACACCCGGCCGGTCATAAACCGCCAGGGCCCAGTCCCAGAACCTCATGATCCGCTCCGGATCTCAGCGATGTCCTCGCCCCAACGCTTGACCGGCGCCCAGTCCAGCCCGAAGGCGTCGAGCGCCCGTCCGACGGACTGGTCCACCATCTGCGCGATACTGTCCGGGCGGGCATAGAAGGCCGGCACGGGCGGCGCGATGACCGCCCCCATCTCGGCCAGGGCCGTCAGGGTTCGCAGATGGCCCAGATGCAGCGGGGTTTCCCGGACCATCAGGACAAGGGTGCGTCGCTCCTTCAGCACGACATCGGCTGACCGGGTCAGCAGGCTGGAGGTCACGCCCGTCGCGATCTCGCTCATGGTGCGGATCGAACAGGGGGCTATGATCATGCCGAGGGTCCTGAAACTGCCCGACGCGATCGAGGCCCCGACATCGCCGGCCTTGTGGACCACGTCGGCCCTGGCCGAAACGTCGGAAACCGACAGGTCCGTCTCCTGGGACAGGGTCAGGGCTGCTGATCGCGACATGACCAGATGGCTCTCGACCCCAAGCTCCCGACAGGCGTCCAAGGCGCGAATGCCCAATATGGCCCCAGATGCGCCTGAAATTCCGACAATCAGGCGGGGTCGATGGGTCATCCTGCTCTCGCGCATGTGAACAGACTCTTCAGAGTCTTAGGGTGTTCAATACCTAGTGCATAAAGCCAAGGAGGCGAAAGACCATGGCGTTGGAAGCCCGACTGAGGGAACTCGACAACCGGCATCGCAAGCTGGATCGAACCATCGAGACCGAAACCAACAGTCCGTCGGCAAGTGACCTGCGAATACGCGAGCTGAAACGACAGAAGCTCCGATTGAAGGAAGAAATCGAAGGCTTGAAAGCCAAGGGCCACTGAAGTCCCTTTGCGACCCAGGGACGTGAAAATGGAAACCCCTCCGCCGGCAACCGGCGGAGGGGTTTTTCATTTCCGTTGCCGATCGCCCAGGCAGGATCCGGGCGTGCTGTCGGCTAGGGCAGCGGCACGCCCAGCGCCAGGAGGCTTTCGGACGTGATCGCGCCCACCGCGATGCGGCGATCAGACTGGAAGCGCGTCAGGGCGGCGTGGGTCTGGGTCGACATGACGCCGTCCCGCGGGCCCTGGTAATAGCCGCGCGAGCCCAGCGCGTACTGCACGTCGCGGACCACCTGAGGCGAGGCATTGACGCCGCGCGACGCCATTCCGCCGCCATAGGGGATCGGGGCAGCCGGAGTCTGGTAGCTCGAAGGCCGGGGCGCCGGCGGGCTGTAGCGCGGCGGGGGCGGCGGCTTGGATTCGTAATTGCAGACCACGACCCGCCATTCGAACCGTGTGTCGCTGACCATCCGCTGCTTGATGACCGTCTTGTAGACCGGCGGGATAGTGTAGGTTTCGACCCGCTCCGGCGTCACGATCACCCGGACCTTGACGGATCGGTACTCGGCCGGAATGACCCGCTTCTCGACCCGGGCTTCCTGGTCGATGACCTGGCGGGTGACGATCTGCGTTTCTGCCGGGACCTGAACCTGGACAGTGCGTGGAGGCGACTTCAGGACCTGTCGCGTGACCATCGAGTATTCCGCCGGCACTTCCACCAGGCAGAGAACTTCGCCGGTCGCCAGGACCTTGGTCTTGTAGGCCTCGCCCGGACGCTGATCGGGCGGAACGCCCCGGCGCCATTCGGTATGGGCCTCGCGAACCAGAACGCGCTCTGTGATGGTCTCGTAGACCGCAGGGATGGTTTCTGTCCGGACCGATCCGGGCCGAATGACGACCGTTTCGGTAATGGTCTTGTAGGTGGCCGGGATGGTGATGAATTCGGTCCGCTCCTCGCGGACGATCACCTGACGCAGTTCCTCACCATACACGGCGGGAATGACGCGGGTCTCGGTGCGGCCCGGAACGTCGATGATCTGTTCGCTGTAGGACTCGTACTGCTGAGGGATCAGCACCTTCTCGTAGCATTTGCCGGGTTCAGCATTGGGCTGATAGTCGCCCACGGGGCCGCTGGCCCATGCTGGAGATGTCGCAATGGCCACAAGAGCAGCCGTAGCTACGCCCGCTTAAAGTGATCCGTACTTCATCGATTTCCCCAATTCCCTAAAGCCCGCCTTAACCATATTCGAGGCGATGGGATTGCCAACGGAAAACTCTGTTATTCCCGTGTGGCGGGAGGGAATTTATCCAGCTTCCCCAATGGCATAGCATTTTGACCCTGGATTCAGCCTGCCATGATGGGCAAGCCTTTGCTTGCGGCCATTTGTTTGGCCCCGCAGCAACTATTCGAAGAAGGTCAGATCCGCGTCGATGACGAACTGCAAGAGCCGCGTCGCGGTGGTTCCCGGTCCGCGTCCGGCCAGAGGGGTCACCTCCACCGAAAGCCGGACGTCCTGATCCGTTCCGCCATTCCAAAGGCGATCCAGATTGATTCTGTGGCCCTGCCGCGCCGCGCAGCCGACCATGGGCACCAACACCACGGCGTCGGAATAGATCATTATTCCGCTGTCTGACGTCTTTGCCGTCAACCGGATCACCGATCCGGCGTCCGGATCAGGGGATACATCCAGATAGCCGACTGCAGAGGCCTTCTGGGCCGCTGCAAGACCTCTTGGAATATCGACAAAGCCCGACTGGGGCCCGGTCTGCTGCATTAGCCAGCTGGATGAAAGATCCTGCAGCCGCCGCCGCGGGGCGACGGCAAAGACGATGGGCGGCGTCGGGTCCACCCCGTAGCCATAGCCAAAACTCGATGTATTGAGGGTTTGCGCCGCGGTGGTGCTGGGAACCTGTCGCCCATTGGCGTCGACAAAGCCGCTGATTACTTCGTCTCGCCAGGGCTTGGGGTAGATTTCCTGGGGATTTCGATCGCGCCAAACCGTCCAGACCCGGTCGATATTGGCGTGATGCATCCAGAACAGCGGATCATTGGGCGAGCGGTCCAACCGGCCCATGTCCCCGCCGACAAAGCCGTGGATCAGGTTATGGCCACTCCATTCGCCGGAGCCGGAATAGTACTCGCCCCCCGCCCCGTTCTGGTTTCGCGCCCGGCCAAAGAAGGTCGAGAAGTCATCGGTCACACGGCCGGTATAAGATTGTCCGTTGCTACGCATGAAGGTCGAGATTCGGTCATCCGGCCCCGCGTCCCGGCCTGGCAGGGACAATGTCGGGTCGTCCAGCATGACGGCGGGAATGCGGTCGCTGTCCCAGTCCCAGTACGGCAGCGCAAAGTCCCTGTAGCCGCTCAGCCGCGCGATCTGACGCTCGAACCAGACCAGTTGCATCCGGTGCCAGGGCAGAAACCGCCAGGACGAATGATGCCGCTGGCTCATGTCGGCATGGATGGCGATCTGCGCCTCCCAGGCGCCGGACCGGCGCATCAGGGGTATCGCCTTGCGCAAGGCGGCAAGATCGGGATGGTCTGCCGGAAGGTCCGCCACTGATTTGCGGATGCGCAGGGGCGGTGTCGCCGCCGAGGCGGCCATCAGGCTGGAAGTTCCGGCGACTGCGCCCCCCAGCCCCGTCAGAAATACCCTTCGATCCATGTCCCCGCCCCCGGTCCGTCGTCCAGCATGACAGCGGGCTTGCAACGCTCCGTAGTCAATCGCCATCGCCTCGCAGGAGATGTCCCGGGATGACCTTGCGGCGCCCGAAAGTTTTTCGCTTTCAGCCGGCCAGCTTGATGTCGATCAAGGCAAATTACCATTCCAGCCTTAGCCTTGGCCCCCTAAAATCGATCCAGCGCAAAGGCGGCGGCTCGCGGGAGCCAAAGCCGACGGCAGGAAAAAAACAAACAGAAAGGCAAGGGGACCCCATGGACTCGAAAACGGTCGCGCGCCCAGAGATGCGGTCAGCCAATCCGGAACATTTTGACGTGCTGATCGTCGGCGCCGGGATTTCAGGGATCGGCGGCGCCTATCACCTGACAAAGCAGCGTCCCCAGACCAGCTTTGTCGTTCTTGAAGCCCTGGAGAGTTTTGGCGGCACCTGGCTGAGCCACCAGTATCCCGGCATCCGCTCGGACAGCGACCTCTACACCTTCGGCTATCGCTTCAAGCCCTGGGTCGGCCCGCCCATCGCCACGGCCGCCGAGATCCTGACCTATATGGAAGAGGTGATCGAAGAGAACCACTTGGCGCGGCATGTTCGGTATGGCCACCGGATCACCAACGCCGTCTGGTCCAGCCAGACCAACCTCTGGACCATCACAGCCGTCCGGTCTGAAGACGGGGCCACCCGCACCTTCACCACCAATTTCCTCTGGATGTGCCAGGGCTACTACCGCCAGCTGGACGGCTACACCCCCGAATGGGAAGGCATGGACGGCTTCAAGGGCCAGATCGTCCATCCCCAGAACTGGCCCAAGGACCTCGATTACAAGGGCAAGCGGGTCATCGTCATCGGCTCCGGCGCCACGGCTGCCACCCTGGTGCCGGCCATCGCCGGCGACTGTGAGCACGTCACCCTGCTGCAGCGCTCGCCGACCTATTTCATTCCCGGCCGCAACGAGAACGAACTGGCCGACATCCTGCGGACCCTGCAGATCGACGAGACGTGGATCCATGAGATTGTCCGCCGCAAGGTGCTGCACGACCAGGCCGAATTCACCCGGCGTGCGGTCGAGGAGCCGGAGGTCGTGCGGAGCGAACTGTTGGAAGGGGTCAAGGCCTTTCTCGGCCCGGACTTCGATGTCGCCAAACATTTCACCCCCAGCTATCGCCCCTGGCGCCAGCGGATCGCCTTCGTGCCGGATGGCGACCTGTTTCAGGGCATCAACGCCGGCAAGGCCACGGTGGTCACCGACCATATCGAACGGTTTACCGAGAAGGGCATCCTGCTGAAATCCGGCGAGACCCTGGAAGCGGACATCATCATCTCGGCCACCGGCTTCAAACTGAACGTCCTGGGCGATATCGCCTTCGAGATCGACGGCAAGCCACTCAACTTCGCAGACACCGTCACATATCGCGGCATGATGTTCACGGGCGTGCCCAACATGATCTGGGTTTTCGGCTATTTCCGGGCGAGCTGGACCCTGCGGGCCGACCTGATCAGCGACTTTGTCTGCCGCCTGCTCAATCACATGGAGGACAAGGGCGCCCACAGTGTGGTCCCGACCCTGAGGCCTGAAGACCAGGACATGCCGCTGTCCGGATGGATCGATCCGGAAAACTTCAATCCGGGCTATCTGATGCGCGGCATGCACCTGCTGCCCAAACGCGGCGACAAGCGCGACTGGCAACACACCCAGGACTATTGGGCGGAAAAGGACGAGATCCCGGCCATCAACCTGGACGATCCGGCGTTTTCTTACGCCTGATCGAACCCAGCCGTTCGCCTTGCTAGGTAGCCACTGCAGAGGGTCGTGGCGAAGCACGCAAGACGCCTGCGATCCTAATGGGTGAAACGATCCCCGTCCGGCTCCGGCCGAACTCGGGACCATTGGCGGTAGAGTTCGTAAAGCGCTCCCAGGATGAAGACTCCTCCCAACGCCCGGAAGAACGGCGCGCTGGTCGCATTGGCGGCGTCGAGGACGAACGGGCTGAAAGACTCGCCCGACGGGGCGATCATCGGGGCGGCATGGAGCAGCATCATCAGGCTCAGCCCCGACTGCAAGACGATAGATGCCCAGCGCATCCCGGCTTGGCCGCTGCCCAGCCGCATTTCTGCGCCATAGAGAGCCGCCGACAGAACCAGCAGGGCAAGGGTGACAATGCGCTGCCAACTGCTCCGGAAGGCCTCTGTTAGGGAGACGCCGCTGTCGGCGATCTGGCCTACGAACATGACCTGCACAAAGGTCTGGGGCGCCGCATACATGAAGACCGGAAAGGCCAGGGTCGCCGTCATGGCCAGAAGCGCCAATGCGGGGCGCGGCCTGTCGGGCCCCGGCGAGGGCTTCCAGTGCATCTGGCCGGGGCGCCGGCGACGCCACCAGGCCATGGAGGCGAAGATCACCACCAGGATCCCCAGCCAGATCAGGAACAGGTCCTGATCGACCGAGCCTGGTCCGTTGAGCAGGCCATGGACGCCCATCACCACCGCGCCTCCCAGGGCCCAGATCACAAAGTGATGGCTGTCGGTCGGATCGATGATGGCCGGTTGATCATGATAGCGGCCGGCGGCCTGGGCCGGGGTTCCAAACCCCTTGAGCAGGTCCATGGCCATGGCTCGGTCCGGCGCCCTGCCCTCGGCCCGGGCCCGGCCGTCCAGCTCGTCGGCCAGCAAGGCGCGCAGCTCACAGGCCACATCATTGCGTCTGGCGCGCGGCAGGCGTCCCGCCACATCCCGCACCCAGGATTCCATCACGTCATGGGCGTTCATCACGGCGCCTCTCCATCCAGAAGTCTGTCCATCACCCGCACCTGATCTCGCCAGCCCTTGCTGAGGGCCTCGAGCGCCGCGAGTCCCTGAGGGCTGAGCTGGTAGTAGCGTCTGGGCGGCGCATGGTCGGTGTTCCAAGCGCTGGCCAGCAGGCCCTGGGCCTCCAGCCGCCGAAGCAGGGGATAAAGCGTCCCCTCTTCGATCGGCATGTCCCGGTCGATCAGGGCCTGCTTCAGGGAGTAGCCGTATTGCGGCCCGCGAAGCTGTGACAGCACGGCCAGCACCAGCACGCCCCGTCGAAGTTCGCCCAGCCCTGCAAAATCCCGCTCGACCATCTGCCGCCCACTACTGTTCGATACATAGTGTCTGCGACACAGCACTGTGTCAAGCATAGTATGGAGGTGCGGGGCAACTGCGCCTGTGGACCGGGCGTTGGCCTTCCCGATGACTTGTGACTGTCAAGGATACATCCCGGACGGGCTGTCCCGGTTCCTGCGAACTGAGTTCGGGCACGGGAGCGACCGATGCTCAGGCAAAAAGCAATTACCTTGGCCCCCGCCGACGGATCCGGCGGACCAAGCCCGGGGCCGGAGGCAGACCTGGCGCTAGCGCATAAGATCCGAGGGCCATCCGACGCGGACGAGCAAATTGTCTGGCCCATTGATGCCGACCTCGTACATGCCCCACTCACGATGTCGGAGGACGCCGCCGGGACGAATGATCAAGTCTTCCACCAGGGCTGCGATAGCGGCGACTTCGGGAGTGCGAATGAAAACGCCGAAGGGGTTGTGCTCCGGAACGCGCCATGGATCGCTTCCGGCCTGTGTGAGGTGTACCTCGCAGCCCCATCCCTCCAGGATGAAGTAGTGGCTGTCGCCGCCCGTAGGGACGAAGCCTAGTCGCTGCCAGAACTGCAAAGATGAAGGCAGGTCATTGCTCGGCACGATGGCGAATGCGCCAATGCCTGAGGTCTCCGTCATTGTGTTTTCCTCTCTCGGCGGGAAGCAGGGTGAACATTCCAATTCCCCAACAGGTCAGTACCGCTCCTCGGCCCATGATGCGGAGCATCGCCTGAAGGCAATCGCTGAGGGTAACAGGCAGTCGACCCTGAAGCGAAGCAGGCGCGTGAAAACGGATATTGCGGACGGCCCTTCGCCGGGGGAAGCCGTCAGTCGATAGCGCCCAGCACAGTCCGCAGGGTCTCGACCATCTGGTCGATGTGGGACCTTTCGAGGATCAGCGGCGGGGACAGGGCAATGATGTCGCTGGTCACGCGGATCATCAGGCCGGCGTCGTAGGCCGCCTCGAAGGCCTCGATGGCCCGCTCCGTGGGGCGGCCCGGCCGAGGCTCTAGTTCGATGCCGGCGATGAGGCCAAGATTTCGCACATCAATGACATGGCGGGCGTCAGACAGGCTGTGCATGGCGTCCTGCCAGTAGGGCTCCAGGTCGGCGGCCCGCTGGAACAACCTCTCCTCGCGATAGGTATCGAGGGTCGCAAGACCGGCTGCACAGGCCAGGGGGTGGGCTGAGAAGGTATAGCCATGGAACAGCTCGATGGGAGCGTCGGCAGCTTCCATCATCGCGTCATGGATGTTCCGGCTGACGGCCACGGCGCCGCAGGGCACGGCGGCGTTGGTCAGGCCCTTGGCCAGACACATGATGTCCGGGGTCACCCCGAACCGGTCGGCCGCAAAGGCGGAGCCCAAGCGGCCAAACCCGGTAATCACCTCGTCGAAGATCAGCAGGATGTCGTGCTTGTCACAAACGGCCCGCAGACGCTGGAGATAGCCCAAAGGCGGGATCAGCACGCCGGTCGATCCGGCCACCGGCTCGACAATCACCGCAGCGATGGTCGAGGCGTCATGCAGGGCGATGATCCGTTCCAGGCTGTCGGCCAGGTCTGCGCCCGCCCCCGGCTGGCCCTTCGAAAACAGGTTTCCCGGCACGCCGTGGGTGTGGGGCAGATGATCGACCCCGGCCAGCAGGGTCCCGAAATACATCCGGTTGCGGACGATTCCGCCAACGGAAATCCCGCCAAAGCCAACCCCGTGATATCCGCGCTCCCGCCCGATCAGCCGGGTCTTGCCGCCCTTGCCCCGGGCCCGCTGGTAGGCCAGTGCGATCTTCAGGGCCGTATCGACGGACTCCGACCCTGAATTGGTGAAGAAAATCCGGTCCAGACCCGCCGGGGTCATGGCCGCCAGGCGCGAGGCGAAGGTAAAGGCCAGGGGATGGCCCA
>CAMAVA010000122.1 GCA_945861515.1 Brevundimonas vancanneytii | reverse complement strand
ACGAGACCGTCATCGGCGCGGCCTTCTATCTGATGGAGCCGGTGGACGGCTTCAATCCCACCGCCGGACTTCCGCCCCTGCATGCCGGCTCGCCCGAGATCCGCCGCCAGATGGGCCTGTCCATGGTCGAGGGCATCGCCGCCCTCGGCGCCCTCGACTACCGCGCCATCGGCCTTGAGGGCCTGGGCAAGACCGACAACTATCTCGAGCGCCAGGTGGTCCGCTGGAAGGCGCAGCTGGATTCCTATGCCGAGTTCGAGGGCTGGACGGGTCCTTCCGAAATCCCGGGCGTCGAGAAGGTCGGCGCCTGGCTCGAGGCCCATCGGCCGGGCAGCTTCCAGCCGGGGGTCATCCATGGCGATTTCCATCTGGCCAATGTCATGTTCCGGCATGACGGGCCGCAGCTGGCGGCCATCGTCGACTGGGAACTGACCACCATCGGCGATCCCCTTCTTGACCTGGGCTGGCTGTTGGCCACCTGGCCGGAAACGCCCGACCCCAGGGTCGAGGACGTTTCGGTCCAGCCCTGGACCGGTTTTCCTACCGCCGCCGAACTGGTGGAACACTATCGCCCCCGCACCAGCCGCGATCTGGCGGCCATCGACTGGTACGCCGTCCTGGCCTGCTACAAGCTGGGCATCATCCTGGAAGGCACCCATGCCCGGGCCGGCGCCGGCCGTGCGCCAAAAGCCACCGGCGACCTTCTCCACGCCAAGACCATAGGCCTGTTTGAGCGCGCCCTGCGCTGGATCGGCTGACAGACAGGATCCATCCCATGAAGAGCGATACAGACTTCACCGGCGCCGCCGTTCTGGTGGTGGGCGGCTCCAGCGGCATCGGCAATGGCATTTCCCATGCCTTCCGCGAGCGGGGCGCGCAGGTCCATGTCTGGGGGACCCGGCCCAGCGCCGCAGACTATGATCCGGCCGATGGCTCCGACCTGACGGGCCTTGGCTATACAGCCGTGGATGTCGGGGATCCGGACGCCATCGCAGCGGCGCCGGAGCCCTTCGACCGTCTCGATGTCCTGGTCCTCTGCCAGGGCACCGTGGTCTATCGGCGCGGCGAGTTCGAGCGGGAAGGCTGGGACCGGGTCATGGCCGTCAATCTGGACAGCCTGATGCACTGCAGCCGCCGCTTCAAGGACCGGCTGGCGGCGGCGAAGGGGTCGATCATCATCGTCAGCTCGATTTCGGGCCTGAAGGCCAATGTCGGCAATCCGGCCTATGCCGCCTCCAAGGCCGGGGCCATCAGCCTGACCAAGACCCTTGGCCAGGCCTGGGCGCCCGATGGCATCCGGGTCAATGGCCTGGCTCCGGGGCTGGTCGACACCAAGCTGACCAAGGTGACCACCCAGAACCCGCAGCGTCGCGAAGGCGCCCTGGCCCGGATCCCGTCCGGCCGGATGGGCGAGCCGTCCGACATGGCCGGCGCGGCCCTGTTCCTGGCCTCGCCCCTCGCCTCCTATGTCAACGGCCACACCCTGGTGGTCGACGGCGGCCTGTCCCTCTGACCCGTTAGGCAAAACCGTGAACTTCGAACACACCGACAAGGTTAAGGCCCTGATCGCCCGGCTCGAGTCCTTCATGGACGAGCACATCTATCCAAGCGAGCACAGTTATCACGACTTCGTCCATGACCCGGCCAACCTCTGGCAGGAATGGCTGGGCATGGAGGCGCTCAAGTCCCTGGCCCGGGAGGCCGGCCTCTGGAACCTGTTTCTGCCCCATGAATACGGCGCCTTCAGCCCTGGCCTGACCAATCTGGAATATGCCCCCCTGGCCGAGATCATGGGGCGCGTGCCCTGGTGCTCCCAGGTCTTCAACTGCTCCGCGCCCGACACCGGCAACATGGAAGTGCTGGCCCGCTTCGGCACGCCTGAGCAGCAGGACCGCTGGTTGACCCCCCTGCTGAATGGCGAGATCCGGTCAGCCTATGTGATGACCGAGCCGCAGGTCGCCAGTTCCGACGCCACGAACCTTGAGCTGACCATCCTGCCGGACGGCGACGACTATGTCCTGAACGGCCGCAAATGGTGGATCAGCGGGGCCCGGCATCCGCGGTGCGAACTGTTCCTGGTCATGGGCAAGACCCTGCTGGACAACCCCCGTCACCAGCAGCATTCGACCATCATCGTGCCCCGCGACACGCCCGGAGTGACCATCGTGCGTCACCAGACGGTGTTCGGCTCGATGAACTCTCCGGGCGGCGAGTCCGAACTGAAGTTCGAGAATGTCCGGGTGCCCAGGACCAACCTGATCCTGGGCGAGGGGCGCGGTTTCGAGATCGCCCAGGGCCGCCTCGGCCCGGGACGCATCCATCACTGCATGCGCTCCATCGGCCAGGCCCAGAGGGCGCTGGAGATCATGGCCCGCCGGGCCGAGAACCGGGTCGCCTTCGGCAAGAAGCTGTCGGACCAGGGCAGCATCCGCCAGGATGTGGCCCGGTCCTTCTGCGAGATCGAGCAGTCGCGTCTTCTGACCCTGAAGGCAGCGGACCAGATGGACCGCTATGGCAACAAGGTGGCCAAGGACCTGATCGCCGCCATCAAGGTGATCGCGCCCCAGATGGCCCAGACTGTGGCGGACCGCGCCATCCAGGTGCATGGCGGCATGGGGGTCAGCGACGACACCCAGGTGGCCTACTTCTTCACCCTGAACCGTTACCTGCGGCTGGCCGACGGTCCGGACGAGGTTCACATGAACCAGCTCGGCAAGTCGAAGATCCGCGAATACAACGCCATGAACGCGCGCTGAGGACGCATCCCCATGAAAGCCCTGCGCTATTTCGGTCCCCGCAGCATCCGCTGCGAGACCATGGACGATCCGGTCATCCAGGACAGCCGGGACGCCATCATCAAGGTCGACCGCTGCGCCATCTGCGGCAGCGACCTGCATATCTATCACGGCGAGGGCTTCAGCGAGGACCTGGGGTTCTGTGTCGGCCATGAGGCGGTGGGCGAGGTGGTCGAGACCGGCGCCGGGGTCCATCGCCTGAAGGTCGGCGACAAGGTGATGATCTCGGCGGCGGTCGGCTGCGGGGCCTGCGCCTCCTGCCTGGCCGGCAATGTCATCCATTGCGCCAACAACGCCGCCGGCTGCTATGGCCTGTCCAGTCGTCTGCAGGGCTGTCAGGCGGAGGCCGTGCGGGTGCCGGCGGCGGACTTCAACGCCGCCCTGATCCCGGAGGGCGTGACGGCCGACCAGGCCCTGATGATGACCGACAGCCTGGCCACGGCCTGGTTCGGGGCCCGCAACGCTGACATCTCCATGGGCAAGACCGTGGCGGTGGTGGGGCTGGGTCCCATCGGGCTGATGGCCGTGGAAAGCGCCTTTGTCATGGGCGCCGCCCGGGTCTACGCCATCGACATCGTGCCCGAACGCCGCGCCCTGGCGGCCGGACTCGGGGCGATCGCCCTGGACGCCGCCGACGCCGTGGAGATCATCCGCGAGGCGACCGGCGGCCGCATGGTCGAGAGCGTCGTCGAGGCGGTCGGCCATGGCCAGACCATCGACCTGGCCCTGCGCCTGGCCGCCCGGCGGGGAACCGTGTCGGTGATCGGGGTCAACCAGGACCGCAAGTTCGCCTTCCCCATGGCCCGGGCCTTCGCCGGCGGCCTGACCTTCCGGATCGGCACCTGCTCGGTGCCCGAGGAATGGCCGGCCCTGATTCCCCTGATCCAGTCAGGCCGCCTGCGGCCCGAACGCTATATCAGCCATGTCCTGCCCCTCATCGATGGCGAGGAAGCCTATGCCATCTTCGACGGCCGCAAGGACGGGGCCCTGAAGATGGTGCTGGCCCCCTAGACCCCAGGATCCTCGGCCAGATCAGGACCCGGCCCGAGCCATTCGCACCGGTGGAATTTGCTACCGTCCGGCTTGCCGTCGGGTGGAATTTGCGCAAGATTGGCCCTTGGAGAGCAGATTGGCGCCGGCCAGCGCTCCCGGACTGCTGGGGCAACTTGACCATCGAGATCGAATTCAGGGCGACGGTGACGGACTGGGGTGTGGAATGCCCTCTGGTTTGCGCCCTGTCCGGTGAGCTGTTCTCCTTGACCGGCGAGACAGGCGATCTTGTTCCGGGCGATCACATCAAGGTCATCGGCACGCCGCTTCGGGTCTCGGTCTGTCAGCCGGGGGCAGGCCGTAAAGGTCAGACGGCTGGAGTTGATCGCAGCGCCCCCGGCTGATCCCGCTCCCGGGGCCGAAGAACACCCGTCCTGGCGACGACGCGCCAGAAAGCAACCCAGACAACAACCCAGATAACCACAAGACAAAAGAGGAAATCCCATGGCGTATGAAGACCTGAACCTCGACCCGGATTTTCACCGGACGAGCCCCTTTGACCGCGCCGACCCTCACCCATCAACCGAACAGGCGCAGCGCCGCCTGGTGCTGATGGCTTCCGAGCCTCTGGCGCAGGCGCTTCCGACCGCCGAAGCGGACCTGCCTTTGGTCGGTACGCCAGAGATCGCCGCTGTGGGTTCCCCCCGGACGCTCGAGGGGCAGTCCCCGGGCGAGTCCTCTGCGTCCACGGCCGCGCCGAATGGCGGCGTGGCGGTTCTCGCCCCCGACCTGCCTTCGGACGACCGCTTCGGCGATCAGTACTACCTCCGCAATACGACTGAGGGGCAGCGTGATCTGGGCCTGTTCCGCGGCGATGTCTCGGTCTGGGATGACTATACCGGAGCCGGGGTCCATGTCGGGATCATCGACGACGGCATCGACCTTGCCCACAGCGACCTGAACGACAACTATGACGCCTCCCGTCACGCCATCGTCAGCGGACAGCCGGTTAGCGGCAAGCATCCCACCAATGGAGACGCCCACGGCACGGCCGTCGCCGGGATCATTGCGGCCGAACGCAATGGCGTCGGCACCGTCGGGATCGCCTATGACGCCAGCATCACCATGATGGCGGCGATCAGCAACGCGCCCAACCTGACCATCGAAAGCGCCTTCGCCAACTATGCCCAGTTCGATGTCATCAACAATTCCTGGGGATACACCAGCCCCTGGTACGACTCAGAGTTCAACAGCGCCCAGGCCGAGGCCAATGACCTCCTGCAGGAAATGCTGGAGCAGGGGCGCGACGGGCTCGGGACCATCTTCGTCAAGTCGGCGGGCAATGGTCGGGTAGGAGACAATTCCGGCTTCTCCTTCACCAATTCCCATTTCGGGTCGGTGACTGTCGCGGCCATCCAGCGGGACGGATTTGTCAGCGAGTATTCGACCGAAGGCGCCAGCCTTCTTGTCAGCGCCTTCGGCGGTCCCATCCCAGGCGATGTCGTCACCACGGACCGGCGGGACGGCAAGGGATATGACGACAGCGACTACACAGACGGTTTCAATGGCACCTCGGCCGCCGGTCCGATGGTGGCGGGCATCGTCGCCCTGATGCTCGAGGCCAATCCGGACCTTGGCTTTCGCGATGTCCTCCAGATCCTGGCCGCCACGGCGCGCCACACCGGAACCGCGATTGGCGAAGCGCCGACGGGGGATGAGCGCTACCGTTGGGACTTCAACGGCGCCACCAACTGGAACGGCGGCGGCATGCATTTCTCCGAGGACTACGGATTTGGGCTGGTTGACGCCCTGGCGGCGGTGCGACTGGCCGAAACCTGGAGTCAGCAGAACACGGCCGCCAACCTTGCCGAACTGAATGCCAACCATATCGCCACTGATTTCAACGGACCTGTCGATATCGTCGACAACAGTACGATCACCGTGAACTTCACGGTTCCGGCAGGCCTGACGATCGAGCAGGTCGCCATCAGCCTGGGCATGAGCCACAGCTTTACGGGCGATCTGCGGATCACCCTGACCTCGCCCGACGGAACGGTCAGTGAACTGCTTCGCAACAATGGCGGTGGGGTGGATGTCCCCAACAACGGCCCGTTCGATATATCGTTGTCCAGCAACATGTTCCGGGGCGAAAGCTCGGAAGGGGTCTGGACCCTCAACCTGTCGGACACCGGCAATGACGACGGCGGGGTCCTGCAGCGGCTGGAACTCAGTGTCCGGGGCCAGAGCAGCGATGCGGATGTCTATGTCTTCACCGAGGAATACTCGGAACTTGCCTCAGGCGGCCGGCTGACCATTTCGGACAGTGACGGTGGCATTGACGAGATCAATGCCTCGGCCGTGTTCAGTTCTCTTGTGATCGACCTGAATGCGGGCCAGAACTCACTGATCGACGGCGTCGTCTGCCAGATCGACGGCTCCATTGAAAACGCTGTTGGCGGTGACGGTCATGACACCCTGATTGGCAACAACGCCGCCAATGTTCTGTTCGGCATGCGGGGCGGCGATAGCCTCACAGGCGGCAGGGGCGCCGACAGGCTGATTGGCGGCGCGGCGGCGGATATCCTCAGAGGCGGCAAGGGCGACGACATCTTTGTCTTCCTCGATGTGAGCGATTCACTCTCGACCGGCCAGGACCGGATCATGGATTTCAAGGGCGGCGACATCATCGACCTTTCCCAGATCGACGCCGACATGGGCACAGTCGGCCGGCAGGCCTTCACGCAGGTCGCCGCCTTCTCCAGCGCCGCAGGCCAGCTGGTTCTGGCCTACAATGCCGGCTCGAACACCACGACCCTGGCCGGCGATGTCAACGGCGACGGCGTGGCCGATTTCGAGGTCCGGCTCAAGGGAGAGCATCTGGATTCCTCGAGCTGGATGCTTTGACCGGCGGCACGGAAAACCCAGGGGCCCGGTGGTCCGCAGCGGCGGAGCACCGGGCTTCTCAGGCCAGGAAGCCCTCGACCGTCTCCATGAACATCTCGAACCGGTCATGGTGCAGCCAATGGCCGGCATCGGGGAAGCTGACGGTGCGGGCGGCCTTGAAATGCGCGGCCCGGCCGTCCTTTTCCGGATTGGAGGCCCAGCTCTTCTCGCCATAGCAGAGCAGGGTCGGGCAGCTGATCGAGGCCCAGAGGTCGGCCACCTGGGTTGGGGTCAGGTCCAGGGGCGGCCAGACCCGCAGGTAGTTGTCGAACTTCCAGCTATAGGTGCCGTCTTCGTTCTGGCTGATGCCATGGGCCGTCAGGTGGCGGGCCTGGTCATCGGTCAGATAGCTGTTTTCCGACTTCATCCTGGCCAGGGCCTCGTCCAGGTCCCTGTACCGGCGAGGGGTCCGGCCGGCCGCCTGGCGCTTTTCCTCGATCCAGGCCCGCCAGCGATTGGCGACCGGTGTCTCTTCCCGCCGGGCGATCATGGCGGGGGAGGGGCCCAGCCCCTCGATCGCCACCAGCCGGGAGACGTTTTCGGGAAACAGGCCGCTGTAGCGCAGGGCGATATTGCCGCCCAGGGAATGGGCGATGATCGACAGGGGCGCCAGTTTCAGCTGATGGATCAGCTGGGCCAGGTCATAGAGATAGGCCATCAGCGAATAGTCGCCGTCCGGGGACCAGGCGCTGTCGCCATGACCGCGCAGGTCCGGCGCGATGATCCGGTAGCGGTCGCTGAGCCGGGCCGCCACCCAGTCCCAGCTGCGGCAGTGATCCCGTCCGCCATGCAGCAGCAGCAGCGGCGGATGGGCCGGGTGGCCCCAGGCGGCGTAATGCAGCTTCAGCCGCTGGGACATGAAGCTGTGGGAGGTCGGGCCGACGAGCGCCGCTGGCGATGGGTCCTGGCGGATCATGGCGACTTCCTGGGGTCAGACGGTTGCGCGGTGATGAAGGACTGCATCGGCCCTAGAGCATGTTCCGATAAGTGTGAAGCGGCTATCGGATCGAAATATGCTCTAACACTTTGAATTAGAGCCTGTTTTTCCGTTAGGATCGGTTCGATCATAACGGAACAGGCTCTAGAGGCCAAACCGCGCCGGGTCGGCCCTGATCGTCGCTTCCAGCTTCGGCATCCCGGTGGTCAGGCCCTTGGCCAGCTGCCCGGTGATCAGGCCGCCCAGGGGCCAGATGGCGCTGGCGCCGCCCGTCCAGCGCAGCTCGCAGCCGCCCGGAACGTCGACAATCCTGTAGTCCTCGACGGCGGCCGAGACCGGCAGGGTCGACCGCTCGAACCGGAAGGCCATGCGGCTGCCCTCTTCCCAGGCAAAGAAGGTCTCCTCGATCACCTGGGGGCCGACCTCGACGGTGCGGGTGGTTCCCACGCCAAAGGGCTGCGGGCTGGTCCAGGTCACCTTGGTGATCGGCAGCCACTCGGTCCAGGCCCTGGCATCGAGAAGAGCCGCCCAGACGGCGCTGGCTGGAAACGGGAACCGATGAAGGGCGCTGCCTTTGGCGGCGGCCAGGTAGTCCTCGCCGACGGCGGTATGCTGTTTGGGGGCCTTGGCCATGGGGCGATACCTTGTTCTGGAACGGTTGTCGGATGCCTTGAACCTCATCGGCTCGATTCAGACAACATGGGAGGCCTTTGGGCGTCGCCGTCGTTCAGTCCCTTGTCCCTGCCTTCTCAAGCGGAAGGGAGCCGGAGGGAAGCCAAGCGCTCCCGTACCTGCACCTTGTCGGTCCGGGGCCTTCGACTACGGAGGAAGCCCTAGATCCAGTCAAAGGCCCGCTTGAGGGCCCCGACCGCGTCATCCTGAATGCAGGGACCGTGGGAAAGAATGATGCGCCTGGGGTTCCAGTCGATCATCTGTTGGACGCCGGCGCGCAACACGTCGCGATGCTGGCGGGCTGCGAGCCGGATCTCGATCGATGGTTTCGCATTGGGTCCTGTCGCACCGCCGGCCTGCAGGAGCAGCTTGGTGGGCCAGCTGCGAACCCGGGAGGCCTCGAAGGTCTGCATCAGGTCGGTGACGATCAGCGTGGCGGAGGCGTGATGGAAGAAGACGGTTTCAGAGAACCTGCCCAGTGCGATCAGATGGTGGTCCAGATCCTGGCGCCAGCCTGCGTGACTGTTGCGGTCGATGGGAATGCAGTTTGCAACCCCTGTCTTCGTGGCAATGTCGGCTGAAGCGTAGACGGCGGCGTCGGGATGCAAGGCGGCCCAGGCGCCGAGCTGGAGACAATGGTAGCTGTTGGGTGCGACCAGGGCGGAGACCGGACCCAGTTCCGAGAGCGCGTTGTCGAGACCCTCTGTGTGCGTGACTGGAGAATGGAGCCAAAGGGCGCCATCCGTCAGCCTCACAACCGTCATGCGGGTCGGGCAGGGAATGGTCACGCCAGCCAACCGATAGCCAACTTCAGGCCCTTCGACCGTCCAGATATTCTCTGACTGCTTCATTGGCACAAGCTGCGGGTCGTAAGGCCGGTAGCCAAGGCGGGTCATGACTCAATGTCCATGGTTGGTGGCTTGATTGGAGTGAACCCTTTATTTACGGTGACCTTGCACGAATTATCGACGTCAACGCTTAATTCAATAGCCATTCTCTCGACAGTGTATGTTGCGCTTTCACAGTAGTTCCGGCCTCAAAATCCAAATTACGGTGACAGTGCACTCAATAAATACACCTATCGATCATCATTTCAATCAATACTGTCCCGTCCTCGCAGCCTATCCCTCAATTGTAGGTCTCGTTGTAGAGGTCGTTCAGGGGGCGTCCATTGTAAATCCAGTGAGGAGACGGGGCGACGCTGTAGTCCAGGGCGCGGACAAGGCGGGTGGCCGCGGTCAGGGACATCACCTCTTCACCGAGGCGAACCTTCTTCGGCTCGACCACCTGTACGGAAACATTGCCATCCGCAGCCTGAAGCGTCGAGCCGATGGGGATGCCCATTTCGACGAAATCAAGGTTCGGTCGCCGACGACGAAGCTCCTCGCCGGCGGCAATGTCCTGCGGGTCCAGGGTGGTCGGCTGCCGGTCGATGACGGCTGTGGTCTCCTCGACATGCAGCAGTTTCAGGATCGCAATCGCCTGATCGGGCTCGATCCGGAAGAATTCCCGTTTCGGATTGACCCTTTGGGGCGCGAATGCCGTGTGCAGGGCTCGCTCCACCTCCGCCGAGTTCGGCACTCGACAGGCAAACACAAGTTCAAAGGGGACCGGCACGCCGGTCGAATAGAGCTGGTCCAGCTGGGTTCGCGCCTGGGCTTGCATCGTGTGTCCAATCTTCACTAGGCCGGGCATGGCGGGATTGGTGAGCAGATAGACGATGCTCAGGTCAGAGCCCTTGTCGACAAGGTTGGACATCCGCTCGCTCACTCCCTGGCTCGCCGTCGATATCCGGCGAGCCGATTGACTGCCATTTAAGGGTGAACCGCAATTCAGGGCAAATTCCAAGGAGATACTCCATGCCCCAAAGGTCCGCGTGTCTTGCAAGGTGTTGCGATGACAAGAGGTA
>CAMAVA010000121.1 GCA_945861515.1 Brevundimonas vancanneytii | reverse complement strand
CGCCGGACCCGGCTCTCCAGGTCCACATAGGAAAACAACGCTCCCGAACGCTGATCCGAACCCCGCATTGCCCGCTCCCGATGGACATTACCGCCCAACGGTTGAATCATGCTCCGAACGATCAGGCGAGCAGGTTTTTCCTCAGCCTGATAGTCCCCGCCGCGTTCGGTTCGGACTATGCTGGTGTCGTGAAGGGCAGGGCGAAGGCCGTGACCATCCCCCAAGCCGGTCATTTTGAACTGATCGATCCAGAATCCACGGTCTGGAAAGTCGACGTCTGGCCGAGGATCGAAAGACTTGTCCGGTGACCCGGGCAGCCAGTCCAGATCCGGTCTGATCCTGCACCAATGGTTCACGGGTTCCCGATCAATGGCTGAGCCTGTCGCAGCGAGACTGGGCGGTGCAACGGAGACCGCCCATGCCCCGCCCGCTTCGCGTCAAGTTCATCCTGCCCGCCCTGATCGAGGCCAGAAGCCCGTTCTGGCGGCCGATAAAGTACTCGCTCTTCCCACCTCTGGGTCTGGCGACCCTGGCTGCTTTCCTGCAGCCTGATGATGAGGCCCAGATCATCGACGACCACGTCGAAACCCTGACTATCGACGACAGTCCCGATCTGGTCGTGATCCAAGTCTACATCACCAACGCCTACAGGGCCTATGCCCTAGCTGACCACTATCGGACTCGCGGTGTCTTTGTGGCGCTCGGCGGACTGCATGTGACGAGCCTGCCGGATGAGGCTTTGTCCCATGCCGACGCCATTTTCCTGGGGCCCGGAGAACAGACGTTTCCAGAGTTTCTGAAGGATTTCCGGGCCGGGCAGGCTCGCAGCCGATATGTCTCGGGCGCCGGCCGGACCCTTAAAAATGCGCCGCCGATCCGCCGGGACCTGATCAAGCGCGACCGCTATCTCGTGCCCAATTCACTGGTGGTGACCCGTGGCTGCCCCCAGCATTGCAGTTTTTGCTACAAAGACGCCTTCTTCGAAGGGGGCAGAGGCTTCTATACCCAGGCGGTCGATGCCGCCCTGGCGGAAATCGACCGGCTGCCCGGCCGGCATCTGTATTTTCTCGATGACCATCTGCTGGGCGACCGCCGGTTCGCGGCCGACCTGTTCGAGGGGATGAAGGGCATGGGCCGGCTCTTTCAGGGGGCGGCCACGGTCGATTCCGTGTTGCGCGGCGATCTGATCGAGCGGGCCGCCGAGGCGGGACTTCGAAGCCTTTTTGTCGGGTTCGAGACCTTCAGTCCCCAAAACCTGCGGACCAGCAACAAGAAGCAGAACCTCGCCCGGGACTATTCCGAGGTCGCCCGACGGCTGAGCGGCCTTGGGATCATGATCAATGGCAGCTTTGTCTTTGGCATGGACGACGACGGCCCTGACGTCTTCGCCAGAACCGTCGACTGGGCTGTCGCCAACGGGATCACGACCTCGACCTTTCACATCATGACCCCCTACCCGGGCACCGCCCTGTATCGCGAACTGGCCGAACAGGGACGGATCACCAGCTCGGACTGGGACCGGTTCGACACCCGCCAGGTCGTCTACCGGCCCGCCGGGATGTCGGCGGAAACCCTCAAACGAGGCTATGATCAGGCCTATCGATCCTTCTACAGTTGGGGAAACATCGCCAGGGCGGCTGCCAGCCATGGCTCCCTCAAACACCGGGTGAAGCATGCAGCCTATGCCGCAGGATGGAAGAAGTTCGAGCCGCTCTGGGACCTGGTGATCAAGGCCCGCCGGCTCGGGGTCATGACCCCGCTGCTGGAAGGAGTGTTGTCGAAGGTCACGGGGGCTGGAGGTCAGGGAAAGACCCCGAAAGCTCAAGAGCGCTCGACAGCCTTGGCTTCGTCCCAGAGACTGTCCATCTCGGCCAGATCCGACTGATCGGGCGTGCGACCGTGCTTGGCCAGTTCGGATTCAATATAGCCGAAGCGGCGGATGAACTTGGCATTGGTGGCGCGAAGGGCGTCTTCGGGTTCGACGTCGAGCTTGCGGGCAAGGTTGGCCACGACAAACAGCAGGTCGCCCAGTTCGGCCCGGGCCTTGGCATGATCGCCGGCGGCAATCTCCACCTCCAGTTCGCCCAGTTCTTCATGCAGCTTGGCAATGACCTCGGCTGGGGTCGCCCAGTCGAACCCGACCTGTGCTGCGCGCCTGGTCAGTTTCACGGCCCGGGTCAGGGCCGGAAGGCCAGCGGGAATATCGTCGAGAATGCCATTGCGAGCTTTGCCGGCCCTTTCCTGGGCCTTCAGGGCCTCCCAGGCGATCGTTTGTTGTTCTGCAGTACGGGCCTGGGGTTCGGCGAAGATGTGGGGATGACGGCGCACCATCTTGGCCACGATCGATTCGGCGACATCTTCGAAGTCAAACCGGCCCTGTTCTTCCGCCATCCGGCTGTGGAACACCACCTGGAACAGCAGGTCGCCCAGCTCCTCCTTGAGATCGCCCAGGTCGCCCCGCTCGATGGCGTCGACAACCTCATAGGCCTCCTCGACCGTGTAGGGCGCGATGGTCGCAAAGGTCTGTTTCAGATCCCAGTCGCAGCCCCCTGAAGGGTCTCGCAGCCGGGCCATGACCGCCCGCAGGCGGTCAATTGAGGCCACTTGCTTTGGTTCGGGACTAGTCGGGGGAACGGGCAAGGACATCGGGTTGAACGGCGGCCACATCTTCGGGTTGGGGCGGCGGCTGGGCCGCATCCCGGTCGCCGAGCTTCCGGAGAATCTCGGCATGTTTCTCTTCTGTCAGGGGGTAGCCGATCATGACCGCCGCCGCCATCAATCCCAGAATGCCGGGAGCGAAAGCATAGAGCGCCTGCAGAGCCTGGGTGGAAATCGGGCTGCTTGCAGACGGATCACTGCCGCTGAATCCCAGGGCGCCAAGGGCAATCAGGCTGGTTGCGGCCAGGGCCGTGCCAATCTTCACCGTTCCGGTCAGGATGGCGAACAGAAGGCCGATCCGGTCCTGACCAGAGTAGAGCCGTTCCTCGTCGCCATAGTCGGCCATCATCGACCGCAGCAGCAGGGCGCCGGCCGAATAGGGGATTCCGGCCGCCACCAGGAACGGGGCAGCCAGCCAGAAGTTTCCGGCCGGCAGGGTGACGACGGCAAACTGCACGATCGCATAGGTGACGCATGAGGCGATCAGCGACTTCGCCTTGCCGAACCGCTTGGCCAGCCGCGTCCAGATGGCTGCGCCGAACACCGCAGCCAGGAAATAGATCAGCAGCAGGCCGGAGGACTCGACGAAGGTGAACTGCTTGATGCGGATGAAGAAGAAGAAGAACAGCGTGCCGGCGATACCCGGCGCCAGTCCGGTGAGCAGATCGGCGATCAGGATCCGGACCACGGTCGGACGCCGGATCAGCCGGAAATAGTCTGCGAGGGTGGCGTCATGGTCTCCATGTCCGGCGATCGGACGGGGCTCCTCAACCCGCCAAAGGGCCACAAGCATCATCAGGGGCAGCAGGATCAGGATGAACCAACCCTGGCCATGCAGGATCTGTTGGGCCGAGCTACCCAGCTTCAGTTCATCCAGCAGAACCGGAAGGGCCAGGATCATGATCATGCCCAGCACGTTGCCGGTCTGCCAGAAGGCGTAGATCCTGGATCGCTCGTGATAATTGGTCGACAGCTTGGCGGCCCAGGACGTGTGGGACAGCGAGGCGATAGAGAAGCCGAAATAGACGACGAGCAGCCAGAACCAGAGATAGAGGTTGGTTACCCCGGGCCTGGCCATGAACAGCATGTAGATACCCAGAACCAGCACCGGCGTGCTGATGGCCATCCAGCCCTTGAAACGACCAAATGACCAGCGGGTCCGGTCAAGGACCGTCCCGAAGATCGGGTCGAAGATGATGTCAATGCCGCGGACCAGCATAAACGCCAGTCCGACCGCCGCCACATCCAGACCGAGGGTCTCGGAATAGTAGTGAGGTATGGTGATGACCAGCGGCAGACCAAAGGCGGCCAGGGGTACGCAGGGCCCGGCGAATGCCGCCAGGGTCCAGATAGATCGTCGGCCGTCGGCCATGTCGCCTCACTAGAGAACCCGGCGTATGGGCTCGCCGTTGGGCTTGATCACATCCTGTCCCGGGCTTTCAGGCAAGTGAATCTCTTGTCAGCCCGACCGAATGATCGCCTGGTGATCCTAGCCTTTTGGCAGGGTCCGCGCGAACCGGCCGATCGCAGTCTCGGCGTCGGCCCAGGTTCCGGATGCGCGGGCCCACCGGATGTCCGACTCATACCAACGGTAGGACAGGGTCCGGGTGCTTCCGTCGGCCCGGGTCAGGGTTCCCGACAAAGTGGCCCCGCCGACCCCGTAGCTTTCCATGGACAGGCCTGGGCGGTCCCTCATCTGCTGGAAGGTCGGGCGATTCGGGATCGCATCCTCGATGACAAGACTGAAACGGGCGTCCGAGAATTCCGGAGCGGCGCCAACCGCCCGGCGCACGGAACGTTCAAGGCTGGCGGCCAGATCCGCGACGTCCCTGGCTCCATACTGGTCGATCTTGTCGGCCAGCTTCGCCCCATAGGTGACAGTGATCTGAGGCGGCGCTGCCACTGCTGGAACAGTCAGGCCAAGCGCCGTCACGCCAGCAAGCCCGGCCAGAAACGCAATACGCATCGTCAACTCCCAAGCGAAACGTCCCTCGACAACAAGATAGCTCAACGGTACGGAACCGCCAGCCCGCTGTTTGTTTAGTGACAGCCCCCATCAGGCTTGGCAGGGTCCAAGTCTGATTCTGTTTTCGGAGAAGCCCAGTGAATACCGCCGACATTATCGACGCCGTCGCGTCGAAGGACGACAAGCTGACCAAGGCCCAGGCCAAGGCGATCGTGGACGGCGTGTTCGCCGCCATTCGTGACGCCGCCGTCAAGGGCGAAGAAGTCTCTGTCCCCGGCTTTGGCAAGTTCAAGGTCCAGGACAAGCCCGCCCGCACCGGCCGCAACCCCTCGACCGGCGCCGCCATCGAGATCGCCGCCAGCAAGAAGGTGGTCTTCCAGCCGGCCAAGGCCCTCAAGGACGCCCTGGTCTAGGCCTTCGGTTCGAATGGAACGAACGCGCCCGCGATGGTCATGCCTTCGCGGGCGTTTCTATCTGTGGCCAGTGTCGAGGTCTCGTCAGGCCCGGTTCAGGTGGTCGGCGATCGCCACGAAGGCCGGCAGGGACACCTGATCCAGCGGACTGTTGCCATTTGCGGCGACATGGTGCGAGCCGAACCGGGCGATGATCACCTCGGCAGCTGGCGCAATCCAGGCGGCCTGTCCGTGAATGCCGCGGGCCGTAAAAGCTCCGAATCGGTCGTGGGCGACCCACCACTGGTCGCGATAGCTCCAGCCGGGCAGGGTGGTGTAACCGGCCTTTGCGAAATGATCCAAATCTGCGCCGGATGCTATGTCCGCGACGACAGAAGCCGGAATGATCTGCTGATCGTTCCAGACGCCGTTCAACCGCATCATTTCCGCGAACCTCGCCAGATCGCGCAGGGTGAGGTTCAGCCCGCCTCCGCACATGGCCGAGCCGATACGGTCCACCATGAGATAGGCGTCCTCTTCCGCGCCCAGTTTTGACCAGATGCGTTCTGCAAGAAGCCGGGCAAGGGGCGTGTCGGCGACCCGCTGGACGATCCAGCCAAGCACCTCCGTATTGCAGGTCTTGTAGGCGAAGGCCTGACCGTGATCGCCTTCCTTTTCCAGGCCCTGCAGGAACTCGAAGATCGTCTCCGGCCCGGCATAGTCCGGGCGGCGGGGCGCGATTCCGCAGGCGGCCGTGTAGGCAAAGATCTCCGCCGTCGGATCGGTGTAGTTTTCGCGGTATCGGACCCCCACGGTCATGTCCATCACCTGCCGCACCGTCGCATCGCCGAATGCCGAGGTTGCCAGTTCGGGCAGATAACGACTGACCTGAGCCTCCGGATCCAGCCGCCCTTCGGCCGCAAGCATGGCGGCGAGCAGGCCGACAAAGGACTTGGTCATGGACATGGCCAGATGCGGCGTCTGGGCGTCCAGAGCCCCCAGATAGCGCTCATAGACCACCTGTCCGCGATGCATCACCAGGATGCCGTCGGTGTAGTTGGCGTCCAGAGACTCGGCCCAGGTCATGACCCGGCCATCCATGGCGGTGAAGCTGACAGCGTCCAGGTCATCGCGAAGAGCCTGGGGCAGGGGAGAGGCGGCCCCCTGTCCCCGACGGACATTGGCGGTCGGGGTCAGTTCGCGCTGATGGCTGAAGGCCCAGCGGATGCCAGGAAATCGCCAGCTGCTGGCGTCATGCAGTCGGACGGTGCGTGCGGGCTCCGGCGGAAAACCGATCATCACCCCAAGATGGTCGGGATCGGTCTGGGCGGCGGTCAGCGGCGAGGTCATGACGGTTTCATCCCTGAAGTCATTTTTTCAGGATCATGACCGCCAGAGCGCCCGGCTCCAAGTGCCAGAATTATGCAAGGTCCATTCTGGACAGGTCTTCCGAACCCGGGGCCTATGGGGCTAATCCCGGAGCCTCCCGATGTTGCCAGCCGACCTGATTGCAGAGTGCCAGAGGCTCCATACGGACAGCCGACGCGGCTATCACGCGTGGAGCCATCCCCTGGCGCTTCTTGCCCTGTTGCCAGAGGTTGAAGCCAGACTGTTCGACCCGCTGGCGGTGGAATGCGCCATCCTGCTGCATGACGCTGTCTATGACCCGCTGCGCTCGGACAATGAATGTCAAAGCGCCGAACTGGCGCGGCGACTGCTGTCGGGGCGGGTTCCAACGGCGAGTCTGGAGCGTACGATCCGGCTGATCGAAGCGACCGAGCGACACCTGGTCCCAGAGGGTCTGTCACCGGATGAGGCTCTTGATGTCCGCATCTTTCTCGATATGGACCTGTCGATCCTCGGGGCCATGGCCGGGGTCTTCGACGCCTATGAGGCCGGGGTCCGTCATGAATACAGCCATGTTCCCGAGGCTGCCTTCCGAAGCGGTCGCGCGGTCATACTGGAACGCTTTCTCGCGCGGGACAGGCTCTATCTGTCCGACTGGGGGCATGACCGTTTCGAGGTAGCGGCCCGGCTGAACCTGAAACGCTCCCTGGACCGACTGCGGGCCGGACAGCCCGGCGCGCTTGATCCGTAGCGGTGCTTGGTTCCCGGCCAGGGTGCGAATAGGCTGTGCTTCCAGAGCGGAGATTTCCCATGTCAGCAGTCGGTATCGGCGGCGTCTTCTTTCGAGCACATGACCCCGAGGGCCTGCAGGCCTGGTACCGCACGCATCTGGGCGTTGGCGGGGAAGACGTCTTTCACTGGCAGCAACAGGCGGGCCCGACGGTCTTCATGCCGTTCGCGAAGAGTACCGACTATTTTCCTTCGGACCGGCAATGGATGATCAATTTTCGGGTGACCGGGATGGACAGCCTGCTGAACCGCCTGCGTGAGGCCGGGGTCGAGGTTACCACCAATCCCGAATGGGATACGCCCGAGACTGGCCGGTTCGCCCGCTTCCATGACCCGGAAGGCAATCCGCTGGAGCTCTGGGAGCCCCCGGCGGAATAGCGACGCGCTCGCGCTCATCCACAAACGCAGATGGGGACGTCATCATGACCCTGTATCTGGTCGCCATTCACCATCCTGATAACTACGACCCGGGTGTTTCCGAGGATGCCGAGATGCATCAGGCCATCGACGCCCTCAACGATAAAATGGTGGCCGCTGGCGTCCGGATCTTTGTGGGCGGTCTGCAGCCGCCGGGCAGGGCGGTGTCTCTGACAATGGGGATGGCCGGCGAGGTGACAACGGTTCAAGGGCCCCACCTGAAGACCGACGAACAGGTCGGCGGGTTCTGGGTGCTGGACCTGCCGGACCTCGACACAGCCCTGACCTGGGGTCGCAAGGCCGTTCTGGCCTGTCGAGCGCCGGTCGAGGTTCGAGCGTTCAACTAAGGCTCTTCGGACTGGCTGGCCGGCGTCAGGGGGGAACAGACTGCCGCCTTGTCTAGTGTTTGTCCTCGGACAGGGTGTACGCGACGATGGCGTTGGCATGTCCATGGCCCATCCCATGATCGTCCTTGAGCATCGCAACCAACTCCATGTGTCTGGCCGGATAACGGCTTCGAACCAGGGCCTGCCAATGGGAGATGGGGTGGCCATACTTCTTCTCGATCGAAGGGAAGTAGGAGGCGGGGCCTTTGAGCGGCGCGTCGGTCATGTCCGAATGAAAGTTGGGCAGGGGCGATAGGTCAAGCTCCGTCGCGCAATGTTGGGCGGAGTCTGCAGAGCTGGGGGCGGAACCCGGGAAGCAGGATCCTGCGCGCCTAGTCGGCGTTGTCCATCTTTCTGACCTCGACAATGGCTTCATCGAAACCATCAAGCAGACGGGCATTGACACCCATCCTGCCAAAGTCTTCGCCCAGGGACTGCCAATGTGTGCCGCAGCCACACTCCGGACAATGATGAATGCCGATCATGCGGTCGCCCCAGACATAGGCCGTCGTCTCGCCCGAAATCCGCACCTGGTCCGGCGGGAAATAGCAGACGCGCCAGGCGGTCCGACGACAGAGAGAGCAGTTGCAGTCAGCGACCCAGGTGGGCTGGCTAGACAGTTCAATCTGCACGTTTCCGCAGTGACAGCTTCCATGGACAGTCATGGAGGTTTGTAGCCAGGGCCCGGAAGGTCGGCAATGGCTTGCAGTCCGGGGTACAGCTAAGGTTTCAAGCGGCCGTTCCCAGGTCGCAACGGGAAAGGGCAGGCGCATGATTACCGTCTGGGGCGGACAGATCTCTCGATCGATCAGGGTCGTCTGGGTGCTGGAGGAGATGGGCCTTCCGTACCGGGTGAGGCAGGTGGATATGCTGGCCGCCGAACAGGACCCGGAATTCCTCGCGGTCAACCCGGCCGACTACATCCCGGCCATCCAGGATGGCGATGTGGTGATGGTCGAGTCGATCGCGATCATGGAATATCTGATGGCCCGCTATGGGCCGACTCAGCTGGCGCCTGCGCCGCAGGACCCAACCTTCCCGGCCTATCAGCAGTTTCTGCACCTGGGCGAGGCCGGCCTCGCGACCCTGATGATGCCCGTCATCGTCAGCCGCTTCATTGCGCCCGAGGCCGAGCGGGAGAACTGGGGCGCCAACTGGTGTCTGCAGGCGTTCCAGAAGCGGCTGAAACTGGTCAGCCAACGGCTTGCGAGTTCGCCGTATCTTGCCGGCGATGCCTTCACCGCCGCCGATATCTCGGTGACCTACGCCCTGACCCTGGGCCAACGAACCTGTGGACTTACCCTGGACGGCGCCGAACAGGCCTACCTCGAACGCACAACGGGCCGCGACGCCTACAGGCGCGCCATGGAGCGTTCGCATGAAGGGGTGAACGGTTAGTCGCCGTTAGCTCGCGAACGGACGCCCAGGCGGCAGGCGCTCAAACCTCGGTAAGTTTTCGGGTCGGAGCTCGGGCCGTGAACCAGATGCGTATTGCGTCTAAGATATATTATCGGAAATTATCACCTTGCCAGATCGTCTGAAGCAATTGGGACCACTCCCGGCGCAATTGCCGCCGACGAAACGGGCCGCCCTTCACATATCAAAATCGAAAGGACCCTGTCCGACCATGCTTTCCCCTGGGAGGACGTCACGATCGGCACAGGGTCATCGGACTCTGGACTCCCAGGGTCAACTGACCCTGGGCGTAGGCACAAGCCGAGCAGCCATAATCAGAAGGCAGCTTTCAGCGTAACACCGTAGGTTCTGGGTTCACCAGGCTGGCCAGCGATCAGACCCGTGTTGCTCGGGCCCACCGCCAGCTGTTCGAAATACTCTTCGTCCAGCAGGTTGCGCACCCATCCGTAGACGTTGACGCCTTCAAAGGTCCGGAAGCCGAAACGCAGGTTCGAAAGCGAGTAGCCATCGATCCAGGTGTAGGCTGAAGGAGACGGGTTGGACGAGAAGTTGGAGCGATAGCTGCCATCATAGCCGACAAAGGCCTCCCCTTCCTTGCCAAGGACGGTGGCCGGGGCGCTGGCTTCGGCGCCGAAGGAGAAGCTCCATTTCGACACGCCCGGCAGTCTTTCGCCGGAAATGTCGCAGTTGGCCGGGCTCAGGCCGCCGGGCGTGCCCGGAGCGCTGGGTGTCTGGCCGGGGCCGACTGTCGTGCCGCCCGACAGTTCCGGGGGGCAAGGCGCATCGACGAATTCAATGTACTTGGCGTCGGTGTAGGCCCCGTTGAGATAGGCGTTGAAATTTTCGGCCGGGCGGATCGAGAAATCAAACTCGACGCCCTGGCTGCG
>CAMAVA010000120.1 GCA_945861515.1 Brevundimonas vancanneytii | reverse complement strand
GACCCGGCTCTCCAGGTCCACATAGGAAAACAACGCTCCCGAACGCTGATCCGAACCCCGCATTGCCCGCTCCCGATGGACATTACCGCCCAACGGTTGAATCATGCTCCGAACGATCAGGCGAGCAGGTTTTTCCTCAGCCTGCTAGGGCTCTTCGACCAGGGTTCCGTCCACAACCTGCCGGTAGAAGCAGGAGTGGAAGCCCACATGACAGGCCCCGCCGTCGCCCTGTGGCCGGACCTTCAGCAGGACCGCATCCTGGTCGCAGTCCAGGCGGATCTCGACCACGGTCTGGACCTGACCGCTGGTCTCACCCTTTTTCCAGAGGCTGTTGCGGGAACGGCTGAAGTAATGCGCTTCGCCGGTGTCCAGCGTCAGCAGCAGGGCCGCATCATTCATCCAGGCCAGCATGAGCACCTCACCGGTGTCGGCATGCTGGGCGATGGCCGCGATCAGGCCCGCAGCATCAAATCTCGGCGCAAGGACTCCGCCCCGTTCGAGGGCGTCGGTGTCTGTGGCGGTGGGAAACAGGCTCAAGACGAACCCTCCTTGCCACCCCCCTCAAAGCGAGAAGGGTGGTTGGGGTGGTTACTTACCGGCGTTGACGAAGTCCAGGAACCGGGACCGCAGGCTGGGATCGGTCTTGAACACGCCCCGGAACTGGGTGGTGATGGTCGAGACGTGGCGATGATGCACGCCGCGAGTGGTCATGCACTGGTGTTCGGCATCGATCAGGATGGCGACGCCGGCGGGCTTCAGGCTGTCGCAGATGGCGTCAGCAATCTGCTGCGTCATGGTTTCCTGGGTCTGCAGGCGCTTGGAGAAGATTTCCACCACCCGGGCCAGTTTCGAGATCCCGACAACGCGGTTGGTGGGCATGTAGGCGACGAAGGCCTTGCCCAGGAACGGCGCCATATGGTGCTCGCAATGGCTCTCGACCTCGATGTCCTTGAGCATGACGATGTCGTCATAGCCCTGGACGTCTTCAAAGATGCGCGACAGTTCCTTGCCGGGATCGGCGGAATAGCCTTCGAACCATTCGGCATAGGCGTCGACCACCCGCTTGGGGGTGTCGATCACGCCCTCCCGGCGAGGATCATCGCCGGCCCAGGCGATCAGCGTGCGGACCGCTTCCATGGCGGCTTCGCGGCTGGGCCGGGGAAAGGGTTCAAGATCGAGGCTGGCGGCGCCGACAAGGGTTCGTTCGCGGCTCATGGCGTCCATGTTCAGAGGGCCTTCCGGGGCTGAGTTGCGCCAGGGCGACCATCACCCCGGAATGACGCGTGCCACCCCAATCACGTCGCGGCTGAGGCGTGGCCTCAGACAGCGACCACAGCTATATGGGACGGCCCGCCAACCCGGCAACCTCTTACGCAACGTCAGTATCTCATGACCCTCAAGCTGTATGACACCATGACCCGGGCCAAGCAGGTCTTCGCTCCGGCCGCTCCGGACCGGGTGACCCTCTATGTCTGTGGTCCGACGGTCTATGGCTATGCCCATATCGGCAATGCCCGGCCGGTCGTGGTGTTCGACGTGCTGTTCCGCCTGCTCCGCCGGCTCTATGGCGAAGACCACGTTGTCTATGCCCGCAACGTCACGGACGTGGACGACAAGATCAACGCCAAAGCGGCCGAGGAGGGGGTCGAGATTTCAGTGATCACCGAACGCTACCTGGCTGCCTATCACGCAGACATGGACGCCCTCGGGGCCCTGCGGCCCAGCCTGGAGCCCCGGGCGACGGCCCATATGGGTGCGATCATCACGATGATCGGCGCCCTGATCGACCGCAGATCGGCCTACGCGGCTGATGGCCATGTCCTGTTCGACACCCAGAGCTTTGCCGACTATGGCCAGCTTTCGGGCCGTCCGCTTGACGAGATGATCGCCGGCGCCCGGGTCGAGGTTGCGCCCTACAAACGTCATCCGGCCGATTTTGTGCTGTGGAAGCCGTCAAAGCCGGGCGAGCCGCAATGGGAGTCGCCCTGGGGGCGGGGGCGTCCCGGCTGGCATATCGAATGCTCGGCCATGATCGAACAGACCCTTGGGCTGCCCATCGACATTCATGGCGGCGGCATCGACCTGGTGTTTCCCCATCACGAGAACGAGGTGGCCCAGGGCCGCTGCGCCCATGACCTGCCCGCCTATGCGCGAATCTGGATGCACAACGGCTTTCTCGACATGGCAGGAGAGAAGATGTCCAAGAGCCTGGGCAATGTGATCATCCCGCATGAACTGCTGCAGGTGGTGCCGGGCGAGGTGGTCCGCTGGGCCCTGCTCAGCGCCCAGTACCGCCAGCCCCTGGACTGGACCGAAAGCCTGCTTGAGCAAAGCCGCAAGGCCCTGGACCGGCTCTATGGAACCCTGCAGGACGCCGCCCGGACCCTGGGTGACGCAACCACCGCCGCCGGCACGGTCCGGGACGGTGACGGGGAGGGCGTGAGCGTCGTTGCCGAGGCCCTGCTGGACGACCTCAACACGCCCCAGGCCCTCAGCGGCCTGTTCCGCCTGTCGGATCAGCTGCGCGAGGCCATCGGCGAGGGCGACACCGAAGGCCTGCTTCGGGCCCGTCAGGACCTGCTCACTGCCGGCGGCCTGCTGGGCCTGCTTCAATCGGCGCCGGCCCAGTGGTTCCAGGGCGGGGCGGCGGACGGCCTGAAGGACCAGGTCGAGGCCCTGCTGGTCCAGCGCGCCCAGGCCCGGGCCGGCAAGGACTGGCCCACAGCCGACAGGATCCGGGGCGAACTGGACACCCTCGGCGTCGTGGTGATGGATGGACCGCAAGGCGCCAGCTGGCGCCTCAAGGATCTGGTCTGACGGCAGGGGCCTCAACCCCTTTCCCGCCTTCGGTAATTCCAGTATTCCACGACTATGGAACAACTGAGCGCCGTCGCAGCCCTGTCCGCCCTGGCCCATCCGGGGCGGCTGGAGATTTTCCGCCTCCTGGTCCGGGCCGGGGCCGGGGGGCTGCCGGCCGGCGAGATCAGCCGCGCGACCCAGACCCTGCCCAACACCCTGTCTTCCAGCCTGGCGATCCTGACCCAGGCCGGCCTGACCCGCTCGCGGAGGGTCGGACGGTCGATCATCTACAACGCAGACTACGACGTCATGGGCGGCCTGCTGGCCTTCCTGATGGAGGATTGCTGCGGCGGTGAGCCAGCCATCTGCGAACCCGCCGTCAAACTGGCCAGCGTCCTGGCCTGCCGGCCCGGAGCCTGTTGAGCCCATGTCCCTGTTCGAACGCTATCTGACCCTTTGGGTCGGACTGTGCATCGTCGCCGGCATTGCCCTGGGCGGCCTTTTGCCGGCCGCCTTCAATGCTATCGCCGGGCTGGAGGTGGCGAAGGTCAACCTGCCGGTGGCGGGCCTGGTCTGGCTGATGATCATCCCCATGCTGCTGCGGATCGATCTGGGCAGCCTGGCCCAGGTGGGGCGGCACTGGCGGGGCATTTCCGTAACCCTGCTGATCAACTGGGCGGTCAAGCCCTTCTCCATGGCCCTGCTCGGCTGGCTGTTCATCGGCCTGCTGTTTCGCCCCCTTCTGCCGGCCGACCAGATTCAGAGCTATATCGCCGGCCTGATCATCCTGGCGGCGGCGCCCTGCACGGCCATGGTCTTTGTCTGGAGCGGGCTGGTGAAGGGCGAGCCGCATTTCACCCTCAGCCAGGTCGCGCTCAACGATGTTATCATGCTGGTGGCCTTCGGACCGATCGTCGCCTTGCTGCTCGGTCTGGCGGCCATCACCGTGCCCTGGCAGACCCTTGCCCTGTCCGTGGGCCTCTATGTGGTGATCCCGGCCCTGCTGGCCCAGGGCTTGAGGCGATGGCTGTTGTCTCGCGGCCCCTCCCATCTCGAGACCGCCCTCAAGCGCCTGGGTCCGGTCTCCATGGTGGCGCTGCTGGCCACCCTCGTCCTGCTGTTCGGGTTCCAAGGCCCCCAGATCATCGCCCAGCCCCTGGTCATCCTGCTTCTGTCGGTGCCGATCCTGATCCAGGTCTATCTCAATGCCGGCCTGGCCTATGGCCTCAACCGGCTGGTCGGCGAATCCCATGAGGTCGCCGGGCCCTCGGCGCTGATCGGAGCCAGCAACTTCTTCGAACTGGCGGTGGCGGCGGCGATCAGCCTGTTCGGCCTGACCTCCGGCGCGGCGCTCGCCACCGTGGTCGGGGTGCTGATCGAGGTGCCGGTGATGCTGTCCGTGGTCGCCATCGTCAACCGCAGCCGGGGCTGGTACCTGCGCCGCCCGGTCCCTGCCGCAACCGATCCCGGATGAACCCATGACCGACCCCGCCATCACCGTGTTTCACAACCCCGCCTGCGGCACATCTCGCAAGACCATCGAACTCCTGCGCGAGCAGGGCATCGAGCCAACAATCGTCGAATATCTGACGGTCGGCTGGACCGTGCCGCAGCTGGTCGACCTGCTGGCCCGCATGGGAGCAACCCCGCAGGATATATTGCGGGTGCGAGGGACAGAGGCCGAGGCGCTGGGCCTGACCGACCCGGCCACACCTGACGATGTGATTCTGCGGGCCATGGCGGCCGACCCGATCCTGGTCAATCGCCCCATCGTCGTGACGCCGAAAGGCGCCGCCCTTTGCCGGCCGCAGGAGCAGGTTCTGAACCTGCTGTAACGGCCTGTTACAGGGGGTTACGGTTGTGTTCCATCCGTGGTCGCCGTGGCAAATGGGGCGAAGCGCTTAATATTACTTGCCTTTCAACCCTAACAGCAGGCAAGAAATGGCGTGGTAGTTGCTGGGGGGCGTCCTGGCCGTACCAATTCGACGCGACGGCGACTTCCGCTACGGGGGAACCATGCAAGAGTTTGATCCGCGACGCCGGACCGTCCGACTGGCCCCTCGTCTCTTTGTGGCGGCTGCGGGACTTGCGGTTCTGGCCCTTGGCTGGCGCATGACCGCCAGCGAAGAGGCGATCATCACTCCGCCCATGGATCCGGCGACCTTCGCCGCATTGCAGCATATCGCCTTCGCCCAGGCCGAGGCCCTGCCCGGATTCTCCCGCGGCGAAAGCATTCCGGTCGAGGTTCGGCCGGGCGAGACCCTCGAGGCGGCAGTCCAGCGCAGCGGCGTCGGCGCTGACGAGGCCCGCCAGGTCGTCCAGACCCTCTCCAGCGCCATGGACACGGTCAATATCCGCGCCGGCATGGACTTCATCGCCTCGGTCGCCAAACCCGCTGACCAGCGTGGCCCGGCCCGTCTGGTGGGCCTGTCCATGCGGACCGGCCAGGCCAGCACCATCACGGTTTCCAGAACCTTCGACGGCGCCCTGCGCTTGCGGGAAATGGAAGAAAAGGTCGCCGACGAGACCCGGGTGGCCTGCGGCGACATTCAAGGCAGCTTCCACGAAAGCGCGACCAAGGTCGGCGCCACGGCCGGCATCATGGCCGAGGCCACCAAGCTGTTTGCCCACAAGATCGACTTTTCCCGCGACATCAAGCCAGGCGACGATTTCTGCCTGGTGTTTGACCGCAAGGTCACCGAAAGCGGCCGCACCATCGAGGCCGGCGATCTGCAATATGCCGAACTGAACGGCGTGAAGTTCTATGAATTCACGCGGGCGGACGGCAAGGCGCAGTTCTTCGACGAGGCCGGCAAGAACATCAAGGGCTTCCTGCTGCGCACGCCGGTGGACGGCGCCCGCATCACCAGCGGGTTCGGTTTCCGCCGACACCCGATCCTGGGCTACAACAAGATGCACCAGGGCATCGATTTCGGCGCTGGCAGTGGCACCCCGGTCCTGGCTGCCGGCGACGGTGTGGTCGAGATGGCCGGACGCTTCGGCGGCTATGGCAACTGGGTCAAGGTGCGCCACAGCGGCGGCTATTCCACCGGCTATGCCCACCTTTCCCGCTATGCCCGGGGCCTGCGGCCCGGCCAGAGCGTCTCCCAGGGCCAGGTGATCGGCTATGTCGGCAGCACGGGCCGCTCGACGGGTCCGCACCTGCATTACGAGATCTTCTTCAAGGGCGCCCGGGTCAATCCGATCGGGGCCAAGGTCCCGACCGGCACCATTCTGGCGGGGGCCGAACTGGCCAAGTTCCGCAACGCCCGGTCCCGGATCGACGCCCTGCTCGCCGCCAAGGGCCGCGAGCCAGTGGAGGACAGCAAGAAGCTGGCGCGCGCCGACTTCAAGGAGGCTGACCAGGTCGGCCTGCGCAAGACACAGGTCGCCAGTCGCGGACAGAACTGAAACCGCTGCGATACAATTGCCCGGCCTTTCGGCAAATCAGTCGTCTGACCGGTTCCGACCCTTGACAGGACCGGATCACGACACCATGTGCGCCCCTCGTGGATTTGCCAGGTTGTTGACTGACATCGATCGGGCCGCCGCCCTGCTGCGCGCGCCCTTCCTGAAACAGGATGTCATCCTCGCCGCCGTCAGATTCCCGGGGTACGCCGTTGCCGGGATTTTTCTGGTCCTGTCGCCGCGCCCGCCAGGCTGCCGGCTCCGACGAGGTTTCCTCGCGGCGGGCCCCGGTGCGACCTGCGCTGCGCGATGACTGATAGGGCAGGAATATTTTTGCAAGACCGCCGCCGGGATCTGCACCGACCGAGAAACCGGACTGGCGGCCCTGCGATTGACGATAGCTTTAGTTTTGCGGCCCTGGCCCCTCAAGCGGGTCGGCGCCGCCATCGGAGATAGCGATGAGCAACACGACCGAGCAGGCCGAACAGACCGAAGCCCCCGTCGCCGACGGCCCGCTGCTGGATCTGACCGACGCCGGCGTCAAGAAATTCATCAAGCAGGCCAAGGCCCGCGGCTACGTCACCATGGACGAGCTGAACAAGGTCCTGCCCTCGGAAGAGGTCAGCCCGGACGCCATCGAAGACACCCTGGCGATGCTGTCGGAAATGGGCGTCAATGTCGTCGAGGCCGAGGAGGACGCCGCCACCGAAGAGGGCGGCGAGGTCGCCACCCGCGAGGAAACCTCGATCACCACCGAGGCCGAGTCCAAGCCGGCCTATGACCGTACAGACGATCCGGTCCGGATGTACCTTCGGGAAATGGGCAGTGTCGAACTGCTCAGCCGCGAAGGTGAAATCGCCATCGCCAAGCGGATCGAGGCCGGCCGCGACGCCATGATCCGGGGCCTTTGCGAAAGCGCCCTGACCTTCGAGGCCATCATGGTCTGGCGCGAGGAGCTGGGTTCGGGCCGTATCCTGCTGCGCGAGGTCATCGATCTGGAAGGCACCTACGGCGTGCTGTTCCCCAGCGCCCCGCCCGTCGCCGCCCCTGAGCCGGGCGACATGCCCGAGCCCGCTGAAAAGGCCGAGGGCGAGGAAAAGCCCGAGGGCGAGGACGACGAGGATGACTTCGACGACGGCGCCGGCCCGACGGTCAGCGCCATGGAGGGCGAACTGCGCGAAGGGGTCATGGCCACCCTGGACGCCATCGCCGCCGAGTTCGACGGCTTCCGGCGGCTGCAGGAAAAGCTGATGGAGCGTCGGCTCCAGGGCGCCGACCTGACCGACGCCGAGCGCAAGAGCTACGCCACCGCCAGCGGCGCCATTGTCGCCAAGCTCAAGACCCTGAAGCTCAACAACAACCGCATCGAGGCCCTGGTCGAGCAGCTCTATGCCATCAACAAGCGGCTGATGGCCCTGGAAGGCCGGCTGCTGCGCCTGGCCGACAGTTACGGCATCAGCCGGGGCGAGTTCCTGAAAGCCTATTTTGGTTCCGAGCTGAATCCCAACTGGGCCGATACGGTCAAGCAGATGGGCGTGCGCTGGACCAAGTTCGTCGAGAACGACGTCAATTCGGTCTCCGACATCCGCCAGGAAGTGGCCGCCCTGGCCACCGAGACAGGCGTGCCCATCGACGACTACCGCCGCATCGTCCAGACCGTCCAGAAGGGCGAGCGCGAGGCCCGTCAGGCCAAGAAGGAAATGGTCGAGGCCAACCTGCGCCTGGTCATCTCCATCGCCAAGAAATACACCAACCGCGGCCTGCAGTTCCTGGACCTGATCCAGGAAGGCAACATCGGCCTGATGAAGGCGGTGGACAAGTTCGAGTATCGCCGGGGCTACAAGTTCTCCACCTACGCCACCTGGTGGATCCGCCAGGCCATCACCCGCTCCATCGCCGACCAGGCCCGGACCATCCGCATCCCGGTCCACATGATCGAGACGATCAACAAGATCGTTCGCACCAGCCGCCAGATGCTGCACGAGATCGGCCGCGAACCGACGCCCGAGGAACTGGCCGAAAAGCTGGCCATGCCCCTGGAAAAGGTCCGCAAGGTCCTGAAGATCGCCAAGGAGCCCATCAGCCTCGAGACCCCCATCGGCGACGAGGAAGACAGCCACCTGGGCGACTTCATCGAGGACAAGAACGCCATCCTGCCCATCGATGCGGCCATCCAGTCCAACCTGCGCGAAACCACCACCCGGGTCCTGGCCTCCCTGACCCCCCGGGAAGAGCGGGTCCTGCGCATGCGGTTCGGCATCGGTATGAACACCGACCATACCCTGGAAGAAGTCGGCCAGCAGTTCAGCGTCACCCGCGAACGCATCCGCCAGATCGAGGCCAAGGCCCTGCGCAAACTCAAACACCCCAGCCGCAGCCGCAAGCTGCGCAGCTTCCTGGACAGCTAGGGGCTAGAAATCCCCATCACCCCGGACGGCCCTAAAGGCCGATCCGGGGCCCAGGGGTGACAAGGCGCCATATCTCAGCCGCCAATACTGCGGCCGCGCTGAGCCATTCCCGGCGCTCCGCTCCGCCGCGGCCAGGCGGACGTCGCAGCATTTGCGCCCACTCTCGACTCCGAACCCCGGCCCGGTCATGGTTAGGGCCGGACGTCGGGGAGGGCGGCATGCTGAATCTGGAACTGATCAAGACGCGGCTAAGCCACTATGGAGCGGCCTGGCTGCTCGCCTTCATGGTCTGCGCCATGGCCCTGGTGGGCGGGCCCTGGCTGCTGGGCCTGGACGTGATCGAGATGTCCGACCAGGTCTTGCCGGTCGCCTTTACCGTGATCGCTCTGGGCCTGATCCTGTTTCTGATCATGACCCTGGTCTCGCGGGAGGCCCTGGGAACCAAGCTGGTCCTGCTGGCCCTGACCCTTTTCCTCACCCTGCCGCTGCTCTGGTCGCCGGTCCTGGCGGCCGTGGCGGGGGCCTGGGTCGCCGAGCGGTCGATCGAATATTCCACCGCCTATGCCAGGTTCCGGATCGTGGTCGGCAACCTGATCTATCCCCTGGCGCAGATGGTGTTCAGCCGCGCCCTGTTCGAGACCGTCTGGTGGTGGATGGAGTTCCTCTCCGCCTTCATCGGCTTCCTGGCCGCCCTGGAACGCGGCTGGTCCTCGATCAAGTCGCTTCTCGGCCTGGACCGCACCCCGGCTCCGGAGGAAGTGCAGGGCGAGTCCGGTCCTTCGGCTTGACGCCGCGTCCGGCCTGGATCAGGTTTCTTCCATGGCCGATGGTTTCGACATTCACCTGGACGAGGACCGCGCTCGACGGCTGGCCGAGGCGGCCACGATGGCCGGACAGACGCCGGAAGCGTTTGCCCTCGCTGTCATCGATGAAGCCCTTGGCCTTTCCGAGACTGCCGACCTTGACTGGGCCGAAGATATCGCCCGGGCTACCGAGTATGACAGGACGGGCAATGGCTCGCCGCTGGATGAAGCCTTCGACCGCATCACTGCTAGGTTGACCGAGGCTCTGGCGCGACGCAATTGACGCGGCGGGTCATGCTGTCCCTTGCAGCAGAGGGCGATATCGACCGCCTTTGGGCCTACCTTGTTGAGGTCGATCCCGGTGCAGCCCCAAGGGCGGTCGAGACCATTCGTTCGGCCCTGGCCACCCTGGACATGATGCCGGAGCGCGGTCGCCCCAGCCCGGTCGAGGGATTTCGGGAACTGGCCATCCCATTCGGACGCAAGGTCTATGTCGCTCGCTATCGCGTTGACGCCCGGACCGTGCTGATCACCCGCATTCATCACAGCAACGAGGACCGCCGATGAGGGTCCTGTCAGGGCAGGAAGACGCCCCCCTATTCCTTTCCCCGCAACCAGGCCGCCGCCTCACCCCTTGATGTACGCAGTTCGCCGCCGTCCAGGCGGGTGAGCAGTTCGGCTCCGGCGCTCAAGGCCGGCGGCAAGGCCTCGAACAGGGATCGTGCGGCCTCAGGATCCCGGGTGCGAAACACCCACTGTCCCATCATCTGATGTTCGGTGATCTTCTGGCCGCTGGTCATGTCACTGTGGTCTTCCGCCTGTCTGTTGGGACCAAGACTGG
>CAMAVA010000119.1 GCA_945861515.1 Brevundimonas vancanneytii | reverse complement strand
TCCGGAAAGAACGGCCGCTCCAGGGCCTTGACCAGATAGGCCACCCCGGACGATCCGCCCGTGCCGCGCTTGAAGCCGATGATCCGCTCCACCGTCTTCATGTGCGAGAACCGCCACTGCTGCAGGCGGTACTCGATATCCACCAGCTTCTCACCAAGCTCATAGAGATCCCACCAGCGGTCGACGTCGCGATAGACCGCCGTCCAGGCCGCCTCGACCTCGCCGCTGGCCTCGTATGGCTGGCGAAAGTCCCGGGTCAGATGACTGGACGGAATGGCGAAGCCCCGCCTGGCCAGCAGGGCGATCGCCTCGTCATAGAGGCTGGGCGCTGCCAGGGCCTGTTCCAGCAAGGCATGGGTCTGGGGATCGCTCTCATGCACATCAAGGGTGCGGGCGTTCTTGGCGCCGAGCATGAACTCGATCTGCCGGTACTGGTGTGACTGGAACCCGGAACTGGTCCCCAGCGCCGCACGAAACCGGCTGTAGTCGGACGGGGTCATGGTCGCCAGGATGTCCCAGGACTGGATCATCTGGGTCTGGATGCGCCCCACCCGCGTCAGCATCTTGAAGGCCGGCTCCAGGTCATCTTTCCGGATCTGCTCTGCGGCCCCGCGCATTTCATGCAGGCACAGCTTCATCCACAGTTCGCTGGCCTGGTGGATGACGATGAACAGCAGTTCGTCATGCTCTCCGGACCGCGGCGCCTGGGCGTCCAGCACCTTGTCCAGCTGCAGATACTGGCCATAGCTGAGGGACCGCGACAGATCCCAGGCCACGCCCTCATAGATGTCGTCAGACTTGGTCATGCCGCCGGTCTATCCCGGATCGCCCGTCCCGTCAGCGTCCAGCGGTTCCCTCCGCACTTGAATGCCCCGCCCCTTGAATGCCCCAACGTCGCCCTGCCAGTCTGGACGAAAATCACGGGAGGACGCCATGACCGATCTAGTGCTGCGCGAGGACCGCCAGGGCGCCGCCATCCTGACCCTCAACCGGCCGGACAAGCTCAACAGCCTCAATGTCGAGCTCTTCCAGGACCTGGACGCCCATGTCCGCGCCATCGCCGGCCAGACCGACACGGTCGGGCTGGTGGTTCTCAAGGGCGCGGGCCGCTGTTTCTCGGCCGGCCATGACCTGTCCGACATCGCCACCGGCGAGAAGCTGCCGGCCCCCCACTACCAGGCCAGCGTCATCGAGCGGCTGGCCGACCTGCCCCAGCCGGTGATCACGGCGGTCCACAGCCACTGCTATACCGGCGCCCTGGAACTGGCCCTGGCCGGCGACATCATCTTCGCCTCCGAGAATGCAAAGTTCGGCGACACCCACGCCAAATGGGCGCTCACCCCCGTCTGGGGCCTCAGCCAGCGCCTGCCGCGCCGGGTGGGAACCTACAAGGCCCGGGAAATGATGATGACCTGCGCCACCTTTTCCGGCCGCCAGGCCGAGGCCATGGGCCTGGCCAACATTTGCTTGCCCGACGCCGAGTTCGAGACCGGTCTGGCCGCCCTGACCGCCCAGATCCTGGCCAACAGCTGGTTCAGCCACCGGGCCAACAAGCGGCTGGTGCGCGAGACCGACGGCCTGCCCCTGGCTGCGGGCCTGGCCCATGAAGTCTATCGCGGCGAAGGGGTGGGCCCGGACATGGCCGCCCGCATCGCCGCCTTCACCAACAAGACCGCCAAGGTCAGCTAGACCTCCGCCGTCCGCCCCTCCCTCGCTACCGTTCCAGAAGATCGTCCCATGACCACGCCCGACCGTATTCCCGTCATCATCGCCATCGGTGAAGTCACCGACCGCCCGCAGCAGCCGGACCAGGCCCTGGAGCCGGTGGCCCTGATGGCCGAGGCCCTGCGGGTGGCCGATGCCGATGGCGGCGGCGGCCTGCTGGGCGAGATCGACACCCTCAGCCTGGTGGGCCAGATCACCTGGCCCTATGCCAATGCCGTGGGCAGCCTCTGCGAGAAACTGGGAATCGCCCCGGCCAATCCGGTCAATGCCAGCATGGGCGGCGAGACCCCCATCCGCCTGCTGCACGAGGCCGCCCTGCGGATCGCCAGCGGTGAGGGCAGGGTCAGCGCCATTGTCGGCGGCGAGTCCATGCATGCCCTGGGCAAGGCGCGGAAGGCCGGCGTCACCCTGGACTGGACCCCGCCGGTCCCCCGCGATCAGGTTCCCCGGCTCGACGGCTCCTGGCTGAAGATCAGCCCCCAGTCCAAGGCCATGGGGGTGGTCAGCCCGGCCCAGCTCTATCCCCTCTATGAAAACGCATGGCAGGCCCGGGAAGGCCAGAGCCCGGAACAGGGCCGCAAGTCCGCCGCCGACCTCTGGTCGCTCTACGCCAATGTGGCCGCCGAAAACCCCTATGCCTGGATCCGCAACAAGCCTTCGCCGCAGGAGATCGAGACCGTCGGTCCCGCCAACCGGATGATCGCCTGGCCCTATCCCAAGCTGATGGTGGCCAACCCGACGGTCAACCAGTCCGCCGCCATCATCGTCACCAGCCTGGAACGGGCCCGCGCCGCCGGCATCCCGGAAGGCCGGCTGGTCTATGTCTGGGGCGGGGCCAAGGCCGCAGAGGTCGATGACTATCTCTATCGCGACCGGTTCGATGGCTCGACGGCCCAGACAGCGGTTCTCGACCGCGCGGTCGAAGTGGCCGGCGGCGACGCAAAAGCCTTCGACCATATCGAGCTCTACAGCTGTTTCCCGGTGGTCCCGAAAATGGCCCTGTCGGTCCTGGGCCTGCCCGCCGACACCACCCCCACCGTGGCCGGCGGCATCACCTTCTTCGGCGGGCCGATGAACAACTACATGAGCCACGCCATCTGCGGCATGGTCCGCAAGCTGCGGGAACACCCCGGCGACATGGGCCTGCTCTACGGCCAGGGCGGGTTCGTCAACAAGCACCATGCCGTGGTGGTCAGCAGCCGCCCGCCCGCCGGGCCGCTGTCGACCGACATTTCGGTCCAGGACCAGGCCGACCAGACCCGCGGCCCCGTCCCGCCCCTGACCAACGATTATCAGGGCCCGGCCTCCATCGAGACCTTCACGGTCCTCTATGACCGGGATGGCGAGGTCGACCAGGGCGTGGTTGTGGCCCGCACCCCGGCAGGAGAGCGCCTGCTGGCCCGGGTCGAACGGACCGACCCGGCCGGCCTGGCCGTCCTGACCCGCCTGGAGGCCACCGCCATCGGCGCCGCCGGAACCGTCACCGCCAACCCGGACGGCATCCTCCTCTGGACCGCCGCCTGACCGGCTTCCTCCGGGCTATTTGACAAGGATCAGGGCGCGGGGGGCCAGACTGTGCTCTGGTCCCTTTCGCGCGTCCCTCTCTTCCGGAGCGACCGCCGCTGGAGAGACGCCATGTCCTGCCTGACCCCCGCCTGGCCCCGCCGCGCCGCCGCCCTGATCGGCCTGGCGCTCCTGGCCAGCGGCTGTGCCTCCACCCCGCCGACCAGCGAAGCGGTCTTTGCGCCGCCGTCAGCCGTCCCGCCCTCCCTGGAGCGGGGCCTAAGCCTGGCCAGCCGGGAATGTTCCGGCTGTCACGCCATTGCCCCCACGGGCGACAGCCCCGCCCCGATGGCTCCGCCCTTCCGCAGGCTGGCCGCCACCCTGTCCGGCCCGGCCCTGGAACACCGCCTGCTGATGACCTCTGAACTGGGCCATTACGAAATGCGCCCCGCCGGCCTCGAAGGCCCCGACCTGCGCGACCTCGCCGCCTATATCGACAGCCTGGGCTGAAAGATCCTCAGACCTGGGCAGTCGCTGCCGCCAACAGTCTGCGTCCTTCGACACGCCTGCTACGCAGGCTACTCAGGATGACTGAATTGATGGAAATTTAACCAAATAAAGCACTCACGAATATTCGTCATCCTGAGTAGCCCCTGCAAGGGGCGTGTCGAAGGACGCACCCCGCTTCAACCGCGCAACAGATCATCCAGCTGCGCAAACTGCTCCGCCAGTCCGCCCTCCATCCCGGCGCAGGCCTCGTCCCGTGCCTCCCGGGTCGGATACCGCTCGTGAAAGACCAGTCGCGTCCCGCCGCCCTGGTCCTCGAAGGTCACCGTGGTGACGGCCCCGTCGCCCGTCTCTTCATTGGTCCAGACCAGGCGATGGGGCGGTTCCGCCTCCAGATACCGGCCGACAAAGGCCATGCTGTTTTCGGCGTCCTGCCCGAACTCCAGCCGATACTGGCCGCCCGTCCGCACATCCATCTCGCAGGCCCGCAGCGGCACACCCATGGATTTCGGCGCCCACCACTGCATCATCAGGTCTGGCTGCGTCCAGGCCGCAAAGACCGCCGGGGCCGGAGCCGCGAACAGCCGCGTCGCCGCCAGCTCCAGATCCCCGATCCGCTCGAACTGAATCTCCGTTCCCTGACCCATCGCCCCTCCCCCTGGCCTGAACCCGCCCCATCAAGACAGCCCCAGCCCCGCCGCGCAACCCGGCCATCCCGCCCCGGATCAGGGGCCGCCCCGGATCAGGGGCCGCACCGGATCAGGGGCCGCACCGGTTCAGTCGCCCTGCCCGACCGCCAGCAGATCCGGATGGCTCTTCGACCTGACACTCTGTGAATTAAAGTTGACAATTGGGCCTGAGCTGTGCATTAAAGTTGACATGCTCGAGGTCCGCCAGACTCAGGTATTCGCCCGGTGGCTGACCTCTCTTCGGGACGACGTGGCTGTCAAACGGATCAAGCAGCGCATCGCCCGCCTGCAGATCGGCCTGTTTGGCGATGCCAGGTCCGTGGGCGAAGGTCTCGGCGAACTGAGGGTCGATCATGGCCCGGGCTAGCGGGTCTATTTTACACGTCGCGGCGAGGTCCTGGTCATCCTGCTCTGTGGCGGCGACAAGGGCAGCCAGGCCAGGGATATCGACCGCGCCAAGGCGATGGCCGAACAATTGGAGGATTGATGATGTCCCTGAAGACCCTGCCTTTCGACGCCGCCGAGGCCCTCGACACACCCCAGGCCCAGGCGGACCTGCTGGCCGAGGCGCTGGCCAGCGGCGACGCCAGGATTGTGACAGCCGCCCTTGGCCTGATTGCCCGCGCCCGGGGGATGAGCCAGATGGCCCGCGACACCGGCATCAGCCGCGAGGCCATCTATCGCGCCACTGGCCCTGACGGAAATCCGACCCTGACCACCCTGCTGGCGATTGTCCGGTCTGCAGGTCTGAAGCTCTCGGCCGAGGCCTGAAGCCCCCGCGCCCAGCTTCCTCCGCCGCCGTATCCGCCCCCTTCCCCCCGCGCCCCCACTGACATACCGTCGCTATCGCAAGGCGCCGATACAACCGCGCCGTCCGGGGGGATACAGACATGGCCAGCCGACCCGCCGTCACACCGGTCAAGGGCTACTACTGCGACAGCGCCCGCTGGAACGCCTATGTCCCGCGCCCGTGCGACATCGTCATCGCCACGGCCCCCAAGGTGGGCACCACCTGGACCCAGCAGATCGTCAGCCTGCTGGTCTTCCAGTCCACAGAGCCCAAACCGCTGCAGATCATCTCGCCCTGGCTGGACAACTGCATGCGCGACAACCTGGCCGAGACGCTGGCCCTGCTGGAGGCCCAGACCCACCGGCGGTACATCAAGTCGCACCTGCCGCTCAGCGCCCTGCCGATCCATGATGGTGTGAAATACATCCATGTGGCCCGCGACGGCCGGGACGCCTGCATGTCCTTTCTCAATCACATCAACGCCTATACCCCGGCCGTCTGGGCCCGCCTGGATGCGGTGGCGGAGGCCGATCCCGCCCTGGCCAGTCCCGCTCCCCGGCCGCCCCGCGACGTGCGCGGCTTCTTCCGCCACTGGATCACCCCGGGCGGCACGGCCAATGCCGAACAGATGGGCGACTGTTTCTTCGAGATCGAGCGGTCCTTCTGGGCGCAGCGGGCTCGCGACAACCTGCTGCTGGTCCATTTCAACGACCTGAAGGCCGACCTGGACGCCGAGATGCGCCGTATCGCGGGCTTCCTCGAGATCGACACCCCGGCCGCCCTCTGGCCCAGCCTGGTCCAGGCCGCAGAATTCGAGGCCATGAAGACCGCCGGCGCCGACCTGATGCCCGGCGCCGAACACGCGTTCGAAGGCGGCCATGCCACCTTCCTCAACAAGGGCGTCAACGGCCGCTGGCGCGACGACCTGACCGCCGAAGACCTGGCCCTCTACCAGTCCCGCGTCGAGGCCGAACTGTCGCCAGACCTGGCCGCCTGGCTGGAACATGGACGGCGGGGCGCGGGGCGTTCTGCCGCTTTCGGCGGACAGGCTGACTGAAGCATCACAGGACTTTCCACCGACATTGCACGGGCCCAGCCACCGAGAATGAAATCCTCGCGCGGGCGGTCTGCGATCCCTGCCCTTGCCGGGATGACCCTCGCTGGATGTGACTGGAACAGTTGTAAGCTTTGTGCTACATATTTGCGTAATCTGTAGCACGACGCATACAAATGCCGACACCCCACAATCCCCCCGCCGCTGTGCGCAGAGCCTTGCGCAAGCTGGGTGCTGACATCCACGATGCCCGACGGCGTCGGCGATTGCCGATGGCTGTCGTCGCAGAACGCGCTTTTACGTCCCGTTCGACTCTGCAAAAGATCGAGGCCGGGGACACCAATGTCAGCATCGGCATCTATGCCGGCGTGCTTCAGGCACTCGGCTTGCTCGAAGGCCTGGGTCAGATTGCCGACATCGGCAACGACCCGGTTGGACAAGCGCTGGCCAGCGCCGCCCTACCCAGGCACGTCCATCTCAAACGAATCGTCCGATCGTCCAGCGATGGTTGATTTCGAGGTCCATATCGACCTGAACGGCCGCTTGCGCCCTATCGGACTCGCCAGGAGCAATGGCGTTCGCGGCACAGAGACTATCCTTTTCGAGTATGATGCCACCTGGCTCGCCGATCCAGACAGGTTCGCGCTTGAGCCCGCCCTTGCCCTGACCCGCGGTGCCTTCGCCCCGCCTGCCGGACGGGCGACCTTCGGCGCCCTATCGGACTCAGCGCCCGACACATGGGGTCGCCGCCTCATGCAACGGGCCGAGCGCCGTCTTGCCAATCACGAAGGCCGCGCTGTTCGTACCCTAGCGGAAAGCGATTACCTGCTCGGCGTCGCCGACGAGACTCGCCTGGGCGCCCTCAGATTCCGCCGGGCGGGCGAAGAGACGTACCAGGCGTCGATCCGCGCCGGTGTCCCCGCCCTGATCGACCTTGGGCGGCTGCTCCAGGTCACCGAACGGATCCTCCGGGACGAGGAAACAGACGAGGACCTGCAACTCATCTTCGCCCCCGGATCTTCCCTCGGCGGCGCCCGACCGAAAGCTTCGGTCGTCGACCAGCACGGACACCTCTCCATCGCCAAGTTTCCAAAGGAGACCGACGACTACAGCATGGAGACATGGGAGGAGGTCGCCCTGCGGCTGGCCGAGCAGTCCGGCATCACCACGCCGCACCATCAGCTGATCGAGGTCGCCGGCAAGTCGGTGATGCTGTCGCGACGCTTCGATCGGCATGGCTCGCTCCGTATCCCCTTCCTGTCAGCGATGGCGATGATGGGCGCCAGGGACGGGGAGCGCGGCAGTTATCCGGAGATCGTCGACGCTCTTGCGCAACACGGCGCACAGGGGAAGACCGACGCCCATGCCCTCTATCGGCGGGTCGTCTTCAATGTGATGATTTCCAATGTTGACGACCACCTGCGCAACCATGGCTTCCTTTGGCTTGGCAAGGCGGGATGGTCTCTCTCTCCCGCCTACGACCTCAACCCGGTGCCCACCGACCTCAAGGCGCGCGTCCTGACGACGAACATCGACCTGGACGAGGGCACCTGCTCGCTCGACTTGCTTGAAGGAGCCTCAGAGTTCTTCGGCCTTACACTGCAGCAGGCCCGCGCAATCATAAAGGAGGTCGCGACCGTGACGGCGACGTGGCGTGAAACCGCTAGGGCGGCCGGCGCGCGCTCCGCAGAAATCACCAGGATGGCCAGCGCCTTCGAGCACGATGATCTCAACCGGGCGCTGGCGCTATGACCCTCACATTCAGGGGACACTAAATCGAATTGTCGGGATGGTTTGGCGTTCTGGCCGCATCAACCGCCTCATGCCCATCGACCCGTTTCGCTGGAATGAACTCAGCGCCATCAAAACTTTCGCGACGAGGTTGTGCAATCCAGCAAGGTAGGGACACCCAATCCGGTCGCTCTGCTTTCGGGTCTCTCCAAGGAGATCCTTACCCTTCGAAGAACCCCTCATCGAGGGTCTTGATCTCGACGGTATGCCGCTTCAGCACGCCCACGCCATGTCGGATCATAAGTTCGGCAAGTCGCTCTCCGTCGATCAATACGACATGAAGACTGGAGGCCATTGCATGTTCCCGAGCCTGTTTCGAGAAGCCGGATGCCGTGACAAACAATCCCTTGTTGGCCTTCTTGATGTTGAGGGCGCCGATGAAGCTGTTGATGGCTTCCGGTCCGACGTTGTTGCCCTCCTTGTATCGTTTCGCCTGGATATACACACGGTCCAGGCCGAGGGGGTCCTGGTGGACGACGCCATCCACGCCACCGTCACCCGACCCACCAAGCGCCTTGGCCAGTTCGTCACGGCCTTGCCCGTAGTTCATCCGGACGAGCAGCTGAATGATGAGCTGCTCGAAATCCGCCGGCAGCATCTGCCTGACGCGATCCAGGATTTCAGCCTTGAGATTGGCTTCCAGTTCCTTGCGCGCTTCTTCGATCCGTTCCTCTGGCGTTGCCCCAGATGCATCAACAGCAGGTTCGGTGAAGGAGGTGTTGGTCGGGCTGGCTTGCGAGCTCCTGAACCAGGCCTTGAATGCCGGCGACGCCGACAGGGTCTGGCTGGTTATCTGGGTGAGCCCCGTTCTCAGCAGGGCGGAGCCTTCGGGCGTGATCTGGAACCGCCCCCGTTTTGTGGTTTCCAGCAGTCCGGCCCGGGTCATGTAGAACTTCGCCCAGTGAAGTCGATTGTGGAAGACACCCTGCACTCCGCTGGGCAGGCGTTCCGCCATCTCTTCCTCGGAGAGTCCGAAATCGGCCGCCAGCGCAGGCATCAATTCCATGATGCTCGCAGGCTCCCTGGCTTCGGATACCCGCTTTAGCAAGGGCAGCATGGCGCTCTGGTAGTCAGGAATGGCCATCGCCAGATCACCTCAAGTTCAACGCACAGACAGTGCAATGCCGCCTGAGGGTTGAACAGTCTCGATTCGCTTTCCAGTGCGATTGGACTCCGCCCTGCCAAACCCCCACCGCCCCTTGCCATGCGACAATGCCGCCTCCGCTTCAACAGTCCAGGGGCGACCCTATGACCGCTGTTTTTTCCATTCGGAAAGGGCCCGTCAGATCGTCCGGCCTGCCCACGGACAGTCGGCGTTTCGGCGCCGCTGAACTTGACCCCCCAATCCGTTCAGCGACTTGGCGGGTCCGGGCGAATGGGTAACAGGCGCTTGAAGCCCGCCCGCCTCAGCTCTCTCCCCAAGGATCAACCACCACAATCCCGCACTCAACAAAGTCGCGAACATTGCGGGTCGCCAGTCTGGCGCCGCGTGAGCGGACGATGGCGGCGATCTGGGCGTCGATCTGGCTGATGGGTTTGCCGCCCTGCTTCCGGCCGGCGGCGATCTGCGGATAGACAAGCGCGGCATTGGAATCGGAGGGCAGGACCCGCCCGGCAAGATCGATTTCGAACATAGCGCGGGCGGCGCCAAGCAGATCATCCCGGCGCCGCCTATCGGGCAGTAGCGCCGGACCGCAGAAGATCTCTACTTGGGTCAGGGTGGTGGTGAACAGGCCGGCCATTTGCTGATCGGCGATCCAGGTCATTCCCCTGGGCTCCGGCAGGCGCGTCACCCCAAACGAAATCCGATTGGCGTCCGGGACGACTATTTGTGAAAGTCGGCCGGGGCACGGATGGCTTCGCGGGACGGGTCAGTCAGATCGACGCCGCCCAGGGCCTCGAAACGCTTATGGATAGCCTCACCCGGACTGGCAGGGCGCTGGACCTCCGTCGAAAGCGCGGCCCGCAGGATGTCACGGGCCTCGTCCTCCATTGCGCGGCCATGCAGGGCTGCCCGAAGGCGAAGGCGGGTCATGGTCGCATCATCAAGGCCTCGGATCGTGAGAACCGCCATGCTGACCTCCCTGTACCCAAATCCGCCCATCACCCGATCGTGGAACAATGCAGAGCGGGGCTGACGCCGTCAAACCCGACGCTTGTCCACCGCCATGCGATAATGCCGCCTCCGCTTCGACAGCCTGGGGGGCGCCGCCATGACCGCTGTTTTCATCCCGTTCTGCCAAGGTCCGTCAGACCGGCCGGCCTGGCCCGCAGCCGTCGGCGCTCTCGCCGGCTTCGCCGACAAAAAAACT
>CAMAVA010000118.1 GCA_945861515.1 Brevundimonas vancanneytii | reverse complement strand
ATCGACGAGATGTCGCTCGACCTGCTGAAGGGCTCGGAAATCGACTTTGTCGACGAACTGGCATCGGCAGAGTTTCGGGTCAGAAACCCAAATGCGAAATCCAGCTGTGGCTGCGGAGTCAGTTTCTCGATCTGAAGACCCTGAAAAGGGTTGCCTCAAACCCTGTCTGTAAGCGCAATCAGGACCGGGGCGAGCGCTGCGGGCCTGATCAGCCAGGAACGAACTGCATCGCTACCAGCCCCGCGATCAACCACACCCCAGGGATGGCGATTGCAATCCAGGCATAGGATTCCTGCCCCCGCGACCAGGTGACCCATGCCGCGAAGGGGCTGAGGATGCAGGCGATCCAGAACCCCACCAGGAGCAGGAACACCGTCCAGGCGACGGGGTTCAGCAGGTTGGGCCGGTGATCGAACACCAGGGGCGAAAACAGCGCGCCGACCGCCCCGAAGGGAACCATGGCAAGACAAACCAGGGTCAAGGCCGCCAGCAAGGCCGCCCTTCGGCCCTTTTCCGTTCGTGCCTGCTTGAGCCCTTCGTCCATGAGCCCTAGCCTCTACGGGTCCCACCGGAGCCGTCAATGCGTATCGCCACCTGGAACGTGAACTCTGTCAATGCGCGCCTGCCCACTGTGCTGCAATGGTTCGAAGACGCGGCGCCGGACGTGGCCTGTCTTCAGGAAATCAAATGCGTAGACGAGAAGTTCCCCCGCGAGGCCTTTGAGCGGCTCGGATACAATGTGGTCACGCACGGGCAGAAGACCTATAATGGCGTGGCTCTGGTGTCCAAGACGCCCCTTGAGGATGTGCGACGCGGGCTGCCGGGCGATGATGCCGACGAACAGGCGCGCTATATCGAAGCGGTGGTCTCCGGCCCCTCCCCGGTTCGGGTGGCTTCGATCTATCTGCCCAATGGTAATCCGGTCGGGACCGAAAAGTTTCCCTACAAGCTAAACTGGATGGCGCGTCTGACGGCCCATGCCAGCGACCTTCTGGCGCTCGAAGAGACCCTGGTTCTGGCGGGCGACTACAATGTCATTCCGGAGGCTGCCGATGTTGCCGTTCCGGAGGCTTGGGCCAACGACGCCCTGTTTCAACCCCAGAGCCGGGGCGCGTTTCGCGGGCTGAAGAATCTGGGACTTGTCGACGCCTATATGCAGATGGACGGCGCACCAGGCGGCTACACCTTCTGGGATTATCAGGCCGGGGCTTGGCCTCGAAACCTGGGCATCCGGATCGACCATCACCTCCTGTCCCCCCAGGCGGCCGATCGGCTGACAGCCCTGGATATTCACAGCGATGTGCGTGGCTGGGAGAAGCCTTCGGACCATGTGCCGGTGGTGGCGACTTTGGCCTTCTGATCATGAAAAAGGGGGCGGCCCGACGGCCGCCCCCTCCCCGGTTCGATAAACCTGATCGGGTCAGGTGCGGATCAGGAACCGGACCTGCGAGGACAGGGCGTCCAGGCGCTGGTTCAGGATCCAGATTTCACGACGGTCCAGGCCATCCCGCTTGAACATCCGCTCGGTGTAGCGGATCTGGTCCAGGCGGTACTTCAGCATGCCGGCTTCCCGCGGACGCAGGACACCCCGGCGGCTGGCGACATGGATGCGGTCGGCGAGATTGGCCTGCCGCTCATTGATCTGGCGAATGGCGTGAGCTTCACCGTAGCTGCGATGAGCCGGGGCATAGGGGGCGGCAGCGGCAGGCAGGGCGGCGGCGACAGCAGCGGTCGCGGCCAGGGTCAGCAGGATCTTTTTCATGGCTTGGCATCCTTCCTCTTTCAGGCTCGCCCGGTGCGGGTGAACTCCATGAGGAGGGTTTTGCGCCAATGGCCCTGAAGCCCGTCTGAGCGTCAGGTTATGTTGCGTTCATCAACCGGGGACGGCCTGACAACCCTCAGATGGGCATCCGCATGATTTCCTGGTAGGCGCTGATGACCTGGTCCCGGACGGCCATGACCGTTTCCAGGCTGGCCTCGGCAGAGGAGATGGCGGTCACCACATCGATCAGTTCGGTCTTGCCGGCCACATGGGCCGCCATCTGGGATTCCGCAGCCTTGGAGTTCTGGACCGCGTCGCCCATCACCGACTTGAGCAGGTCGCCGAAACTGGCGCCGCTGGGGGCGCCGACATCGTTTCCGCCGCCAAGACCGGCGGACTTCTGGACGGCGGCATAGGCCTTGGCGGCGGCGAGCGGCGACATCATCGTTCAGAATCCTAGCGCTTGAGCAGTTCAAGGGTGCGCTGGTCCATGGACCGCGCCGTCTCGATGACGTTCAGATTGGCCTCATAGGCCCGCTGGGCCTCCCGCAGGTCCAGGGCCTCGACCAGGCTGTCGACGTTGGGCAGCTTTACATAGCCCTCTGCATTGGCCGCTGGGTGACCTGGATCATAGGCCGTGCGGAACTCTTTCCGATCTGGCTCGACCCGCGCCATCCGAACCCCCTGCCCGCCATCGACGGCTTCGGGCTGGAAGACCGAAACCTGACGTCGATAGGGGTCGCCTTCGGCCGTTCGGGCGGTAGAATTGGCGTTGGCCAGGTTCTCGGCGATGATCCGCATCCGCGACTGCTGGGCCCGCAGGCCGCTGGCCGCGATCCGCATGGTGGCGTTGGACTGGGAGGGGATCTCGGGCATGGATCGCGCAATCCTCTAGAACAATCAGCGGCCGGGCGGCCGGGCAGCCATGCGCAGCAGGGCCATGGATTTCTGATAGAAGCCGATGGCGGCGTCGTATTGCATCCGCGTCTCGGTCATCTTGATCATCTGGTCTTCGAGAACCACGCCGTTTCCATCGAGGGTCGTCTCTGAGTCGGCCGCTTTGACGATCCGTCCCGGCGACGGCGGCGGCTTCATCGGTTTTCCGGCAATATGTCCCGGCCGAGTCTGGGCCTGCTGAACAGAACTGGCGGTCAGGCCTGACCGGCCATTCGCCAAGTTGGCTTCAAAGCGAAAGGGCTTGGTGTCCCGGGCCAGATAACCCGGCGTGTCCGCATTGGCGACATTCTCCGCAATGACCTTCTGCCGGTCAGACAGATGGCCAAGCCTCTGCCGCAGCATCGAGAAGAGCGGGATGTTGTCGATACTCATGAGGCCAAGAGTGAAGAAACAGGGTTAATCGGCCCTTAAGACTTGAGGGTCATTTGAAGGAGCCTTCCTCGGACGAGTCTTTCGAAACAGACCCATGGACATCGCCCAGACCCTCCAGGCCGTCGCCGCCCTGGCCGTGACCCTGGGCCTGATCGGCCTGACCGCCGTTGGCCTGCGGCGCTTCGGACCAGACGTCATTTCGCGGTTTCAGGGGCAGGCAGGGCCCCGTCGTTTGACGCTGGTGGAGACCCTCGTGCTCGACCCCACACGCCGTCTGGTCCTGATCCGACTGGACGGTGAAGAGCGACTGGTGCTGCTCGGGGAAGGCCGGATGCTGGAGACCCTCAAACCCGCCCGCGCCCGCAAGGCCGCAGCTTCGGAGACTGCCTGATGTCCGGCTCAATACTCCGCTCGTCCTTCTCGCTTGGAATGCGCGTCCTTGCAGTGAGCCTGATGACAGCGGCCGCTGTGGCATTGCCTGAAACAGCGGTAGCTCAAACCTTGAACGTCGACCTAGGTAGCGGAGCCGGCCTGACCGAGCGGGTTGTGCAACTGGTTGGCCTGTTGACCGTCCTGTCCCTGGCGCCGTCCATCGTTATCATGACGACCAGTTTTGTGCGGATCACTGTGGTCCTCAGCCTGCTTCGCACAGCGCTTGGGCTGCAGCAGAGTCCGCCCAACGCTGTCCTGATCAGCCTGGCCCTGTTCCTGTCGGCCATCATCATGGCTCCGACCTTCCAGAAATCCTACGATGAAGGCATCCGCCCCCTGCTGGATCAGCAGATGGAATTGCCCGAAGCCTTTGATTCTGCGGCCGGTCCCGTGAAGGTCTTCATGCTCAGTCAGGTCGACCCTGACGATTTGGCCCTGTTCATCCGCCTGTCCAAGATCGAGCGCCCGAAAACCCTGCGCGATACGCCTCTTCGGGTCGTGACCCCGGCCTTCATGATCAGCGAACTCAAGCGGGCCTTCGAGATCGGCTTCCTGCTGTTCGTGCCGTTTCTGGTCATCGACCTGGTCGTCGCCAGTGTGCTGATGAGCATGGGCATGATGATGTTGCCACCCGTTGTGATCAGCCTGCCCTTCAAGCTGATCTTCTTCGTGCTGGTCGACGGTTGGCGACTCGTGGCCGGCAGCCTCGTGGAAAGTTTCCAGCCCGGGTAAAGCCGGTCAGCCCTTTGAGGCGGCCGGCTTGGTCGGGGCCTGAGCCTGTTTTGCCGTCGGCGCGCCGACAGGAGCCGGCTTTTCGCGGAACCGGGTCTTCATGCGACCCACCCAGCCGTTGAAGGCTTCCGTTTCGGCGACACTGCGGGTGAAGTCTGCGGTGGTCAGTTGGCCGCCATCCGAAGCGGCGAACGCTACCTTCAGCGCCTCGGGGTTGCGACCGCCGTCAAAGAAGGACTCGTAGCGGCCTCTCATCCGATTGAGGCCAGCATCGTCGCCAGCCAGGCTGAAGGCGACCCCTGCCCGAAGCAGCCTGCCTTCTTCATCGGGACGAAGCCCAAGCGGTGTTTTCCAACGATCTCCGAGGGTTTTCTCGAAGAGTTCGCCGGCCTGCGGCCAGCTCCGGCTCTTCCAGGCGATCTCGGCCTTGACGTCGACCGCTTCGGGCGTGGTGTCGGCTTCGATGATCTCGAGGGCCGTATCCAGTCGTCCCAGCCCCATCATGGCCCGGGCGGTGATGATCCGGCGCTCGGCATTGAGCGCCGTCGGCAGCACTGTTGTTCTGGATCCATTGATGGCCGCCAGGGCCTGCTCCGGTTTGCGGTCGATCAGGTAGATCAGGGCCAGGTCGGTGGCCACTTGCGCCTTGGGAATCCCATCCAACCGGTTGTCGACCTGATACTTCATCAGGTTGGCTGCCTGATCGAGCAGATCGACGTCGACCAGGCGCCGCACCATCTTGCGGACCATCAGGTCGCCGTCCGCGCCGATCGGCGTCAGGGTCTTGAAGTCCTCGAACAGGCCCAGGGCCTGGATCGGCTCCAGGCCGTCAGCCAGACCATCCAGGAACAGGGACCGAAAGGCCGAAGCCAGGTCATTCTGAAGATCAACCGCCGCCGGCAGATCGGGAAGGCGGCTTCCGGCCGAACGCAAGGCCTCCAGCGCCTCACGGTAGCGACCCTGGTTCAGGTAGAGTTGCCCCAGCACCCGGATCGTTTCGAGCTCGGTCGCATCGCCGCGCCAGCGATAGCGAAGTCCGTCAAACACCGCCACGGCCTGTCCCGCCGTGACCTTGCCCTGTTCAAGCTTGATCTGGGTCGCCCGGAGCTGGGCTGGAGCGGCATACTGCTGCAGCGGCGCCTTGGCGATCAGTTCGTAGATGGCGAGGGCCTTGTCCTTGTCGCCCTTCGCCTCCAGCAAACGGGCCTCCATCAGCCGATTAGCCATTTCCTCGGCCGGCGGCAGGCCCGGCAGGCCGGCGCGGGAAAGACTGCTGCTCGCAGCGTCGAAATCCCCCAGACCGATGGCCGCCTCGGCGCTGGCCCGTTCGAACCGCGAACGCCAGAAGGCCGGGAACAGTTCCATGGCCTGTCCCGCCTCTGCGAACTTGGCCCGGGCCTCGGCCCATTGCCCCTGACGGGCTGCGATGTATCCGCGCCAAGCAGCAGAAGAAGGGTCATCGGTCAGGATCGGCGTCGAAAGATCGCTGTCCGCCTCCTTCAGTCGGCCCGCCATCGCCCGGGCAATGCCCCGCAGGCCGCGGAACTCCGGATCGCCCATCAGGGTTTCCCGCGACCGGGCCGCTGCATTCAGGACGCCAATGGCTTCGTAGGAGAGCTCCGTGCCGATCAGGAAGCGCGCCAGAGCCATCCTCGCCTCGGTCGGGGCTGAATCGCCCTTCTGGGTCTCGGCCGCCGCTTCGGCCAGCAGGCTGTCGTAGCGCTTCATGAAACCGGCATCGCCCGTCTTGGCCCAGTCTTCGCCAATCAGGGCGGGCATGGAGGCCCGCAACGGCGCACCCAGTACTGCGGTGGCCGGCGCAGCGACCGAAGCCCAGCCGGGGGAAAGGGCCAGGCCGGCCTGGCTCCCGATCCGTACAAGATCGCCATCCGCCTCCACGGCGAGTCCCGGCGAATAGGCCTCGATCGCCAGACCGTGTATGGTCGGCAGCATGGCCATGTCGACGAAGTCGCGGCGGCTGTTCAGACCCTTGGCCGGCGCCAGCGCCGGCACTACGGCAATCCTGTCGCCCACTGCTGGATCGTCAATCCAGACCGGCCTGCCCGCGCCAGCCAGAGCGACAGACAGTCCAGCCTGGGCGGATTCCGCATCGCGACCGACAGTGATGGCTCCGGAAGTCGACGGCGCTCCCCCCTGGCCGAGGGACACTGTCCAGACCGCCCCCTCGCCCGTTGCGGTGATCTGCGAGTCTTTTGGCGCCACCATCCGAACGGCAGCGTAGTCTTTACCGATATGGACTGTCAGGTTGCGATAGCGGCCGCCCTTTGGCAGGCGCGAAACATCAAGCCGGGCGGGCGCGTCGAAGACGATCCAGACGGCCTCGCCGCGTCGAAAAACCGCTGCGCCGGGTGGGGCCTTCCATGGAAACTTCAATGTCGTGCGGTTGGCGATAACCTCCGCCGTAACCGGAACGACGCCGTTGGCCGGGATCGGATCCGGCCGGTCAGCGGCGGGAGCTTCTACGACCTCAGTCTCGGCAGCGGACTCCGCTTCGGCTTCCTTGCGGGCGAATATGTTGACGAAGGTTGCGCCCTCGTCCTTTCCGACCGTGGCGTCAGCATCGTCCGCCAGGGTCAGGCGAATCTCAAGCAAGCCGCCTTCTCGCCGGGCCTCGGCGCCCTTCAGCCAGCGGGGCGGACTGGCGCGCAAGAGCGCCAGATCCGGCTTGGTGTCGCGATTGAACCGCAACACCAGGATCTGTCCCTCACGCCTGTTCTGGACCTTCGCACCCCCGGCCCAATGAAACTCGATCCTCGAAAAGGTCTTGGCCTGAGCCACCCGGACATCCAGCGCCGAGCGACTGGCGGCCGCCGGAGCCGCATAGCCAACGGGCGCGGCGAGCCCGACGATACAGGCTGCCGCCACACCGGAGCGAAGGGTCCGGCGAAGGGACATCTAGCCCGCCTTGCCCGGCGCAGGCTTGCCGGCAGCCGACCTGGAGCCCGCGGGTTCGGCCGGTGCGGTCTCGCCTGCTGCCGCCTGGGCCGAAGCGCCAGCGCCGGGCTCCGTCCTGGCAGCCGGCGCCATGGCCTGCTTGCCCGCCAGGACCGCTGCGTTGGCGGTGAACCGGCGAGCAAGCGCTTCGGTGATCTGCTTGGCCTCAACCGGCGGCATCTGCGCCAGAATTGCGGCCAGGGTTCTTTCTTTCAGTTTGCTCGCGATCGGGAGGCGGACGCTGTCGTCCAATACCCGCATCTGGGCGGCTGCATCCTTGGCCTTCATGGCCGAAAACACGGCCACCAGGCGCGTGATCTCCTGCGCCTGCTGGTCGTCAGCCTGACCGAGCAGCGACTGGATATCGCCCTTCAGGCCATTGAGCGCCTTGAACTTGGCGTCCAGCTTGGCTTCGGCGGCCGCCAGTAGCTGCATCTGAACATCCATCCCCTGTTCCCGCTCGTCCAGTTGACCCCGGCGGTCGCCAAGACTTTGCAGCGTTCGAAGCTCTGACGGAGACAGTCCCGCCTCGCGGGCCAGTTCGGCCGCAGTTGGCGCACAGACGGCCGCGTTGGGTTTGGCTGGCACCTTAGCGACTGCGGCCTCCGATTGGGCCTTGGCCTTGTCCTTTTCAGCGGTCGGCGTCTCCGCCGTACCCTCAGCCCAGGCCCGCGCTCCGGAAAACAGCCGTGGGACACTGTCGGCGCCCGCCAGCGCGTTCACCGCCAGCACACCAGCCACAGCGATGCCGGCAAGCGGCAGAATTCGCGGAATACGACTCATGAACGACCTCCGGGGATGGATCGCAGTCGCCCGCTTGAAGATTGCGGCTCGAACAGTTCATCGTCGATCCGGGCGCGCGAGCGAGGAGTCGTCGCCGGTTCCGGCCGAACATAGGCGGCGCGCTCCCGAACAGGCGCGCTCGGGCGGTCCAGCCAGTCGTCATCACGGGCGGGTTCCGCAGCCCGACGCGGACGTTCCGCCAGGGTGCGGTCCAGTTGCTCGGACAGGGCCTTGGCGGTTTCGATCCGCACGGCCAGTCCTTCATCGGCTTCGAGGCTCGCAGCGCGCAGGGCGGCCAGGCCAGCTTCGGCCCGCGCCGCGGCCAAATCCAGATCGGCGACCGCCCGCCCAAAATTCTCATGTCCTGCCCGCAACGCCTTCAGCTGCCGTTCCAGGCGCCAGCCGAAGACCAGGGCCGCCACAAGCAGCAGGGCCAGCAGGATGTTCATGGCGATGGCGACGAGGCTCATGTCAGTCTCTTTTGAACAGCATGTTTGGCCGACTGATCCAGCGGCGCTTCGCAACGGATGGCGATGTGATGATTGCGGCGACCCATGCGGCCCCGGGTCAGAGGAATCGTCCCGGCCCTCAGTTCGACCAGGCTGTCAGGCGTGGCGTTCAGCATGAAGGTGTCCCCGACCTTCAGGTCCAGCACCTTGCTGAGCGGTGTCTGCTGTTCGTCCAGTACGGCGCGAACCTCCATCTGGGTGGTCCAGAGTTCGGTCGCCAGATGGCTTTCCCAGATGTTGTCGCGGCCGAACTTCTCGCCCATGAACTGCTGCAGCAGCATCTTGCGGATCGGCTCGAGCGTCGCATAGGGCAACAACAGCTCGATCCGCCCGCCCCGGTCTTCCATGTCGATCCGCAGCTTCACCAGGATCGCGGCATTGGCCGGCCGTGCGATGGCGGCAAAGCGTGGGTTGGTCTCAAGCCGGTCCAGAACGAAATTGACTGGCGTCAGGGGCTCGAAGGCCTGCTGCGCATCCTGCAACACGACCTCGACCATCCTCTGGACCAGGACCCGCTCGATCGTGGTGTAGGGACGGCCTTCGATTCGCATCGCCGCCGTGCCCCGACGACCGCCGAGCAACACATCGACAATGGAATAGATCAGATTGGAATCCACGGTCAGCAGGCCGTAGTTGTCCAGCTGCTCTGCCCGGAACACCGAGAGAATTGCGGGCAAGGGAATCGAGTTCAGATAGTCGCCGAACCGGATCGAGGAAATGTTGTCGAGACTGACCTCGACGTTGTCGCTCGTGAAATTGCGCAGCGAAGTCGTCATCAACCGCACCAGACGGTCGAAGACGATTTCCAGCATCGGCAGGCGCTCGTAGGACACCAGCGCCGAATTGATGATGGCCCGAATCCCGGTCCGCTCACCGGAGTCATCTTCATTCAGATCAAAGCCGAGCAGGCTGTCGATTTCGTCCTGATTGAGGATTCGCTCGGACCCGATGATGGCCTGGGTATCAGGTTCGACGGTTTCCCAGTCCGCGCTGGCGGCAGCCACGGTTTCACCGGGCGCGTTGTTCGCCGCCCATTGCGCCAGTGCCGCCTGATCGTCCAGTTCGTCCGCCATGGTCATTTGCTCACCCAGGCCTTGGCCTAGTTGATCAGCATCTCCTCGATGAGGACGGCATTGACCTTGGACGGCGCGACCAGGAGGTTGACCCGGCGCAGGATTTCCATGCGCAGCTGATAGCTGCCCTGGCTTCCAGACAGGTCTTCCGGCCGCAATTCCCGAAGGAATGTCTGGAACATGTCGTTCACCCGGGGCAGGGCCGGGTCCAACTCCTCCACCAGGTGCTCATCTGGCAATTCCAGGGTCAGCTTGAGCTTGAGGAAGGTTGGCCGGCCATCGGCTGTCTGCATGTTCACGACGATGTCCGGCAGGGTGTAAAACACGATCCCGTCCGGGCCTTCCTTGACGGTCGCCGCGCCCGGCTCCGCCTTGCCGCCCTTCTCGTGATCGCCGCCCTTCTTCTTTTTCTTGTCTTTCTCCTTGGCGCCTTCCTTGGCGCCATGCTCCCCGGCTTCGGCCGTCTCTGCCGGTTTTGGCTTCAGGAACAGGAACCATGCGCCCGCGCCGCCGCCGCCCAGAACCAGCACGGCGGCGACAGCGGCGATGATCAGGATCTTCGGGTCGAGCTTCTTCTTGCCGGCGATCGGCAGGCCGTCCTCGCCGACCGCTGCGCCGTCGGCCCCGCCGTCTGGTTCCTTGACCTTGTCCTTGGACACAGCACCGAGTTCCCCGGGGCGAAAGCGCCCGCCCCACTCATGGGTCACAGTTAGTTAAGAAGGGGTTTTTACCGGGTCGAAAACCACCCGGCAGAAATCGCCGGCCGGGCAGCGTTAACCTTCTTATTCATTGTTTTTATTTGTATTTTCGGCTGGCCCGCCCCTTGCACTGTAACGCTTGAACGCGACCGCCCGTCGCAATGCTTTCAGGAGGCCTTTCTGGACAACGCAATGTACATCGGCCTGTCCCGGCAGATGACCCTGCGCCGGGAGATGGACATCATCGCCAACAATATCGCCAATGCCGATACGGCGGGCTTCAAGGTCGAAAATCTGATGGTGCGCACCGAGCCCAAGGCGCCGGCGCGTTCGGTGGACGGTCCCAAGCCGATCAAGTTCGTGCTGGATGACGG